>PNJQ01000038.1 GCA_013821985.1 Opitutus sp.
GCAGCTTTCGCTGGTGCAAACGCTGCCGCTCGACGGCGCGGTGCTTGTCACCACGCCGCAAATCGCCGCGACGAACGTGGCGCGCAAAGGCGGCATCATGTTCCAAAAGGTCAACGTGCCGCTGCTCGGCGTGGCGGAAAACATGAGCTGGTTCGAGGACGCCGCCGGCAACCGGCAGCAGCTTTTCGGCGAAGGCGGCGGCGCCACAACCGCGGAAGCCCTCGGCACAGTGTTGCTCGGGCAAGTGCCGCTGTTTCCGGAAATACGCGCAGGCGGCGACTGCGGCATGCCCGTGGTAGTCAACAACCCGGCGAGCAAGCCGGCCGAGGTGTTCCGCACGATCGCACTCACGATGTTGACGAAGCTGAAGGTCTAGCCGGTTGACACGCGCGGCAAAGGTGAATTCTAAGTAGTCCCATGAAGGTCACCGCGACACATCAGCCGGCTTGTCCGCCCCGGTGTCGTCGCTGATTCCCCACCATGTCACCCGCCGGCACCACTGACACCAAGGGCAGCAAGGAGTTCGTCAAACAGTCGAACCTCTACCAGGAATTTTTGGCCGAGCGGGAGGAAATCCTGAAGCACAAGTGGATCGAGTCGGAGCGGCTCGGTTACGATATCGGTTTCGAACGCGCGCTGCTCGACTGGATTCGGAAGCATCGCGATGCGTGGCGTGCCAATCGCCGCGCGCAAGTCGCCGCGCAAGGCGGCGGCAAATTTCCCGGTCCCACTTCGGCGCCGACGCAGAAGTCGGCCTAAGGTCGGAAACGCGCGATCAAACGACCGCGCGACGTGGAGGCGTCTTCGATGCGGTATTGCGCCACTCCGGTAGGTTGCGCGCTGGCGCGCAACTCGACATCGGCGGCGTTAAGGCATTTTCAAGACTTGTGTAGCCGGGGTCGCTGACCCCGGGAGGACTCTCCAGCGTTGAGCGCCGGCCGGGCTCGCGAGCCCGGCTCCAGAAAAGCAGAAAGCGCGTCAGCCGAGTGAACCGGCAAAATGGCGCGCGCGCCACCGACCGACCACCCCACCCGACTTCGAAAATTCGCTCTGCCGACGCACCCCGCGGACACGAAAAAAGCCGGTCGGACGACCGGCTCAATCGGACGGGCTCGCAGCCCGGAACGGAGACTTACTTGATCTCTTTGTGCACCGTGTGGCGCTTGAGGAAGGGATTATACTTCTTCTTCTCAATACGCTCGGTGACGGTCTTCTTGTTGCGCTTCGTGAGGTAGCGCGAGACGGGTTTGCCCTCTTTGCGGGCCTCAGTGCACTCGAGGATGACGGTTTCTTGCATGGCTTAAATGGGTTGGAACGGACGACAAAAGTTCCCCGACCCGCCCCGCGCAACCCTAAATTCTTCGCCCCGAAAAATCGCCGTCGCGCTAGGGAAGGAGTTCCGCTTCAGCCGCAACCAACCCCAAGCCCCTCAGACGGTTACCTTCTTTTCCGTCAGAGGCATCATCACCCCGCGCCGGAAAAGCATCACTTGGCCCGAACTCGACGACACGACAATGGCGATGCAATCGGCGGCAACTGAGATCGCCGCGCCGGCGGCGTGTCGGGAACCGAGACCGCTCGGGAGCGCGGGCGAGAAATCCGCGGCCTGCAGGAGCGAGCCGGCGGTTTCCACGACTCCGTCGCCGCGGATGATGAAGGCACCATCAACGGACGAGAATTCCTTGATGGTTTCGTCCATGAACGGATTGAGGATATTGCGGTCCTCCTCGCGATAGCCATGAAACGGATTCAGCACGAGCGGCTTCGAGGCACGCTCGACCTTGGCGCTGTCGCCGACGACGAACAGGCAGCCGACCGGCCGGCCCTCGCGGCCTTCAACCGCGAGCTCGGTCGCGATGCCAATCACGCGTTCGAGCACTTCGGGTTTCACGTCCTCGGGCAACAGGTCCGCGTGGCCGCTGAGCAACGTCTGGAATTCCCTTTCCACATCGACGACCACGACGGTGTCAAACTGGTTGCTGCCCGCCATGCCGCCAACGCAGCAGATGCGATCGGAAAATTGAATTGTGCCGCGCGTCAGGCCCACCAGCACGGCGCTGCGCAATTGCGCGAGTCGTTGCGCGGAAAACGAACGCACCTGGATCGTGTCCGTGTAGCGGCCGGGATGATCGTCTGCGTCGGACAAATTGCGCGTGACGAGAAACGTCTTGAGCGCCGGACCCCATTTCGGCGCCTCGAAGCCGCCGGTGAACGTGTCGCCGAACACCATGATCGCCTTGCAGCCGGTGCCGCGCGCGATCTTTTCGGCCTCGCGCAATATGATGCGATTAACGCGATTCGAGGTCGTCGCCGCGGGCTTGGGCGCAATGCCGCCGAGGCCGGCGAAGAGCCGCTCGTAGAGCGTGTCGAGGTCGGGCGCGTTGACGAGACCATCGACGAAATCCTGCTCCTTCAGCAGCCGGGCGAGCGAGGCGAGCACCTGCAGGTAATCCCGCGTTTTCTCCCCGGCGATGAGCATGATGACGAGTCGCACCGGCTCGTTCTCCATCGCGCCGTCGTAGCGGATGCCGTAATGGCTGCGGCCGACCGCGAGCAGGTAACGCCGGCCCATCTTCGCCCGCACGTGCGGCAGCGCGACGCCGAGGCCGAGGTAGGTCGTCATCGTGTTCTCGCGGCGCAACAGGCCCTTCAACAACGCCGATTTGTCGAGATCGGGAAAGCGATCGACCGTGAGGTTCAGCAATTCCTCGAGCGCGCCTTCCATGTCGGCGCTGGCGAGGTCAACGACGCGACCGCGGGTGATGTATTTGTCTAGCCGCATCGGCGGGGGGTAAGGAGGTGGAACTCAGAAAGCGGGAAGTCTGCCGGAACAGTGATGCGGACCGAACCGGATTTCCTGAGTTCCACATTCAGAAAACCGGGCTGCCCGCCGACTATTTCTCCCACTCGAGCGCGCCCTTGCGCACTTCGTAGAAGAGGCCGAGCACGAGCACACCGAGGAAGAACATCATCGGCGCGAGAATCGCGATGTGGTTGGCCAGAAAATCGCGATAGACGAACGTCCACGGGATAAGGAACACGACCTCGATATCGAACAGGATGAAGAGCATCGCGGTGACGTAGAATTTCACCGAGAACCGCGTGTGTGTGCTGCCTTCCGAGCGGATGCCGCACTCGTAGGCGGTGTCCTTGATCGCATTGCGTTTGAACCGCTGGCCGAACAGGTGGCTCGCGCCGATCACGCCGCCCGTGATCACGGCGGCCAGCGTCACTTGGACCAGAAGCGGGAGATACGCAGCGGAAGACATCGCGCTGAGAGTTGCCGCGGAAGCGGTTGGTTCAAGGGAAAACTCCCGCGCGCCACCCCTTGCGCGCACCGGAATACGGGATATCCCCGAGCCTAATGAATCCCACAACGCGCCGTGCTACCCCGGCGGACATCCCCGCGCTCGTGGGCCTGATGCGTGAATTCTACGCCGAGGCCGCCTACCCGCTCGACGACGCATGGGCCGCCGCGAGCTTTGCCGCGCTGCTCGCCGAGCCGGCATTCGGTGCCGTTTGGCTCGCCGCACGGGACGGCGCTGCGGTCGGACATGCGGTGCTCACGGTCCGGCACAGCATGGAATTCGGCGCGCGTGACGGCTTCATCGACGACTTGTTCGTGCGCCCGACCGCACGGCGCCAAGGCGTGGGCAACGCGCTGCTGCGCGAACTTTTCGCGGAGGCAAAAAAACGCGAGCTCCGTGCGCTGCACGTCGAGGTCAGCCGCGACAACGCCGCCGCGCACGGTCTCTACGCCCGCTTCGGTCTGAAAGACCGCGAGCGGCAGCGGCTGACGGTGACGCTGTGACGCGGCGTCAGCTGCGGGGCGAAGACGGGCTCGCTTCTCCAGACGACACGGCGCCAGCGGGCGCTTGGCCGGATTCGCGTTGAACCAACCGCGCGGTGTGCTGTCCTTCCGTGCATCGGGCCAGCTTTCATCATGAACCTCCGCCGACTTGTTCTGCTCGCGACCGCTACGGTCGTCGTCAGCGCCGAGACCACCTTTGCTCCGCCGGCCAGTGGCATTGCACCGGTGCCGCCCATTGAGGCCCCTGAGATTTTTCTCCGCTCGCCGCATGTGCCGCTGAAGCTCACCCCTTTTGCACTCACGGGTTCGCGAATCCCCACGCAACCGGGAAGAATCTTCAAAATCGTCGGCGGCCCACCCGGGACTCCACGATTGATTTCGCGGATGCCGATGATTGCCGGCGACCCGCTCAATCCCTGGATGCCGATGCTGCAGATGGATCCCGCGCTCGACGGCAAGCTGCTCTTCGCACCGATCGACCTCCAGCCTGCAATCAGGTGAGCGGGTCGGGGACATCCCAGAGCCCGACAATCAACGATCGACGCGCGGCGGAGTGAAGTGGCGGCCTCAAACGCTTGCGCGGCCGCCCGGGACGATCCGCCCTGCCCCGCGTTTTGTCAGTTCGCGCCGCCGACTGGCACGATCTGCGCCGTATCGGTCTTGCGGTTGCCGACGCCGAGTTGCTGGGCGAAATCGAGCATGCGCGTCTCGTCCTCGCCGATCGGCTCGAAGCCGGTGCGTTTGCGCGCGGCGTTGAGCCTTTCGAGCATCAACGCATCGAGCAGCACCGGGTCGGAACTGCCGAGCAGCTTCGGCTCGGAGAGCGTATAGAGGGAGTTGAAATACGGGCCGCCGATGAACTGGTAGAGTTGCAGGCTCGCGAGCGTGAGCACCCAGCCTTCGCGCAGTTCCGGGATCGCCGCCATTTCGGCCACCGCGGCCGGCGCGGTCGCCGGGCTCTTGAAGAAGCGGAACGTATTCGACGCGTTCCAAAGCGTGGCATTCACGAGCGCGCCATTCACCCCGAGCACCGGATGATCGGTATAGACCGGCAAGTTGATCCAAAAATCCGCGTCCACGAACAACGGCGTCGCGAGAAAGCTCTTCCGGTCCTCCTCGAGCGTGGTGTTCTTCTTGCCGTCCGCCGCGGCTTCGACGGCGCGGTCGTTCGTGATCGGGTCGAAGCGCGCGGGCAGCGGGCTGTCGTAGAACCACGCCGGGTCGTAGAATTTGCCCGACTCGAGCACATAGACCGGGTGGCCGGGAAAAGGCGCGATGCCGGTCGAGAACGACGGCAGGAATCCGGTCAAGCGGAGGCGCAGGGGATTCAGGCCGACGAGAAAAATGCTTTCACGCGGATAGCCGCGCTTTTCGAGCGAGGCGATGACTGCGCGCACGAGCGGGAACGGCGTCGAGAGCCCCGGACCGGAGTCGGTGTAGATTTTCAGACCGACTTTTTTCTTTGCGCCGGGTTTCAGCTCGCGGCCGTTCGTGCGCTCCCACTCCTGCAGAATCTGCTCCACGGCGTAGCGGTAGGCGGACTCGCTGAAGTCCGGCAGCTTCGCTTCCCAGACGGGCAACACGGGTGCGGCGACCGGTTTTGAGGTCGGTCCGGGCGCGGGCTGGGCATCTTGAGCCGACCCGCCGACCGCGGCGAACACGAAGGCGAGCGAGAGCGAAATCGAGCGGACGAATCCGGCGGGAAAAAGGATCATGAGGAGGTATTGACGGTGGGACGCACCGGCCCGTTGCAGAGGCCGCGCACGTTGACAGACCCGTCCGGCGCGGAAAAGTTTAATCTGAGTCGGCGGCATGGCACGCGCCCGCGGCCGAACTGGCGGATGCGAGGTGGCCCGTGACCTCCGGGCCTGGGGACTGTAACCGCGAATCCGCCACCCGCGCCCGGAGGTCGCGGGCCACCTTGTCGGCATATCTGATTCAAAGCTCCGCGGATTTTCCTCGGCGCGCGCGGTGCGACGGCTCTACTGCTACTCGACGTGCCCGTCATTAAAGCCAGCAGCCTTCGCGACCTGAAGTTGCGCGTGAATATCCACGATGTGGTCGCGCGCACCGTGGCGCTGAAAAAAGCGGGCGGCAATCGGTTCAAGGGACTGTGTCCGTTCCACGCGGAAAAAACGCCTTCGTTTCACGTATCGACCGACAAGGGATTCTACAAATGCTTCGGCTGCGGCAAGGCGGGCGACATCCTCACATTCGTCATGGAGACAGAAGGGCTGCAGTTCACCGAAGCCGCCGAGACGCTCGCGAAGCGCTTTGGCGTCGAACTCGAATTCGAGGCCGGCTCCGGCGGACCGACGCGCGAGGAGCGTTCGTTGCGGCAGGAAATTTTCGACATCCACGACCTCGCCGCGGATTTCTACCGGCAGGCGTTTCTCGCTGCGACGACGCACGGCGCGTGGATCCGCGACTACTGGGTCAAGAACCGGAAGTTCACGCTCGAGCTCGCGGACGAATTCAAAATCGGCTTCGCGCCCGTCGAGGATCGCGCGCTCGCGGACGCGTTGATCAAAAAACATTTCACGGACGACGCGCTGCGGCAGTGCGGGCTGTTCTTCGTGCGCGACGGCGCGGCGATCACGGCTGCGACGCTGCGTCCGCGTTTCCGCGGGCGTCTGATGATCCCCATTCGCGATCACCAAAATCGCGTCGTGGCGTTCACCGCGCGGCAACTCGAATTGACTCCGCAGGACGACCCGGCGCGCGAGGCGAAATACGTCAACTCCCCGGAGACGCCCATCTTCACGAAGAGCAATCTGCTCTTCAATCTGGATCGCGCGCGCAGCCACGCGACCGACGGCCATCCGTTCGTGCTCGTCGAAGGTCAGCTCGACGCGTTGCGCTGCTGGAGCGTTGGCCTCAAGACCGCGATCGCGCCGCAAGGCACGTCAATCACCGACGGACAACTCCTGCTGCTCCGCCGCTACCACCCGCAGGTCGAGTGTTTTTTCGACAGCGATTCCGCGGGTCAGAAAGCGGCGCTGCGTTTCCTGCCGATGGCGCTCAAGGCCGGACTCGAGGTGCGTTTTCTCATGCTCGCCGGCGCGGAAAAGCTCGATCCCGATTTGCTGTTCCTTGAGCGCGGCCTCGACGCCTACGCCGTGGTGAAAAAGCAATCGCTCGGCGCGATGGAGTTCGCCGTGCGCTCGCTGTTGCCGAATCCGCTCACCGCCGGTGCGGAGCAAAAGGCGCGCACGGCGCAGGCTTTGTTCGAGATCGTCGCGCAGGCCGAGAGCGACGTGGCGCGATCGGGTTTTGTGTCAGAGATCGCCCAACTGCTCCGCATCCCTCCTGCCGCACTCGAACGAGATTTTCGCGCGGTGCTCGCGCGCCAGGCGGGGGCCGCGCGTTATGCTCCGCCCACCGCGGAAAGCAGCGCCACCGTCGCGCCGCGTATTTCCGCCGACGCCCATACCCGAGGCGTGGAGGAACACCTGCTTTATTTGTGCCTGCATCACGAGCCGCTGCTCCTCGCGATGGCGGCGCAACTCCCGCACGACTGGATCGACACCTCGACGCTCGCCGGACGGCTGCTCGACCGAGTGCTCGCCGAGGCGCAGCACAACGGTTGGCCGGGCCGCGAACACCTCGACCAACTCCTTGAGACGCAAGAGGAAAAAGCCCTCGCCGCGACCTTGCTCTTCGAGCCGCCGGGCGATGAGGACTTGGTGAAATTCGCCAACGATGGCATCCGTGCGTTGCAGCGCCGCCATCACGAACCGCGCCTGCGTCAAATAGAACTTGAAATAGCCTCCCAGGGCACAAATGGTGACCCGCACCTATTTTCACTCTTGAAGCAACGCGCTGAAATCATCCGACAGCTCCAAAATCCGCCGAGGCTGCAAGTCGCCTCCTGAGCCGTCCGCCGCCCCAGCCCGCTTCGAGTAACTCTCGTCTGAGCATAGCCTTTCCTACGTATGTCGCGCAAATCCAAGCCTGCACCCGCCGCCAAAGCCGCCAAGTCCAAGGAGCATTCCCCGTCGAAAGTCGGCCACGCTCCCGCTGAGGCGAAGCACGCGGCCAGCGCGAAACACGCTCCCGAAAAACCGGCCGCGAAGCACGCGCCGACTCCCGCCAGCGCCAAGCACGCACCCGCGCACGCGCCGGCGCCCAAGCACACTGCAGCACCCGCCGCCCCGGCAAAACATGCCGCGCCCGCCCATGTCCCCGCCGCGGCGACCGCCGCGCCCGGGCCGACCAAAAACAGCGCCCCGCTCGCCCTCGCGGCGGACGCGACGAAGGAATTCAAGGAGAAGGCGCTCGAAAATCTCACCGGCGATCTCAACGACAAGATCCGCTACCTCATCCGTCTTTCGAAGGAGCAGGGTTACCTGACCTACGCGGATATCAACGAGGCGCTGCCCGAGTCCGTCGATAATCCCGAGGACATCGAAAACGTCATTTCCGTCCTGCAAAATCTTGAGATCGACATTCTCGATCCGCAGGAAGTCGAAGGCTACAAGGCGCGCCAGGAAGAGGCCGAGGAGGAGGAATCGCGCACGTCGAACAACGACATCCTCGACGATCCGGTGCGCATGTATCTCAAGCAGATGGGCCAGGTCCCACTGCTGACCCGCGAGCAGGAAGTCGAAATTTCCAAGCGCATCGAGACCGCCGAAATCAACGCGCAGGCCGCGCTCTTCGCCATCGGTCCGATCGGCAAATACCTCGCTGACCTCGGCGAAAAACTCCTGCTCCGCTCCGAACGGTTCGATCGCCTCGTCATCGACAAGAAAATCGAGAGCCGCGAAATCTACTTCAAGAACCTCGAGAAGCTTGTGCTCAGCACGCGCGACAACGACGCCGCGGCAACCGAAGCCTGGCTCGACGCGCAAAAGGCGCGCGACGACAAGACGCGCAAGAACGCGATGATCCGCTTCAAGAAGCGCGACAACGTCCTCAAGCAGAACTACGTCAAATTCTTCTTCAAGCTGAAGGTCTTCGAGGACTTCCTCCTCGAATTCCAGCCGAAGCTCGACGAGATCGAAAAGTGCAACACTGAGCTTTACCGCGCGAAGCACCCGAAGTCGAAGAAGGACACCGCCATCGACGTCCGCGCCGTCAACGCACGCCTGAAAAATCTCGAGGCCGAGTTGCGCGTCACGCCGCACGACCTGATGGAAACCCTGAAGGTCGGCCGGAAACACATCCGCGAAGCCCACCAGGCGAAGACCGAGATGGTGGAAGCGAATCTTCGCCTCGTGATCTCCATCGCGAAGAAATACACGAATCGCGGCCTCTCGTTCCTCGACCTCATCCAGGAGGGCAACATGGGCCTGATGAAAGCGGTCGAGAAATTCGAATACCGCCGCGGCTACAAGTTCTCCACCTACGCCACGTGGTGGATCCGCCAGGCCATCACCCGCTCCATCGCCGACCAGGCCCGCACCATCCGCATCCCGGTCCACATGATCGAGACGCTGAACAAGGTGATGCAGGTCCAGAAGCAGCTCCTCCAGGAATTCGGCCACGAGCCCACGCCCGAGGAAGTCGCCGAGGAGATGAACCTGCCCGTCGAGCGCGTGCAGCAGATCATGAAGATGGCGCAGCAGCCCATCTCGCTCCAATCGCCCGTCGGCGACGGCGACGACACCTCCTTCGGCGACTTCATCGAGGACAAGTCCGCGGAGAATCCCTACGACATGACCGCCTTTTCGCTCCTCCGCGAAAAGATCATGGACGTCCTCGACTCGCTCACCGAACGCGAACGCCGCGTGCTCACGTTGCGCTTCGGTCTAGTCGATGGCTACAGCCGCACGCTCGAGGAAGTCGGCAAGCAATTCAAAGTCACCCGCGAGCGCATCCGCCAAATCGAAGCGAAGGCGCTCCGCAAGATGCGCCACCCGACGCGCATTCGCCAACTGCACGGTTTCTTCGACGCCGAGCAGATCGACAACCCGCAAAACCTGCTCAAGAAGCCGCCGCAAATCCCGCCGCAGTTCATCAAGCAAGGCGGTCCCGGCTCCGGCGGCATGGGTCGCTCGCTCGGAGGGCTCCCGCCGTTCCTCGGCAATTATCCGGGGCACGGTTCTTCGCATTAAACGCCCAGTTTTGTCCCTTTACTCAAAAGCCCCCGAAAGTAGTCTTCCACCCTCATGACCTCCGCGCCGTTTCTCTTTCTTGGCATCATGGGCGTCGGCCCGACCGAGCTGATCATCGTTCTGGTGATCCTGTTGCTCCTGTTCGGCGGTTCGAAGCTCCCTTCGCTTGCGAAAGGCCTCGGTCAATCGATCAAGGAGTTTAAGAACGCCGCGAAGGACGATCCGGTCGCCAAGACGCCGGAAGCAAAGACCGACACCAAACCAGGCAACAACTGAGGCGAGGCACTCGGCCCCGACACTCTCAAAGCGCGCCCCCCGGCGCGCTTTTTTGTTGGCCGGATTCACCCGTCCACGGCCCGGCCCTCCAACTCGCAGCCCCGGAACCGCGCCCCACGCCCCCTCTACTCCGTCCCCTCGCGCGCCCAAATTTTGAATGCCTTGATCTGATCCGGGCTGCCGAGCAGCAACACATCGTCGTGCGGCAGGAGCTTTTCCTCGCCGCTTGGATTCAGGATGCGCAGACCGCCGCGGTTGATCCCCGCCACTTGCACACCGACCTGCTTCGTGGGCGCAAGCTCCGCCAGCGTGCGGCCAGCGAGCCTCGAATCCGAAGGCAATTCGAAGGTCTCCATCCGCACTTCGTCGAAATTCGATCCTGTGGTCGCGTCGGCAAAGGCCGTCCCGTCCACGCTGGAGAGAAAAAATTTTCCGGCCGCCGTCTGCTTGGCATCACCGAGCAACAGAATCTTGTCGCGCGGATAGAGGGCCGTTTCCGGCGAGGGATTCCCGACCATGACGCCCTGCCGCTCGATGCCCGCGACCACGACGCCGAACTTCGCCCGCAAGCCGAGTTCACCGAGCGTCCGGCCGCGCACATCGGCCTGATCCGGCAACACGCACTCGTTCAACTGCAGCAGCCATTCGCTGTGCTGCGCGAGCCACGGCGCGGCCGTGCCCGTGAACTTGCCGTCGTTCTGCACGAGCCGGTCCTGCAACTCCGACTCGAGCACACTGTGCCAATAGACCAGTTTGTGCCGCGCAAAAACCATCACGGCCACACTGAGCAGCAGCACGAGCAACGGCACCCATCGGCCCATCACCGCGACCGGCGCCACCGCACTCAGCCAGATGAAGATCAGCACGCCCGCCACGACCTTCACGCCGGTCTCCACCATCGGTTGCAGCTTCGCGACGTTGGCGTGACCGGACGTGCTCACTTCCGCGAGGAGCATCGCGAGCACCGAAACATTGCGCCAGATCGCGAACAACGGCGCCACCACCAGCAGCACCAGCACCGACCAGAACAGCAGACGCGGCGCCTGCGGGAAAAGTTTCTCGCCGGGAATGAACGGCACCAGCGTCGCGAGCAAATTCTCGGCAAACACGAGCAGGCCGGTCACCAGCAGGACCTCGACCGCAATCTGGATCACGCGCTTTCGGCTGAGCTGCCAGAGCATGTTTCGTTTCTGCCGCGCCTGCATCCTTTCGAGCCAGCCGCGATAATAAGAGAGCCAGTTTTCCAGCCAGCGCGGCTGCCGGTCCTCAATCCACGCTCCCAGCGCGGGCGCCCGCCGCGTCAGCCATGGCGCGGTGAGTGCCGTGATCAACACCACGCCGACCGCCACCGCTTGAAAATCCGTCGTCATCACGCCTGCAAGCACTCCGAGCTGGACGATGATGAACGAAAATTCGCCCAAGGGCGTCACTGACGCGCCGACGGTGAACGCATCGCGGGTGGACGCTCCGGTCACGATCATGCCGGTCGAGACGGCGAGCGTGCGCCCGATGACCGCAAATCCCGCAATCGCGAGCACGAGCCACCACAGGTGCGCCGCGGACTTCAGGTCGATCAACATGCCGATCGCGACAAAAAACACCGCGCTGAACACATCGCGCATGCCCTCGAATGTCCGGTCCACCTGCGTGCGGTGCGGTGTCTCCGCCACGATCGCGCCGAGGATAAATGCGCCCAACGCAAGCGAGAACCCCGCCTTCTCCGCGAGAATCGCCAGCATGAACAGCAGGCCCGCCAGCACGATCGTCATCAGCTCCTCGTTGGCCGTGATGGACAGTTTTCGCAGCAACCACGGCACCGCGAGCAGCCCGGCCACGCCAGCCAGCGTGACAAACGCCCCCAGCAAGCCGAGCGTGTCGCCCACTCCGCCGGCGTCGCCCGCGCTGGTCGTGACGAACGAATTGAGCGTGGCGAGCATCACGATGGCCACCACGTCCTCCAGCACGGTGACGCCCATGGCAATCTGGCTGGGCTTCTCGTGCGTGCCGCCGGCGTCCGCCAACACCTTGCTGATGATCGCCGATGACGACACCATCAACATACCCGAGAGAAAGAGCGATTGCACCGGCGGCCAGCCCAGCACCGCCCCGAAGGCGCGGGCGAAGATCAGCATCACCACCGCGCCAATCGCCGTCGTGACGATGAGCGAGAGACCGAGCCGCCGCAGTTTGCGCAGGCTCAGTTTCATGCCGATCGAGAACATCAGGAACACCAAGCCCACCTGTGCGAGCGTTTCGATCCGCGCCGTGCTCGTCACGAGCGAGAATGGCGGCGTAAACGGCCCAATCAGCATGCCCGCCGCCAAATAGCCGACGACGGACGACAGGCCGACGCGGTGACACGCCCAACCGACCAGTCCGGCGACCAGCATTACCACCGCCAAATCCTGGATGAAATCGATGCCTTGCATGGGGTCCGCGCGCGCGCATTCCGAAAACGCGCGCAAACCGCCGCTGCGTCAAGCCCGCGCTCGGCGTGAAAACCCGCTCAAACCCCCGCCATTCAAGGCCTTTGGCTTTGACAATTTCGCTCGCGCGCGGCTTTGATTCGGAAACCCCGCCACCGCGACATGTTCAACCAACTGCTGGGACTTTTTTCCAACGACATCGGCATCGACTTAGGCACCGCGAACACCCTCGTCTATGTGAAGGACAAGGGCATCGTTCTCCGCGAGCCGTCCGTCGTCGCGGTCCATACCGGCAGCCGCAAGGTCCTCGCCGTCGGCGATGAAGCGAAAAAGATGCTCGGCCGCACCCCCGGCAACATCACCGCCATCCGTCCGATGAAGGACGGCGTGATCGCCGACTTCGACATTACCGAGGCGATGCTGCGCTACTTCATCAAGAAGGTGCACAACAATTCCAAGGTCGTCTCGCCCCGCGTCGTCGTCGCGATCCCCTCGGGCATCACCGAAGTCGAAAAGCGCGCCGTGAAGGAATCCGCCACGCACGCCGGCGCGCGCGAAGTCATCACCATTCTCGAACCGATGGCCGCCGCCCTCGGCGTCGGCCTGCCCGTCGATGAACCGGCCGCCAACATGATCGTCGACATCGGCGGCGGCACCACGGAAATCGCGATCATCTCGCTCTCCGGCATCGTGTTTTCGAAATCCATCCGCGTCGCCGGTGACGAGCTCGACCTCGCCATCATCAACTACATGAAGCGCGCCTACAACCTGCTGATTGGCGAGCGCACGGCGGAAGAAATCAAGATGACCATCGGCTCCGCCTACCCGCTCGACACCGAGCTGGCGATGGAGGTCAAGGGCCGCGACTCCGTCGCCGGTCTGCCGAAAACGATTCACATCACCTCGCAGGAAATTCGCGAAGCCCTCGCCGACACCATCGCCTCGATCGTCGAGGCCGTGCGCGCCGCCCTCGAACGCTGCCCGCCGGAACTTTCCGCCGACCTCGTCGATCGCGGTTTCGTGATGGCTGGCGGCGGCTCGCTCATCCGCGGCATCGACAAGCTTCTCTCGGAAAAAACCGGCCTGCCCGTCACCGTCTCGGACGACCCGCTCTCCGCCGTCGCGAACGGCACCGGCGTGTTCCTGAACAACATCGACGAGCTCTACCGCATCGCATCGGACTTCTGATTTACGCACGGTAGGGGCCGTTGCCCCCAACGGCCCTTGAGCGAGGGCGCTTGAGGGCAAGCGCCCCTACCACTCTCCTCCACCGTGCTCCCCACCCGCTTCGATCAAGCTCGTCCTTTCCTCACGCTCGGCGTCGTGCTGCTCCTGTGGACGTTCGTGCCGCTGGTCGTGAAATCCTTCACGCGCGTCACGTTCTTCGAACTCCAGGCGCCCTTTGCCGCCGCGCAATCCTACGTGCAGGACTTGCAGGATTTCTGGGCGCTGCGCGTGCGCCCGAAAAACGAAATCATCGAGGCCGGCCGCGACCTCGCGCGCCTCAACTCCGCCTACGAACTGCGCCTGCAGGAAAATGAGCAGCTTCGCGCCGAAATTCTCCGCCTCGAAAACCTGCTGAAGATCCCGCCGCTCCCGACTTACCGGTTCGAGCCGGCTCGCGTCGCGCGCCGCGATTTTTCCGGATGGTGGCAGCGCCTCATCATTCGCAAGGGCTCGAATTACGGCATCACCGTCGGCGCCCCGGTCGTGTTCGTCGGCGGCGTCGTGGGCCGGGTTGTCGAAGTCCACGCTTACACGTCCGTGGTCGATTTGATTTCGAGCCCGACATTCCGCGTCGCGGCCACCGCGGAAGGCGACACGCGCCCCATTTCCTACCAAGGCGGCATCAACGACTCGTTCGCCTCGCCGCGTGGCGTGATCGAGTTCGTCCCGGTGGACATTTTTGCGACGCCCAACCAGCCGAAGCGCCTCGTCACCTCCGGACTCGGCGGCGTTTTTCCGCCCGGCCTGACGATCGGCGACATCATGCGCCTCGAGCCGTCCACGGACGGCTTGTTCAAATCCGGCGAAGTCCACCTCGACGACCGCCTGAGCGCGCTGAGCGAAGTCACCGTGCTCGTGCCGCTGCGCCCGGAGGAATTCTGAGATGCGCGCGCTTTCATGGTTTGAAAGGTGGGAGGGGCTTTATGCCCCGACGTTGCAGCTGCGCATTTCCGGGTCGGGGCGTAAAGCCCCTCCCACCTTCGCCCGCCACCGCCCATGAACAACCGCGACATCCGCTGGCTGCTCGTCGCGCTCGCGAATCTCTTGCTCCTTTGGCTCGCGGGGCTGCTGAACCACTACCTCGCGCCCTTCGCCGTCCACGTTTACGTCATGGGCATGTGCGTCGGCTATGCGGCGCTGCGTCTCGATTATCGTCACGGTTTTCTCGCCACCGTCGTGACCGGCCTGGCGTTCGACGCGATGCAGCCTGTGCCTTACGGCACCCATGTCGTGCTCCTCGGGCTCGTGCACGCCACGCTGCTCTACGGCCGCAAACGCTTTCCGCGCGACGAGCCGATCTTCGCCTCGGTCGTCGCCTTGCTCGCGAATCTTTTTCTGTTTCTCGCTCTCTCGTTCGTCGTCATCAGCGCCAACCCGCGTCCGGGCGAGGCGTGGCTGCGCCTCTTTGTCGATCTGCTCGCCTCGCAACTCGTCGTGGGGCTCGCGACACCGTGGTTCATGGCGCTCAACGCGCGGGTGCTCGAACTGGCTCGGCTCAACCCCGAGACCGGGCGCCGCGTGGAGCTTTGATTTTTTCGCGCAGCTGATTCCGCTTTTTCCGTGCCCCACGCCCCCATCGAAGCCCACGCCACGCGCAACCCGCGCATGCTCGTCTTTTACGGCGTCATCGGAGCGATCGTGCTCACGCTGACGAGCGGGATGGCTTACCGGCAGTTGTTCAAGAGCGGCCTCTACAGTGAGCGCGAGCGCATCCAGAATCAGCGCCGGGTGATTGTTCCCGGTCCGCGCGGGAACATCTACGACCGCGACGGCAAAGTCCTCGTCGGCAACCGCGCCCGGTTCTCCGTGGTGCTCAACCTCGCGGAGCTCCGGGGGGAATTGCGCGCGGAGTTCAGCAAGGTCCTGCGCAACTACCGCGCCCTCCCGAAGGAGGACCGCCCGACCGCGGACCAACTCAATCGCATCGCCCGCACCGCCGTCGCGCAGCGCTACCTCGATCAGGTCAATGGGATCCTCGCCCGCCAGGAAAAAGTGCGCAGCCGCGACATCGACCGGCACTTCGCGCAAACGCTGCTGCTCCCCTTCATCCTCCTCGACGATCTCGCGCCCGACGAATACGCGCGTCTCATCGAGCGCCTCCCAGTGGAATCGCCGCTGCAAGTTTACGCCTCGAGCACGCGACATTATCCGTTCGGCTCCGCGGCCGCGCACGTGCTCGGCTACGTCGGCATCGACAACGACCCCGAGGCTGAGGAATTTCCCGGCGACGATTTGCTGACTTTCAAGATGAAGGGCGCCTTCGGTCGCGACGGGCTGGAGAAGAAATTCGACGATACGCTCCAAGGCCAGGCCGGCGGCGCCATTTATCGCGTCGATCCATCGGGCTACAAGGTCGATCTCCCGATCGAGAAACGGCTTCCTGTCCAGGGCCGCAATCTCGCCACCAGCCTCGACATCGAGCTCCAGCAAGCCGCCGAAAAAGGCCTGGCCGGCAAAGTCGGCGCCGTCGTTGCGCTCGACGTGCAGACCGGCGAGGTGCTCGTGATGGCCTCTGCGCCGACCTACGATCTGAACGAGTTCGTGCCGCGCCTCGGTTTCGAAACCGCCAAATCAATCCAGGACAGCGGCGGCTGGCTCAACCGGGCCACGCAAGGACAGTATCCGCCCGGTTCGACGTTCAAGGTCATCACCGCCATCGCCGGACTGCGCAGCGGCACGATCGATCCGGAGACGACGCACGTCATTTGTCCGGGTTACTACATGGTGGGCGCGCGCCGCTTTCCCTGCCACTTCCACGCCGGCCACGGCGAGCGCGACCTTGCCGGCGCGATCCGCGATTCGTGCAATGTGTTTTTCTACAAGAACGGCCTCGAAATGGGACCGGAGTTGATCGCCGCCGAAGCCGCGCGCTTCGGCTTCAATCATCCAACCGGCATCGAGCTGCCTTCGGAATTTCGCACCCCGCGCGTCGCCAGCCCGACGTGGAAATTGGAGAACATGAAGGAGCGCTGGTTCCCCGGCGACACCGCCAATATTTCCATCGGCCAAGGCGACACCCTCATCTCTCCGCTGCAGGCCGCATGCATGACTGCCTCGCTCGCCCGTGGTGAGATCGAGACCAAGCCCACACTGATGCACGACCCAAAGCGGCCGCGACAGCGCACCGAAAAGATCGGGCTCTCTCCGGCGGACTACGCCGCGCTGGTGCGCGGCATGGCGATGGGCTATCAATTCGGCACCGGCAAGCTCGCCCGTGTGGACGGGCTGACGGCGGGCACCAAGTCCGGCACCGCGCAGAAGGGCAGAATCGAGCTGGCTTGGATGGTGTGCTTCGCCCCGCTCGAGAATCCCCGCATCGCGATCGCCGTCGTGCTCGAAGGCGAGGAAGGCGAAAACTACGGCGGCGGCACCAACGCCGGGCCGGTGGTCAAAACCATCCTCGAAGCCTTCAAGGAAAAATCCGAACGCGAACCCACCGCGACGTTCCAGGTCGGCGCGCCGTAGTCAGTCTCTTCGCCGCACTGCCCGCGCTCGCTTGAACACCCCGCGCGGGTCCGGCCAGGTCTCACGTCGGCCATAGCGCAGGCGCTGCAAGTCTTCGCGCACCGCGCTGATTTCCCACCGCCCGGCCGGCGTGCTGCCGCTCTCCCCGTGCTCCGCTGGGCCGTCCGCGATTCGCCCGCCACGTTCCGAAATTCTCTTCAGCCACTTCCCGGCCTTCTCGCGCACCGGATCCATGGCGGCAGGATTCCGCCACCGCCGCCAACGCACCACACTCCAGCGCAAGCCGCGCAACGCCAGCATTCCCAGCGCGAGCGCCAGCGCCGCGCCCGTGAGCACGCGTCCCGCGCGCCTCAAGTCCCATGGTCCGGCGAGCCACCCGCGGATGCGCTGGCTGATCGCTTCCAGCCGCGCGCGCAATTCATCGCCCGCATTCGTCGTCAGCGTTTTCACCGCGTCCGCCAGCTCGACTTGCTGCCGGGTGTCGAAATTCACCACGCGCCGATACCAAAACACCCGCAGCGTATCGAGGCGTGCCGACCAACTGCTGTCCTGCTCCCGTTGCGTCGCCGCCAGTTCGGCGGGACCAGTGGCACTCGAACCGCCGGGCGTCGGATCCACCCGGACCCACGCGCCGTGGCCATCGAATATCTCCACCCACGCGTGCGCATCGGAGTTCTTCACCATGATGTAATTCTCGAACGCATTCAGCGACCCGCCGCGAAAGCCCGCCACGACGCGGGCCGGATGCCCCGCCGCGCGACTGAGCACCGTCAACGCACCCGCGAAATACTCGCAGAAGCCCGGTTCGTTCGAATCGAGCCACTTCACAATGTCGTCCCGGCCACCCCGCGGAATGTTGGCACCGAGCGCATAGGCGTGGCGCGCTTGCAGCCACGCCGACGCCCGCTCGGCGAACGCCGCCGCATCGAGTGACTCGCCGCGCGTGATCTCCTCCACGATGCGCGCGAGCGTGGCCTCGTTCTCAACGCCCGTCGGCCCGGCCAGGTTGTTCAACAGCGGCCGCCCGACGTCGTCGTCGCGCAGCGTGCCTACACGCAGCTCGTGCAGCACGCGCTCCATCGCCACGTCGCGCACCGCGGTGTCGAGTTCGACGCCATCGAGTTGGAACGCCGACATCGTCATCGGCTCCGCGCGCAGCGCCACCACGCGCAGCCCCGCGCTGAATTGCACCGGTCCGAAATCGCGCAGGCGCATCAGCCCAAAACTTCCGGGCAGGGGAAAAAATCGGCTTACGCCCGGCTCGACATAAAACGTCCACGTGCCGCCGACACCCGTGACGAAGCGGTTGCGCCCGCGCACCTCACGCGTGATGCGCTGGCTGCGCAACAGGTCGTTCTTCAGCGCGGTGGAGATCCTAAAACCTTCGCGAGTGTATTCGTCCAGCACGACCAGCCGCAGATAAGGCAGCGTCGGGAGCGTGGACGTATCGGTCAGGTCGATGCGCATCGCCACGCTCTCGTCGCGCACCAGTTCCGACACCGACCCGAAGCGCACCTGCTCCGTGAAGCCCGTGCGACTTTTCCGCGTGATGTATTTATCGAGGAAAAAACTGCTCCCGATCTCGAACCGCGGGATCAGAAGAAACAACAACGCCGATACGCCCACGACGCCGACGAACAGCACCGACGCGAACCCGAGCAACCGCCAGTCCGCCACCTGCCGCATCCGCATCAGCGCCACCCGCCAGCTGCCGCGCGCCCATGCGGGCACTTCGCGCATTTCCTCCGGGCGCATCACCTTCGGCCCCGTATCGACCATGTCGATCAGCGTAACGACGAACAAGAATCCCAATGCGCACGCCGTGAAGACGAGCAGCAGTCCGGCGAACTCGATCGACACCGTCAGCACCCCGGCCACGACGAGGAGAAACAGCCCGAGCACAATCAACTGCAGGTCCTCGCGCTTCCGCCGGTAGGCCACCGCGCGATACAGCACCAGCAGCACTGCGAGCCGGATCAGCACCGGCAGCGTTTCCGCGCTGAGATAAAAATCCGCCGCCACCGCCACGATAATGGCCGGCACCGCCAGCCGCCACACCAGCGCCGGCACGCGCGCCGGCAATTGCGGCCAAACCACCGCGGACCCGATCACCGCGCTCGCCATCGCCACGAGCCCGAGCGCCTCGACGTCGAGGAAGAACACCGTCCACAACGACACCAGCGCCAGCACGCCGCCGAGCAGCCATTTCAGCCGCCGCAGCTCGTCGAGGGTTAGCTGGGGCCGACTCTGATGCGCGCCACTCACCGCGCGCCTCCCCGCTGTTCTTGTAGGGGCGCGCCTCGGGCGCGCCCGCGGGCGTGGATAAGCCGTGCCCCTACCTCTTTTGCGCTTTCTGTGCTTCTTGTGGCCATTCGGTTCGGTCGCTGCGGCACGTGTCAGGCAAAAGCCGTGGGCACGCCATCGACATAAGCCGTGACGTTGCGTGATCCTTCGGGCGCGAAAGTGATGAGGTTGCGCGTGAATGCGCCGGCGCTTCTGACAGGAGATGCCGCGCCCTCGCTGCTTTCGCTCGTCCGTGGCGACGGCGCCGCGTCCCCATTCTCCAGCTTGAGCAACGCCAACAAATCCAAAAACGCCTCTACGTCGCGCACGCGCCGCGTTTCGATCCACTCGCCATCATCGACGCGCACCGCCTGCAATCGGCCTTCGGCGAAAAGGTCCTCCGCCAGCGCCCCGGCGAAGCTGCACAGCATTTCGAACTGTTCCGCACGCGTCCATTGGCCGGACCTCGTCTCCACCTGCAGTGAGAATCCATCGAGACTCTCCGCCGCGAATTGCCGCACCATCAATTGGCCGAGTCGCGCGCTGGCCTTCCAGTGCACGAGGCGGTGCGAGTCGCCAGTGTTGTATTTGCGCAGGGCGAGCAAATCTTCGCCCGTGCCCGCGCGCGCCGTGCGCCGGCCCTGTCCGCCCGCCTGCGCGGCCGACGCTCCCTTCCACTGGTAATCGACCTGCGCCGGCCACACCAACACGGTGTGCCGCAGGCCGGTGCCGACGCTCTTGCGCAAAAATCCAAACGGGAAAAGCGACCCCACCGCCTCCAGTTCGAGCACGGCCTCGCCGCGTTGGGCGGGCTTGTGGACCCAGTCCATCGATGTCGCGCCGCGCGGCTCGACGCGTTCGCGCAGGAACAGCCGGCCGCGCGTCACCGCCTTTTCCGCCGCCGCGAGATCGGCCTTCACGTTCACGTCCTTGGTGGTCTCCGGCTTCGTCGCGATGTGCGGGTGCGTGCGCAGGTCGAACCACAGTCCATAGGTCGGCAGCCACGACTTGTTGTTCTGCACCTCCACCGTCACGAGTGTTTCATGCCCCGCGCGCCACGGTCCGCCGGTGCGCAGGCGCCACGCCACCCCCATGAAATTGAACCACGAGAGCAAGCCGCTGAGCAGCAGACAGGCGAGGAGCAGCGACAACGTGATAAACAGGATGTTGCTCGCCGTGTTGTAGGCCGCAGTGCCGATGCCCAGCGCCAATCCGATCAGGAACACGCCCGGCACCGTCACCGCGATGCGGTGCCGCTTCGGCGGAAATACGAGCGACCAGAGCAGCGTCTGCCAACGGAACACGCGGCGCGCGCGATCCCGTGCGCCAGGACCGTGCCAGTCGGCCGTCGTGTTGCGGTAGGGGCGGTTGCCCCCAACCGCCTCTCCTTCGACGGCTGAAGGGCCGTTGGGGGCAACGGCCCCTACCCTCGCTGGACGGATAAAATTCATTCCGGCACCGCGATCGCTCCCACGATCCGTCGCAGCGCGGCGAGCACGGTGCGCCGTTCCTCGAGCGCATCGGACGTCTGTCGCGCCAGCCCGAGTCGGTGCGCGAATACCGCGCCAACCACTTCCTGCACGTCGGCGGGAATGACAAAATCACGGCCGAGCAACAGCGCGCGCGCCTGCGCCGCACTGCGCAGCGCGATGCCGCCGCGCACACTCACGCCGGCGCGAAATTCCGCTTCCGTGCGGGTGGCCGTGACGATTTTCAAAATGTAATCGAGCACGCTGTCCTCGACGAATACCTTGGCGGTGAGCGCCTGGAGCTTCAGCACGTCCGTGCGGGTCACGACGGGGTTGAGCGCGATGGCGTCGTAGTTCGATTTGGCTGCGCGAAGAATTTCCATTTCATCGCCCGGCTGCGGATAACCCATGTGCAGCCGCATCAGGAAGCGGTCCATCTGACTTTCCGGCAGGGGAAACGTGCCCTCGTAATCGACGGGGTTTTGTGTCGCCACGACCATGAATGGCGCACCGACCGCGTGCGCTGCGCCATCGACGGTGACCTTCGCGCGGTCCATCACCTCGAGGAGCGCCGACTGCGTTTTCGGTGTGGCGCGGTTGATCTCGTCGGCGAGCACGATGTTCGCGAACACCGGGCCCGGCTTGAAGACGAACTCCTTCACCGTCTCGTCGTAGATCGACACGCCGGTGACATCGCTCGGCAACAGATCGCTCGTGAACTGCACGCGCGAGAACGCCGCGTCCATCGAGCGCGCGAGCGAGTAAGCGAGCGTCGTCTTGCCGACGCCGGGCAGGTCTTCGATCAAAAGGTGCCCGCCGGCCAGGAGGCACACGAGAGTCTGGTCGATCACATCGTCCTTGCCTCGGATGGTGAGGCGCATGTTGGCCTTCACGCGGACCAACAAATCACGCGCGGAGGCGACTTCAGCGGCGGGGGCAAAATCGCTCATGCGCCGCACGCTACCCCGCCCCGCGCGCGGCGCAAACGGTTTCAGGCCTAAACCTCCACCGGCCGCAACGCGCAGCTCTGCGCCTCACCCAGCCCGCGTTTGAAGCGCGGAAAGAACGCCGCGAGCGCGTAGGCGACTGAAAGCTCCGCCACGCCATCGTCGCCGTATTCGACCTGCAACTGATCGCGCAACGACGCGGTGATCGTCTCCTGATTCTGCAGGGCATCGACAAACTTGCACACCGCCTCGAGGTTCGGTGGGAGTTCCCACAGCCGGCCGTTCACGACCGCCGCGAGCACTTCACGTGACACGCCCTCGGCCAACGCGACGTTCACCGCGATTTGCACACAGGCCCCGCAATCCTCCGCGAGCGTCGCGCGGACAGTCGCCACATGCTTCGCCTCCGCAGGCAGCGCGCGCCGATGCGTGCCGAGCGGCCCGAGCAGCCCGATCTTCATCACCAGGCCGGGCGAATGCGCGGCAACATCATTGAGGTAAGTCAACGGCACGCCGACGGCGCGTTCCTGGCAGCGAATCATTTTGGAGAGTAGGGATTGCAACATGAGCGGCGGGATTGGCGCCGATTATAGCCGGAATCCCTCGGGCCAACACCTGACCAACCGGCTAACACCACAGTCGGACGCACCACGCCATTGCTCGGCTTCGCCCACCAAGCCGGTGTCACTCCGCGCTTTCCCTCCGCCGCGTGACCCGACAGCGTTCCGCCCCGTGACTGGCATCGAACACGCGCTGATTCTGCTCTTGCTGCTGACCGGCTTGAGCGTGGTGGCGCGCCGGCTCCCGTGGCCCGCGCCGATCTCCTACGTCGTCGGTGCGGGATTGATCGGACTCTGGCCGGCGTTCCCCCGCATCGAGCTCGATCCCGGATTTTTCTTTCTCTGTTTCGTGCCGCCCTTGCTGTTCTCCGACGGCTGGCTGATGCCGCTGCGCGATTTTCTCAGCGCCAAGCGCCCCATCCTCACGCTCGCGACGGGCCTCGTCGTGCTCACGACGGTGGCGGTCGGGCTCGTCGCGTGGTCGCTCGTGCCGGGCCTGCCGCTCGCGATGGCATTTGCGCTCGGGGCCGTCGTGTCGCCGACCGACGCGGTCGCCGTCAGCGCGATCACGCAACGCCTGAAAGTCCCTGCGCGGCTCACCGCCGTGCTCAACGGCGAAAGCCTGATGAACGACGCGACGGGGCTCGTGGCGTTCAAGTTCGCGCTCACCGCGGTCGCGCTGGGAACGTTTTCCGTCCGCGCCGCAGCGATGGAATTCGTGGTGCTGGCGGCCGGCGGCCTCTCGCTCGGACTGGCGATCAGTTGGGTCATCGGCCAGTTGCGCGACGTGCTCCAACGCATCCACGGACCCGACGTGATGCTCGAGACGACGATCTCACTCATGACGCCCTTCGCGGCGTATCTCGCGGCGGGAGCACTGGGGTTGTCCAACATCCTCGCCGTCGTCGCCGCTGGCCTTTACGCGGGCTGGCGCGATCCTTTGCGCATGGACGCCGCCACGCGACAGGTGACGTGGACGGTGTGGTCGGTCGTGCTGTTTTGGTTGAATGGTCTCGCATTCGTCCTGCTTGGCCTGCAACTGCCGACAATCCTCGCCACCGTCAGCGCAACCTATACCGTGAGCCAACTTGCGTTGTTTACGGGCGCAGTTTCCGGCGTGGCGATCGTCGCGCGACTCCTGTGGTTCTACCCGGGCGGCTACGTGCCGTTCCTCCTGCTCAACCGCGGTGCGAACGCCGAACCGTGTCCGCCGCGCGCGTGGCTGCTCGTCGGCGGCTGGGCCGGCATGCGCGGCACGATCACGCTCGCCGCAGCGCTGTCCATTCCCGTCACGCTCGGCGACGGCACGCCGTTTCCGGGCCGCGACATCGTAATCTTTCTCTCGGCGGGCGTGATCGTCGTCACGTTGCTGCTCCAAGGCACGACGCTCGAATGGCTGATCTGCCGGCTCGGAGTGCGGCCCGACGATACGCAAGTCCGCGAAGACCGTCTGGCGCGCATCGCCGCCGTCGAGGCGGGCCTGCAACACCTGCGCACTCAAATTGCGCGCGACCCGGCCGACGACGAGCGCGGCGCACTGCGCGCCATCATTCGCGAATACGAACTGCGCCTGAGCGAACTTACCGCCGACGGCGATGCGCGGAAGACCTCCAGCCGCAGCCTCGCGGCCGAACGCTCGCATCGGCTCCGCGCTCTCGCGGCGGAACGCGCTGCGCTCGACGATTTGTGGCGGCGCAATGCCATCACCGACGAGACGCACCGGCCGCTGCAGCATCTGCTCGATTACGAAGAATCGCTGCTCAACGGAAAATCGATCCCCGGCGCCTAAGCGCGCGTCGCAGGTAGCAGACGCGGTCCCCACCGTGCAGCGCACCGCGACGCGAGATTCGAATCGCCGTCCGTCGTAAACCTGCTCCTCTGGACGCGCGGGCCAGCAAACAACGTCGGAGATTCATTCATGGACACATTCAATGTCGTCTCGCCCGCCGGCTTGGACCGGGCTAACCTTAACGCAGCGAAAGAGCGCACCTATTTCTTTTGGGTGATCGCGCTTTCGCTCCTCATCTGGACCGGACTCGCCGTCTCGATCATTGGCCTTTTCTACGCCGCGATGTTTGGCTTTTTTCTCTGGCTCGGAAATGGCCTGCTTGTGGCCTACCTGCGCTCCGAAGGCGTGAAAGTCGGGGAAGCGCAGCTGCCGGAATTAGCGGCGACGTTGCGGTCCGTGTGCGCGGAACTCGGCGTGGCCGCCCCACCGGCGCTTTATGTGATTCAGTCGGGAGGCATGCTCAATGCGTTTGCAACGCGCCACTCCGGCCGGGACTTTGTGGTGGTTTATTCTGATCTGCTGGAAGCGCTCGGACCGGCATCACGGGAAATGCGATTTCTGCTCGGGCACGAGATCGGTCATCTGAAAAGCAGACATATCCTCAAGCAAACGCTGCTCGCGCCGGGCATGTTTTTTCCGCTCATCGGGGCGGCGTATCGTCGCTCTTGGGAAACTTCCTGTGATCGCTACGGCACGCTCGCGGCCGGCGATGTCAATGCCGCGGCGCGCGGACTGCTCGTCCTCGCGGGCGGTCGCCAGCATGGGCCGGCGCTGAACGCGGCTTCCTACACCGCCCAATACTCGGACGACCGCGGCTTCTTTGTCTCCTTGCACGAACTGACTTCAACTTATCCGACGCTTTCGCGCCGCGTAGTCGATGTGCTCGCGTTGCGTGATGGCGCCGCACCTCGCCGAGCCCCACGACACCCCTTCGCCTACTTGCTTGGCGCGCTCATTCCCGGCGGCGGGGTCGGCACGGCTTCCCCAGCCAACGCCCTGGTTATGATCGTCCTGATCGGCCTGCTGGCGGCGATGGCAATTCCGGCGTTCCAAAAAGTGCGGCAGAACTCGGAGTCCAAGGCGTGTTACAACAACCAGCGCATGCTCGTGGCCGCCTTGGACCAGTATCGGTTGGAGAATGAGAAGGGAGCGTCAACATGGGCCGACATCGTGGGACCGGATAAATTCGTGAAACAAATGCCCGCTTGCCCGACCGCGGGTGAATACTCGGCCAAATACAGCGACGATGAGGGCTACGCGATCGAGTGCACCCGACACGGCAATCACCTTCATCCGCCCGCGTCCCAGCCTGTGCCTTCCGGCCGCTGATCCTACTTCCCGCCTCAGCGCACCCAACTCAACCTCGCGATCTTCTTCGCGAGTTCCACGTCCTTCGCGGTGACCTTGTTGCCGGCGTCGTGCGTGTTCAGGCGGATCGCCACCTTGCTATAGACGTTTGACCAATCGGGGTGGTGATCCATCGCCTCGGCTTCGAAGCCCACGCGCATCATGAAGGACATCGCTTCCTTGAAACTGCCAAATTGAAACGTGTGCGCGAGCGCGTCGCGCTCGTGCGTCCAGCCGGGCAACTCGCGCAGCGCGGCGGCGATCTGATCGTGGGTCAGCGGAGTCGAAGCCATGGGCCACGGTCGGTGCGCCGGACCGGATTGTCAAATGTCACACCCGGCCGAATACCGCTCATTTTTTCCTCAACGGATAGTCGGGGATATTTCGCCCGAGCACGATGTCGCGTGTCACGTGCCACGTGCCGCTCTCGTCTTGGCGCGGTGAAGTCAGCCCGTTGCCGCCGCGCCCGCCGAGACGCTGCCGGTGCCGCGGCGTCAGGCGCAGATCGTCGTCGAAGAACACGTCGTCGATGTAATACGTGCAACATCCCGGTTCGATGATGTGCAGATGGATATGCTGCGGTTCACTCGTGCGCGGATAGCTCGCGGGGCGGATCGTCTCGAAGCGATATCGTCCCGCCGCATCCGTGCGCGCCCACGCCCGTAAGCGACCGTGATTGAACGCCGATTGACCACGGAAGCGCTCGTCGCGCGGATAAACGCCGGTCGCGTCCGTGTGGTAGGCGTAAACGATGATGCCCGGCACCGCTTCGCCGTCGCTGTCGCGCACGACGCCTTCCAGCACGAGTTTCGCGCCGGGCTCTTCCGGGGGCGCGATGCGGGCAACGGAAGCGAGTTCGCGCGGCTGGCCTTGAAACACCGCATCGCATCCTTCGCACGGTCCACCAACGATGGGTTCGTCGCGGCTCATCGCGACCGTCGACGCGAACACGAGGCCCAACGCCGCCACGCTCGCTGTTCCTAGTTTTCGCATGCGGCTTGGCTACGGCGGCGGCGGGAGTGAGGCAAGCCGCGACAACGGACCACACGCCCGTTCAGAGAATCGGCGTCAGCGGCTTTCCGACGGCTTTGTAGAGGCGCGTGACGATTTCGTCCTGACTGATCCAGCCCTCGGCGCCCGGAAACGAACCCGCCTCTTCGTAGTGCTCGTAGAATTCCGGATGATCGGTGCCGACTTCGGTGCCGCCGGCGCGCAGGTCGAAGCTCGAAGTATTGCGCAACGGCCAGACGTCGAAGGGAGTCAGCGACGTCACCGTGCCGACCAGCGTGTTCAACGCGCCCATTCCGAGCGGCAGTTTGCGGCGTGCGATGACCCAACTGTTTTCCGCGCGCAGATCGCGCTCGATCTCCGCGCGCAGGCCGCGCGCGAAAGCCTCGTCCTCGATCAGCAGGCCCGCCTCGGTGTTCAGATTTTCCGAGCGCGGATCCAGATTGTAGGAGCCGATGAAGGACGTCGTGCCGTCGACGACGAGCGACTTGGCGTGCAGCGCGAAATACATCGTGCGCTTCTGTTCACGGGCGGCGAGGCGCACCGCGGCGCGTTCGTCCATCGCAGCGAAGCGTGGAAACAACTCCGGCATCACCGCGGGCCGCGGCTTCATCTCGTGCACTTCCAGGCGGAGTTGCTCGATGTAGAGATTGCGCAGCCGATAGTTGCCCGAATACGCCATCAGATTGTCGGTCGACGCGAAGCTATTCGACGAGATCCGCAACCGCAACTCCGGCCGCTGCGCGCGCAGTTGCACAACCAGCTCCCGCGCCGCCGGACTGAGCACAAGGTAAGGCGTCTGGATGAGAATATCGCGCTCGCCACGCTCCAGCGCGCCGCGGAGCGCCAGCGTGCCGCGCGGCGCCGAGCGCCGCAGCCAGCCGCGCGCCTTGCCGGCTTCGTCGGCGATGAATTCCGCGCGCCGCACCGGCGCGAGCGGCTGCACGAACTTCGCGCGCACCACGGGGACGTTGGACGCCTCCGACGACAATTCCGCGAAGAATCCGCCGAATTCCCAATCCTCGCGCCGGTCGTAGCGGCGGAACGTGCCACGCTTGATCTCGCGCGCCACATCTTTCAGCGCCGCGCTCGGCACGGCCTGGCGGTAATTCCAGAATTCGTCGAACGAACTCACCGCGGCGGCGACGACCGGTCCGGTCGCGATCACGTCGCGGTCCCGGTAGTTATACTCCGTCGCGTGATCGTAGTAGGCGTTCTCGATGTTGCGTCCGCCGGTCAGCAACACGGCGTCGTCGACGATCATCACCTTGTTGTGCATGCGCTGATTCGTGGCCCGGAACGAAAACGCCACCGCCACCGCCATGCGCCACAGCGCGGGATCGATGCGTTGGAACGCCGGCCGGTAGTGCCGCACCTGCAAATTCGGGTGCGCCGTCGCAACGAACGCGATGACCGCGGGGTCTGTCTCCGAAAACAATTGGTCGGCAATGAGGCGCACCCGCACGCCGCGGCGCGCCGCTTCCAGCAATTCCCAGAGCAGCAGCCGGCCGCATTCGTCGTTTTTCCAGATGAACGTCTGGATATCCACCGATGCCTGCGCTGCGCGGATGAGATGCACGCGCGCGAGCAACGCGTCGTAGCCGATCTCGAGACGCAGCGCGCGGTTTGGAATTAACTTTGCCCGCGCGTCGTCGGCGAGCAGTTCCCCGAAAGGCGAGCCGGCGAGCGGAGCCGGCGCGGGCGCCGCGGTCTCGGCGCGCGCGACGCTCGACGCGAGCAGCAGGTAGATTCCAAGGACCAACTTCCACCGGCAGGGCGCAGCCATGGCGCGCAGCAAACGAGGGGCCTTCGGCCTTGTCAAACGACGAGCCCGCGCGCTCAATCGGTCCTTCCATGAGCGCTCCCGGGCCCGCCAAGATTCCGCAACACGTTGCCATCATCATGGACGGCAACGGACGCTGGGCGAAACAGCGCGGGCTCCCGCGGCTCGAGGGTCACCGGCGCGGCGTGGAAACGGTGCGCACCGTCGTCGATACCGCACGCGAACTCGGCATCCGCTATCTCACACTCTACGCGTTCTCCGCAGAAAACTGGAAACGCCCCGGCGATGAAGTCAGCGGACTGATGGGCCTGCTGGATTTTTTCCTGAAGCGCGAACTCAACAACCTGATCAAGGAAAAGGTCCGCCTGCGCACGATCGGCCGCATCGACGCGCTCCCTGCCAACGTCCAGCGCGAACTCGCGCGCGTGAAGGAGGCGACGAAGCATTTCACCGAGTGGAATCTCGTCCTCGCGCTCAACTACGGCGCGCAGACCGAGGCTGCCGACGCCGCGCGCGCCTACGCCGAAGCGGTGCAGGCGGGCCGGGAAGATCCCGCGGAGGCGACGTGGGAGAAGTTCTCCCGCTACTTCTCCACCGGCGATCTGCCCGAGCCGGACCTGCTGATCCGCACCTCGGGCGAACTGCGCCTAAGTAATTTTCTCATGCTCCAGCTCGCCTATGCGGAGCTGATTTTCACGCCGACGTTGTGGCCGGATTTTGGCCGCACGGATCTGGTGGCGGCCGTCGAAGAGTATGGCCGGCGCGAGCGGCGCTATGGGGCAACCACCGAACAAATCAAGGCTGGCGCGAGCTGAGCGGCACAGCCTACCGTAGCGCGTGCTTTCCCGCATTCTCAGCACTCTCCTGCTCTGGAGCGTCGTCCTTGGCAGCTTATGGGCCTTCGGCGCGCATGCGGCCGTGACCTTGATGGCGCTGCTCGCCGCGCTGGCCCTGCACGAACTCTACACGATGGGCGAAAAAGCCGGGCTGCGTCCGTTCCGGAAAATGGGAATTTTCTTCGCGGTGCTGATCGTCGCGGTGCCATTCTACCTGCGCTGTTTCGGATTCGATGATGACATCGTCGCGTCGTCGGCGTCGCTCCTCGTCGCCCTGGGCGTGATCGCCGCGAGCGTCCGGCTGCTCGGAGAACGCGACAACACGAATCGCATCGAGACGCTGGTCGCGACGAGCTTCGGCCTGCTGTTCATTCCGTTCCTGCTGCATTATCTGGTGCGGCTGCTGTTGCTGACCTACGAGCCCAACGAGCCGTTCTTCGAATTGGTGCCGCCGCTCGAGCCGGGACTCGTCGCATGCCTTTGGGTGGTGGCGACATCGAAATTTTGCGACGTGGGCGCGCTGCTGAGCGGCCTGGCGTTCGGCCGGCACAAGATGTCGCCGCACATCAGTCCGAAGAAAACCTGGGAAGGCGCGATCGGTGGCGTGCTCGTTTCGTGCGGCGTCGGCGCCGGGATCGCGGCGTGGGGCGCGGATTATCTGCCGGTGCCATTCACGCCCGTCGTCGCCGCGCTCGCCGCCTTGCCGCTCGCGCTCGTCACCATCGTTTCCGATCTCGTGGAGTCCGTCATCAAGCGCCGTGCGGAAGTGAAGGACAGCGGCGCCATGATCCCCGGGATCGGTGGCGCGTTCGATTTGACGGACAGCCTGATCCTCAGCGCGCCGGTGGCGTATCTAATTTTTTTGTTCCTGAGCTGAAGGGAACGATCTCGCGCCGGACGTTGAAGAAAAACGGAGCCGCGCCGCCCTCGGCGCGGAAATGCGGCAGATGTCGCGTGAGTAATGCCGGATTTGGCCGGCAACACACCCCGGCGATCCGCGCCACCCTCTCGAGAGGGTATCAAGCCGATGGTTAGCGGCCAACGGGGCGCCGGCGAACACCTCTCGAAACGCGTCGCTCCGAGGTGGTCGGGCCGGTCCCGCTGCCCGACACGCCGTGCCCTCACTCGACCTGTGGGCGGGGTGCCCTCACCCCCGCGTAGCCCCGGAACCGTTGCTCCCTCTCGCCGGGTGAGGGCACCCGGCCCACAAGACCGACCCTGAGAGACCGCGCGCGGGCATCCTTCATCGACACCCCCGCTTTTCTTGCTGTTCGCGCGCCACGGCGGCGTGCATAAACGCCGTTCTTACTCGTGGCCACCCCTGCTCCCAAACGTCGCATCGTCCTCCTAGGCGCCACCGGCTCCATCGGCGAGAGCACGCTGCGTGTGATCGCCGCGCACCGCGACCGACTCGAACTCGTGGGCATCGCCGCGAACGGCCGTTATCAGCGGCTCGCGGAGATCGCGCGCGAGTTCAACGTGAAGCACGTCGCGGTGTTCGACGACAATTCGTTTCTCGCCGCGAAGTCCGCCGATATTTTTCCGCGCGGCACCCAGCTGCACGGCGGCGTGGCGGGACTCACCACCATCGCGACACTCGCGGAGGCGGACACCGTGCTCGTCGCCGTCGTGGGCACGGCGGGGCTCAAGCCCGCGCTCGCCGCCATCGCCGCGAAGAAGACGCTCGCGCTTGCCTCGAAGGAACTGCTCGTGCTCGCGGGCAAGTTCGTGATGGCCGCCGCGCGCGAACACGGCGTGCGCCTGCTCCCGGTCGACAGCGAGCACAATGCCGTTTTCCAGTGCCTCGAGGGCCACCACGCGAGCGACGTGCGGCGGCTCGTGCTCACGGCGTCGGGCGGCGCGTTCCGCGATTGGCCGCTCGAAAAACTTTCCTCGGTGCGCGTCGCCGATGCGTTGAAGCACCCGAACTGGTCGATGGGGCCGAAGATCACGGTCGATTCCGCGACGCTCGCCAACAAAGGCCTCGAGCTGATCGAAGCGCAATGGCTCTTCGGGCTGCGCGCCGAGCAGTGTCAGGCCGTGCTGCACACGCAGAGCATCGTGCATTGTCTGGTCGAGTTCCGCGACGGCTCGATGCTCGCGCAACTCTGTCCGCCGTCGATGACGTTCCCAATTCAGCACGCGCTGCTTTATCCAGATCGCGCGCCATGTCCGACGGACGACCCGTTGAACTTGGAGAAAAAATTCTCGTTGGACTTCCGACCGGTCGAGGCGGCGCGCTACCCGCTGCTCGGGCTGGCGCAGGCCGCCATGGCGGCGGGTGGCGTCGCGCCCGCCGTGTTCAATGCAGCAAATGAAGTGGCCGTGGCGGAGTTCATCGCCGGGCGGTTGCCGTTCCTTGCGATTTCGCGCGTCGTGGAACAATCTCTGGCCGGCATGAAGAACTTTGAACCAACGACCTTGGACGAGGTTCTCCAAGCCGACGCCGAGGCGCGACGCCTCGCCCATCAGAATCTTTTCTCCCCTGCTTCTTTCTCCCGCTGAATTTCATGGAATTGCTCTCTTCCGCTCTCGGTAGCGCCTGGTCGATCTTCCTGATCGTGCTGTTTTTCGGTGGCTCGATCTTTGTGCACGAACTCGGCCATTTCCTCGCGGCCCGCCGCCGCGGGGTGCGGGTCGAGCGTTTCTCCATCGGCTTTGGTCCGCGGGTCTTCGGCTGGCGCGGCAAGGACGGCGTCGAATATCGTCTCTCCTGGTTCCCGCTCGGCGGCTACGTGGCGTTGCCCCAACTGGCGGACATGAGCGAGATCGAGGGATCATCGGGCACCGACGTCGCCGCGCTGCCGCCGATCAGTTACAGCACGAAGGTCATCGTTTTCGCGGCGGGAGCGTTCTTCAACATCCTCTTCGCCCTCGCACTCGCCTCCGTCCTTTGGTTCATCGGCCAGCCGACGAGCGAGGACTTGTCCACGACCCGCATCGGTTACGTATCGCAGAATTTGCCGCTCGAAGACGGCACCCGCGTGCCGAGTCCGGCCCGCGAGGCGGGTTTGAAAGTCGGCGACGTGATTCGCGCCATCGATGGGCAGGCCGTGGCCGACTGGCCCGAGTTGCTGCAGACGCTCGTCACGAGTTCCGGCCGCACCGACGATGGGCGCCGCCGCGCGGTGTTCACCGTCGAACGCGACGGACAATTGATCGATCTCACCGTGCATCCGCGGCTTTCGGGCGACGAAAAAGTCCGCCGCGTCGGCATCCTCGCCGCCTACACGCCGATCATCGCGGCCGTCCCGCCCGACACTTACGCCGCCAAGCTCGGCTTCCAAGCCGGGGACGAACTCAAGACGCTCGACGGCGTGCCCTTGCTCAATCTGCTTTCGCTGCTCGACATGTTGCAGGAGAAAACGCCGCGCCCCTTTACGCTCGGCGTGAACCGGGCCGGCCAGCACCTCGAAATCACCGTGCCGGCCGACCGCCCGGCGGAAACCCGCGGCATCTTCGGGGCCGGTTTCCGCACCAACGTCGGCCTCGTGCACAACAACCCGATCGAGCAGGTGTTCGGTCACGCGACGATGACGGTGCGCGTGCTAATGAGCCTGATTCACCCGGATTCCGACATCAACGTCTCGAAGCTCAGCGGCCCCGTCGGCATCGGTAAAATTTTCTGGGACGCCTCCGAAGCCGGCATTCGCTATGTCATCTGGATCGCGATCCTCGTGAACGTGAATCTCGCGATCTTCAATTTGCTCCCGCTGCCCGTGCTCGACGGAGGACACATTCTCTTCGCGACGATCAGCAAGCTGCGCGGCCGGGCGCTTTCGCCCAACTTCATCGCGAGTCTGCAAAGCGCGTTCATCGTGCTGCTCTTCGGCATGATCATTTACGTGAGCTTCTTCGACGTGCGCCGCATTGTGCGCGACCGCGCCGCCGACGTCCAAGCCCGCGAAGCCGCCGAGCCGCAGGAAAAGGAAGCGGCCGCTCCGGCCGAAACGCCGAAGCCGTAAGATGGCCGCCGGTTTTATCCGGCCCAATTCGGGTGCATGCCGGCACGTGCCGCTGCCCCGCGTCGCTCCGAGGTGGGCGCCGCTGTCCCCAGCGGCGCCAATGGCTGTGCCACCGCATGCCGCGCTCGTGTCGCCGCCGGGACGGCGGCAACCACCTGGAATCTTGTCGGCCGGGCTTTACGCCCGACGCACACCGTTTCCGTGGCCGGAGAGAGTCGGGCGCGAAGCCCGACCGACACACCCCGCTCCCGGCCGCGCTTGCTACTTGTCACTTGTCCCTGGGCGCTTCTCTTCCGTTACTTCCCTCCTGCCATGTCCTACTGCGCCTCCCGTTTTCGCACCGTCCGCCGCCCGAGCGTCGCAGTGAACGTCGGCTCCGTCGGCGTCGGTGGCGCCAATCCGATTCGCATCCAGTCGATGACGACGAGCGACACGCAGGACATCGACGCGACCGTGAAGCAATCGATCGCGCTCGCCGAAGTCGGTTGCGAAATCGTCCGCGTCACCGCGCCCAACGTCCAAGCGGCGAAATGCCTCCAAGAGATCCGCGCGCGTCTGACTGCCGCGGGCTTTGGTGCCATTCCACTCGTGGCCGACATTCATTTCCTGCCGAACGCCGCGATGGAAGCGGTCGAGCACGTGGAGAAAGTCCGCGTCAACCCGGGCAATTACGCGGACAAAAAGAAATTCGCGGTCAAGGAATACACGGACAGCGACTACGACGCCGAGCTCACGCGCCTGCACGAGGCGTTCTCACCGCTCGTGTTGCGCTGCAAGGAACTCGGCCGCGCGCTGCGCATTGGCACGAACCACGGCTCGCTCTCCGACCGCATCATGAACCGCTACGGCGACACGCCGCTCGGCATGGTCGAAAGCGCGCTCGAGTTCGTCCGCATCTGCGAATCGCATGGTTTCCACGACATCGTCCTCTCGATGAAGTCGAGCAACCCGAAGGTCATGATTCAGGCCTACCGCTTGCTCGTGGAGAATATGGACCGCGCGCACCGCCCTTACCCGCTGCACCTCGGAGTCACTGAAGCCGGGGACGGCGAAGACGGCCGCATCAAGAGCGCCATCGGCATCGGCAGCCTGCTGCTCGACGGCCTCGGCGACACCATCCGGGTCTCCCTCACCGAAGACTCGGTTTACGAAATTCCCGTCGCCCGCGCGATCGCGGACAAGGCAATGAGCCTCTGGCAAGACAGGGCGGCGAGTCCCTTCGCCGCCGCAGATTCACGGCGCGGAACGGAGTCCGCGCCCCACCCCGAACTCGATGCCGTCGATCCATTCACGTTCCAGCGCCGCGAAATCGCGACGGTCGCGCTCTCCGGCAAATGCGTCGTCGGTCCGGAGCAGCCGCCACGCGTGATCGTGGCCGCGGGGCTCGTTTCTCGCCTGCCCGAGGTCGCGCGCGCACTCTCCGCGCCGTCACTCAAGGACACGCCCGCGGAAGGCGTGCTCGTGCGCGTCGATACGCCGAGCGATCTCGGCGAACTCGCCGATATCGTCCGCAACCTGCCGCTGCCCGTCGAATTTCTCGCCCTCGAAATCGGTCCGCTGCTCACTGCGCAGGACGTCGAGCCGATGCTGTTGCAGGAAGGGGGGCGATTGATGCTCGTCCGCCGCTTCGGTGCGAAAGACGCGGCGCTGCTCCGGGAATTCGCCGCGCTGGCTCGCGCGAAGGGCCACTTCCTCGCGATCGATTTGGAAGGCGGCGCGGACAGTGTGCTCGCCGCCACGCTTCGTGAACTCGGTGACGCTCAACTCGTATTCACGCGTTCCGGCACCGGCGGGACGGCCGGGCACGCCGTGGGAACGTATCGGCAGCTCCGCGAATTCCTCCGCGAGATCGGCTCGCGCGCCCCGGTGTGGATCCGCAACACCGCCGCCACCGCCGTGCGTGGCGACCCGAGCTTTCTTTCGAAGCTGCTCGAGGCGAGTTTCCTCACCGGCAGCTCGCTGGCCGACGGCCTGGGCGATCTCGTCAGCATCGAAACCGAAAACGACCCGGTCCGCGCGACGAAACTCAGCTACAACGTCCTGCAAGGCGCCGGCGCGCGCCTCTCG
>PNJQ01000039.1 GCA_013821985.1 Opitutus sp.
CCTCTTCAAGAGCACGCCCGAAGGTGCGCGCGAATACCTCGTGCCGTCGCGCATCCACGCCGGCCAGTTCTACGCGCTCTCGCAGTCGCCGCAGCAGTTCAAGCAGATCCTCATGGTCGCGGGCGTCGAAAAATATTTTCAGATCGCCCGCTGCTTCCGCGACGAAGACCTCCGCGCGGACCGCCAGATGGAGTTCACGCAGATCGACGTCGAAGTCTCGTTCATCGATCGCGAGGGCATCTACGCGCTCTTCGAAGGCATGTTGAAGAAGGTCTGGAAGGACGTGCTCGATCACGACCTGCCCACGCCGTTCCCGCGCATGGCCTACAAGGACGCGATGAACCGCTACGGCGTCGACAAACCCGACACGCGTTTCGCGCTCGAACTCGTCGATTTCAGCGAACTGTTCAAGACGTCCGCCTTCAAGGTGTTCGCCTCGACCGTGGCCGCCGGCGGCAGCGTGAAGGCGGTCAACGCCAAGGGCCTCGCCGACGCGACGCAGGGCGAGATCACCTCGCTCGAGGAGTCCGCGAAGGCCATGGGCGCGAAGGGCCTCGCTTACATCAAGGTCGAGAAAGGCGAGTGGAAGTCGCCGATCGTGAAATTCTTCACCGAGGCCGAGAAGGCCGAACTGACGAAGCGTTTGAACGTCGAGGACGGCGACCTGATCTGTTTCGCCGCCGCGCCGTGGGATCGCGCCTGCGCGATCCTCGGTCGCATCCGCCTCGATGCCGCGCAACTCCTCGTGAAACGCGGCAAGCTCACGCTGCGTCCCGATCAGTGGAATTTTCTCTGGGTCGTCGATTTCCCGCTCATGTCCTACGACGAGGAGCGCGGCGCGTTTGCGGCCACGCATCACCCGTTCACCGCACCGGTGCCGGAGGATTCGCACCTGCTCGACAGCGACCCGAAGGCCGTGCGCGGCCAGCACTACGACGTCGTGTTGAACGGCATGGAACTCGGTGGCGGCTCGATCCGCATTCACCAGCCCACGCTGCAGGAGAAAGTGTTCACCGACGTGCTCAAGATTCCGACGGATGTGGTCGAGAGCCGTTTCGGGTATTTGCTCAAAGCGTTCAAGTTCGGTGCGCCTCCCCACGGCGGCATCGCGTTCGGCCTCGATCGCATGTGTGCGCTGCTCTCCGGCACGACGAGCATCCGTGACGTGATCGCCTTCCCGAAGACGCAAAAAGCGCAGGACCTGATGAACCAGAGCCCGACGCCTGTGACCGACAAGCAACTCCGCGACCTCCACATCAAAGTCGCCGACGAGGCGAAGTGAGCGTCACTGTGTAGCGCAGGCGTCTCGCCTGCATAAATCGCGAAGCAGGCGAGACGCCCGCGCTACTTTCCGAGCCCGCCCTAGGCGGGCTTTTCTGTTTTTGTCACAGAGGACACAGAGGAGGCACAGAGGCGGAAGGAGGTTCCGACCGAACTGCATCGCCGAGGTGGTCGCCGCTGTCCCCAGCGGCGACGCGGGTGGGTCGTCACATGCGGCGCGAGTCGCCGGTAGGGACACCGGCGACCACCTCAATTTCGGGCCTCCGGGTGCCTCGGGGATCCTTGCTGCGCTCGGTGACAAACATCCTGCTGCGTCGCAGATTGTAGCCGGGGTCGCTGACCCCGGGAAGGACCCTCGCCGAGCCATGACACTCCGACCGGGCTCAGCGAGCCCGGATACAGAAAATCTGAAGACGCTCCAGCATTCGACCTACTCCCAATCCTCCAGCCGATACTCATCCATCCGCACCGCGTGGCCGGCCTTGAGCAGTTCGTTATTCAGAAACACGTCTTCGCCGTCCGCTGACGTGAGAAAAACATCCGCGAGGTAACGGTCATACTTGTCCGGCTTCGTCGTGTAGATCGTCACCGCCGTCGCCGAGGCCACGAGCGACGCCGTGAAACGCTTCGCGGCTTTGCCGGCGTCGGTATCCATCTCCGGACAATCGAGTCCGCGGAGCCGCAGCTTCATCTCGTAGTGGTAGCCGCGCGGCAGCGCGACCGTGATGGCCAGCGTGTCGCCGTCGACCACGCGGCTGATCACCGCGGCATACGTGAACAAATCGACCTTCGTCGCCGCTCCCGCTGGGAGCAACCGTCCACGCGCATCGAAGCGCACGAACGCCCCGGCGCTGAACTCGTCCACCTCGCCCAATTCCACGTAGAGTTTGAAACCGAGATCGACCACGAGCCCGTCCCCGCGTTGCACCACGCGGTAAACGCCCGGCGTGCCACGCTTCGGCGTGAGAAGTTTTTGCGACGTGGCGTTCGACGTGAGGAGAGAGTCTTCCGCCTCGCCATCGAGAGCCGCGTTGAGCGGTCGCACGCGCTGCACGAGTTCGACCACGGTCCACTCGTGCTTGATTGCTTCGCGCATCAATGCCGCTCGCGCCTTCTCGTCCGCGACCTGGCAAAGGGTGCGATAATGCGCCCAGCCCAATTGCGCGCACGTGCGCGCAATTGGGAAAAAGCGCTGGAACTGCGCGCATTCCTGCAGCGTGCGTTTGCTGATACCGGTGTCGGCGGCGAGGCGATCAAAGACCTTGGCGCCGTAGCCCGCCCGCTGATTCTGCAGAATGTGCTCGTTGATGAGGCGACCGGTCTCGTGATAAGTTTGAATCCACGCCTGCTCGATTTGCTGCCGTCCCTTGAAGACAACGGCCTCCACCGCCTTCTTCAGTTCGGCATAAGTCGCAGGAGCGGAAACGCGGGATACGGGCACGGCGCAGCAGGAGAGTGGCGGCCCGTGGATCGAGACGATTACGGTCGCGCGTCAGACTGACAAGGTGGAACACGATGACTTCAACGCCTTCCGTCCGGAACGATCTTACTCGGCCGGATACTCTGCAGCCGTCTCCATCACGACGGTGAAGTCCTTCTGACCGTTGTCGGTAAATACCTCGAGCGAGAACCCGGCCTGCAGTTTCACGCCGCGCAAATGCGTTCGAGCGGCTTTCCGTAGCGACTCGCAATAACTAAACATTGTCTCGACGTCGTCCGTGATTACGTAGCCGAAATTGCGCGCATGCGCCTGTCCGATGATTTTGAAATCATCCTTCAGCGACTGCCGGTCGATACCTTCGGCTTTGAAATCCTTGAAGTCGAAGCTGGCGGCGACGACGGCATCCTCGTGGTTGAAAGGCACCAGCATCAATTGCTCGATGGGCAGCGTGTCCAGCTGCTGACGCCGACAGAATTCAGCCACGACTATCGCCGAAACTGCCATCGGCATCCGCTCTTTGAGGAAATGCTGAAAGAACAATTTTGCCGTGGCATGTCTCTCGCGCCGTGGGTCTGCCAACGTGATCAGAAAGCTGGTATCGAGTTGGACTGCGTTGCGCATGTTCAGTCGCGTTGTTCGCGAACCCATTTTGCGGCGTCGGGCACATCGGCCCACGCCTTCTCGCCCACAGTTGTCATCCGCGTGAAGGCGGCTTCATCGAACTCCGGTTTGTAGGCGACAAACTCCAGCAGGCGCAGCTTGCGGAGCGCGCGGGTGCGTTGATTACGCTCCGCCGTAACGCGGAGCAATTTGTCGCCGGTGAAAGGGAAGGCCTCACGCTCCAGCACATTCCAGTCCACCGCCACGATCACGGACTGTGGCTGGTCGCGCAGCCGGACGTGGATGTTGGTCTTGGCGCCTCCCGCTTCGAGCACACGGCCAACCAGCAACAGCTCCAACGGCACCCAGCGATCTTCGGTGGAACGACGCAGCACCGTTTGAGCGTCGATTCTCAAAAGCGGGATGCGTGCGCCCGCTTGGGGGCGGAGGTAAAAGGTGAGCCCGCCATCATGCTCGGCGCGTTTCTTCCAGCTTTGCAGCACACCGAGGCGGGTGGGGTCGGGATGCGTGGCCGCTTCGGGTTCAGTCGCCACGGCAATATCCCGTTCAAAGCTCTCGCGCACGTTTTCCGGGATGGGGACGACCAGCGCATAGGAACCTTGGCGGACTTCGACGAGAGTGTCGGCCAGCGATCCTTGGTTGGAGCCGAGCACGAGCTTCTCCACGTCGTCGTGGAACTTCCGCATCAGGCCGAACGGCACATGCGTGGGAGATATCTCCACGCCTTGCGCGGTGCCGCTGAGGGCGAACTCGACTGTGGCGGACTGGGTCATGCGGCGCGGCACCCTACGTCACGAATCTCCCTGACGGCAAGTTCGCAGAGCGAATCATTACGTGGGTGCGTAAGGCGTGATTTCTGCGACAAACGAAATCGGGACACTGGCGTGCACGAGGACCTCCGCTTGCCGGTTGGGCTTTCCGTCGAGGCCAATTCCAGCGGCCTCATCGAGGCCCATCGATTCAAAATCAGTCCAGTCGGGTCCAATCGTCGCCCAGCACGCGGCTGCGTTGGCGCCGCTAAAAAGGGTGCTGCTCCATGTCGCCACTTCAGCGCGGACCTTGAGGGTCACGAGTTCCAGTTTTGCTTGGTCGCGCTTTCGGCGGCGAAACATGGGCGAGTCTTGATGGACGCAAAGGTGAACGTATCCCGCCGTCCCGCGGCGATCGTCGGTTTGGCGCGAATCGTTGCTGCTGACGAACTGGACGGGGAGGCTTCGGCGCTGGAGTTCCGCTCGGTTCAGGATCTCGCCCATCTTCTCAATCGCCCGCGCATTAGCGGCGGACGTGTGGTGATAGAAATGCCTGATGTTGTGCGCCGACAACTTTGTTCGAATCAATTCAGCTTCGGGTTTCTCAATTCGCGAAGCCGCGCGGCTCCAGTGGCGCAGCAAGACGCGATGAGCTGCGTTCCTAACATGCACTCGGTGGTAATTGGTGGTGATCTCTCGTAACCGAGCGATGATCACCGCGTCGGCCCTGAGTTTTTCGAAAACCCTGATCGCGCCCTCCACGACACTCACTCGATCGTCGGACAAGAGTTCCAACAAACGCCCGCACACTTTGTCGGTCGCCGAAGCTGAATCGAGTTTCTTGAGCGCCGGTAGAATGGAAAACGAAGAAGCTGACCAAATTCCCACGTGGTCTGCATGCTGTCCTGCTTTGTTCAATGGCGGGCGGGTCGACGCCGATCGTTGTTCTGACTCAGGGTGGTCCGCTCACGCCGGCGATTCCGCGACGAGGCGGGCGGCGGGGGCGGGCTCGGGGTAGGTGACGGTGGAGGCGGGTTTTTCCTCGCCCCAGATGCGGGCGAGGGTGGCTTGGATCTTTTGCTCGAAGCGCGTGATCAACTCCCGGTTCGCCGCCACCAGCTTCTGCTCCGCTTCGATCTCCGCCACGATGGCTCGCTGCGTGGCAATGGGTGGGAGGGGGAGTTCAAAGTTTAAAACGTCGGTCTTCTTGATGTTCGGATCTTTTCGGGTGCTGTTCGCGACTTTCTTCCAGTGATCTTTCTTTCCCGTAAGGACTGCATTTAAGAAATAAGGATCGACCTCTCCGCACGGAAGCAACGCGGTCATTGCTTGGTTATGCGTCGCTTTGATTTCTAACACTCCAGTCCGCCCGATTTGGTTGAACCCGCCATACATCGCGACCAGCACCGTTCCGGCCGGAAGAATGGATAGGTGGGTTTCTCTCAGCGCCAGCTCCGTTATCTTTTCATCCGTGAAAAGGACGGGGCCGTCCGTTAGGTCCAACGTCTTCACCCATGGAATCGTCCCGTCGGAGAAGTAAGCTGCAATCCGGCGAGAAGGTGTGGTTCCTGATTTCGTAGCAAACAAATCACCTAGCTTCACCACCGGCCAGGCGGGGTCGATGGGGATGTGGGGGTGGTAGTGGTCGAGGACGGCGCGGGCGCCGTTGATGACTTTCTGGTAGCCCTCGATTTCCGCCACGATCTCCTTCTGCACCTCTAGCGGCGGCACGGGGATTCGGACACGGGTGAGCGCGTTGCCGTTGAACTGCGGCTGCCCGCCACCAGTCGCGAGATTCCGCGCCTGCGCCCAATACCTCTCCGATTGAGCGAACGACCAATAAAATTCCGGCAAGAGCTTATCCTCCGGAAACCTCAAGCGGATGAGATAGGAAGCGAAGACTGCGGGATAGTTTTCGTCGAACAGCATTGTCTTCCCGAAAGTCGCTCCAGTTCGGGCGACGAGTAGGTCACCTTTCGACAATAGATAGGGTCTGGATTCAGAGGTCAGCGTGACGAACTTCGGTTCATCTTTCTTGATTCGTCCGTCGGGCGCGATGTCCGTAATTCTGACGAACCGCGCATTGCCCTTTTCTTCTGCGCTCGCGGTGAAGCCGTATTCTGGTTTGCAGATGGTTCCCAACTCGACCTGCGGAAACTGCTGATTACTCACGTCTGCATCCCGATACCGCTCTCCGCTCAAGTTGAAGTCGCCGTTCGCGGTGATTTTGTCTTTCGCGACGATCAGGCCTTTCGTCGGCGCGAGTTCCTCGGTGGCTCGGCCGTTGCGCAGGGCGGCGAGGTAGTCGGCAAGTTCGGCCTGCACTTGCGGGAGGTCGTTCGCTTCGATCTCGCGGCGTTGGGCGCCGAGGCCGAAGCCGTCGTTCTCGACTTTGAAGAACGCGATCGTCTTCGCCAACTTCGCGAGCGCCCGGTCGAGGATCAGGATCGACGTCTTCACGCCGGAGTAGGGCTGAAATACGCCGGCGGGGAGTGAGATGACGGCGACGAGACTGTTCTCCACCAGCATCCGGCGGAGCTCTACGTAGGAATTCTGGCTTTGGAAAATCACGCCTTCGGGCACGATGATACCGGCTCGGCCTTTTTCCGTGAGGTGCTCCGCCATGTAATCGACAAAGAGCACCTCGCTCCGCTTGCTCTGCACTGAGAATCGCTTGTGCGGTTTAATGCCGCCTTTCGGCGACATGAACGGCGGGTTGGCGAGGATGACGTCGGCGGTTTCGGTCCAGCGCTCCTCGGAGGTGAGTGTGTCGTATTCGAGGATGTGTGGATCGGTGAAGCCGTGCAGGTAGAGGTTCACCAGCGACAGGCGCACCATGTCGGGCGAGATGTCGTAGCCGCGGAAATTTTTCGCCAGCCGGCCGCGGTCGTCGGGCGTGAGTTTGCTGTGGCCCTTCGCGTCGCGGTTGGTGCGGAGGATGTGCTTGTAGGCGGAAATCAGGAAGCCGGCGGTGCCGCAGGCGGGATCGAGCACGACCTCGTTTTTGCGCGGCTGCACGACGTCGACGATGAAATCGATGATGTGACGCGGCGTGCGGAATTGTCCGGCGTCGGCCTGGGTCCCGAGCACGCTGAGCAGGTATTCGAACGCGTCACCCAGCCGCTCGCTGTGGTCGTAGGTGAACTCGTGGATGATTTTCAGAAACGCCTTGAGTGTCTCCGGATCGCGGTAGGGCAGGTAGGCGTTTTTGAAAATGTCGCGGAAGAGCGGCGGGATGCCGGGATTTTCCGGCATGCGGGTGATGCCCTCGGCGTAGAGGGCGAGCACCTCGTGGCCGCCGAGGCCGGGACGCATGAGCTGGGCCCAGCCGAAACGCGCGAACTGCTTGGTGAAGAACTTGCGTTTGCCGCCGAGCTCCTCCGCCTCGGCGTCCATGTCGTCCATGAACTTGTAGATGAGCGCGATGGTGATCTGTTCGACTTGGGATTTCGGGTCCGGGACTTTGCCGACGAGGATGTTCCGGGCGGTGTCGATGCGGCGCTTGGTATCGGTATCTAACACGAGAAAAGGGTGAAGGAGGAGGGAAGAGGGATGAAGGGATCAGGAATCCCGGCCCTTGGACTTTTTGGCGATCGTCGTGAAGATGGCGAGCTGTTGCTCGCACTCATCGCGGAGCGACGCGAGCTTGGGGGCGGGGACGATGCCGGCGTCCTCAAGCAGCTCCAACCAATAGGAGGTTTCGTCGAGCTCCTTAAGACTGTCGCCGATCTTCGCGATAAACTCAGCGTTGGAACGTGCCCGGCACGCTTCGCGGTAGTTAGCGCCGACGGAAGTGCCCGAGCGAAGGACCTGCCGGCCAAGCACCAGCGCTACCTCCGAACGTGGCAGCGCAGAAAAGAGGGAAATGATCCGCAGGGCGAACGCCTTCGTGCGCTCTCGCAAGTCTTGTTTTTCATCCTTCATCCCTGCTCCTTCGGCCTTTTTCATCTCAGGCGACAAACTGATTCAGCGAAACGTAGTCTTTCACGTAGTCTGGGATGAGCTTCCGGTATTTCGCGGGCACGGCCTTGAAGTCGCTCGTCGAGAAGACGGAATTCGTCGCCAAGTCCGTGAGTTCGCCGGACTCGATGATTTCACGAACCTTTCCGCTGGTGATATAGGCCTTGAAATAGGTTTTGAGCGCGGGGATGACCTCCGCCTCTTCGGGCTTGGTGTCGGCGATGAACTTGGAGAATTCCTCTTCGAGGAGTTCGTCCTTGGATTTGAAGCGCGGGATGAGGCCGAAGATCTTTTCCAGAATCTCGCGGAGCGTGAGACGGCGGTCCACGCCGGCGGCGTGCCGGAGTTTTTCGAGCGAGTAGTATTGGTCGGGTTTCTCGAAGATCTCGCGATTGAGGTAATCGAGCACGCGGTCCCATTGCCCGGCCTCGACGGCGGCGGCGATGAATTCGTTTTCGCGCATGGTCTCTTCGAAGCGCTGGTAGAACATGCGGTCAATCTTCATACCCTCGCCGCCAATCTCCTCGACCTTGAGCGTGGCGAGCACGTCATCGCCGAGGTGCTCGTAACTCGGCGCGGGACCGTTGCCGCAAGCGCCGCCGGTGTCGCCGCCGTCCCCGCCTGGGGGCGGATCGCCGCCGCCCGGAGTTTTGGGCTTCGGGAGTTTCAGCACCTCGTCGTAATTGAACTCCTCCTCGAAGTATTCGCAGTTGGCGAAGAAATCGAAGAGCTTGAACGCCTTCTTCTCGGGCGAAGTGATGCTGGCGCGAATAGACTCGTCGCGCAGTTCGGTGCGGAAATCGTGTTTCCGTGTGCCGCGGCCCTTGATCTGAATGAAGTCGGTCGGCGAAAAGATCGGGCGGAAGAGGCCGAGGTTGAGGATGTCGGGGCAATCGTAGCCCGTCGTCATCATGCCGACCGTCACGCAGACGCGCGCCTTGCTGGTCTTGTAGGGCGCGAGGAAATTGGCGGAGCCGAGGAGATTGTTGTTGGTGAAATTGATCGTGTGCTGCTGCGCGCCGTCGACGTTTGACGTCACCTGCACGGCGAAGTCCGACTGGTATTTGCCCGGAAAAATCCGGTCGGCCATGTCGTTGAAAATCTGCGCGACGCGGGCGGCGTGGTCTTGACTGACGGCGAAGACGATGGACTTGCCGACCTCGCCGCTGATCGGGTCACGCAGCGCGTTTTCGAGAAAAACTTTGCAGAAAAGTTGGTTGGTCGCCGGCGAAAAGAAGCGCTGCTCGAACTCGCGCTGGCGAAAGGTTTCCTTTCGATCCTCTCCCGTTACTTCGTCGGTGAATTCGACAGTGAAGCCCGAATCGGAAAGCAACTGCGTGGTGACCTCGCTGCGAGCGTCCACGACAGTCGGGTTGATGAGGAAGCCATCTTTCACGCCGTCGAGCAGCGAGTAGCGGAAGGTGGGCGTGCCGTCGTCGCACCCGAAGGTGCGATAGGTGTCGAGCAGGAGGCGACGCTCGAACTCGCGCGGGTCTTTGCGGCGAGAGGCGGCGACGTTGAATTTTTTCAGGTAGTCGCGCGGCGTGGCGGTGAGGCCGAGTTTGTAGCCGACGAAGTAGTCGAAGACCGCGCGGGCGTTGCCACCGATGGAGCGATGCGCCTCGTCCGAGATGACGAGGTCGAAATCCGTCGGCGAGAAGAGGCCCTGGTATTTGTTGTTGAAGAGGAGCGACTGGACGGTGGTCACGACGACCTCGGCGTGGCGCCAGTCGTCGCGATTCTCTTTGTAGATGACGCTCTTGAAATCGTTCGCGAGGACCTTGCGGAAGGCCTTCAGCGCCTGATCTTCCAACTCGAGGCGATCGACGAGGAAGAGCACGCGGCGGGCATTGCCGGTGCGGAGGAAGAGTTTGATCAGTGCAGCCGACGTGAGCGTCTTGCCGGTGCCCGTCGCCATTTCGAGGAGGAAGCGATCCCGGCCCTCCTTCACCGCGGCCTGAATGGCCTCAATCGCGCGGCGCTGGTAAGCGCGGAGGAAGCGGAGACCGTTGTCGTGGATGAAGCGCGGTCGCTCGTTCTCGTTTTTCCAAGCCGCCTCGGCGGCGTATCCGGGACGCTGCGTGAGCACCACGTAGTCTTCGGCCACCTTCTCGGCGACGAGTGCGGCGGGGTCCGGTTTGCTTTGCTGGTAGCCGACCACGGAGGTCGGCGAGGGGAACGCGGTGATGAGCGCCGGGTTGCCGCGCTCCAGATCCCAGAAGTAGTGCAGATTGCCGTTGGAGAGGATGACGAAGCGGCAGTTCTGCGCATGGGCGTATTTGCGCGCCTGTTCCTTGCCGAAAAGTGGATTCTTGTCCTCGGCCTTCGCTTCGAGGACGAGGAGCGGGAAGCCTTTCTCGTTGAGGAGCAGAAAATCGATGAAGCCGTTTTTGACCTGATCGAAATTCTCACCGAGGGCGTCGAGTTGGGCGCGCTCCAGCTTGACGTTGAGTTCCAGCTGGATGTTGGCCGGACCCTGCTCGTCCGCGAAGAAGCGCCAGCCCGCCGATTCGAGCAATTTGTTGATCTTGATGCGCGCGGCGGCCTCGTTCATCGGCGGAGAGATCAGAGGACGCAGCACTTCGGCGCGGGTGTCGTATTTTCGAGGGCTTTCCGGAACGGCATGGGCAAGAAGCGAACAACCCGGCCTGGCCCAGCCGAACGGTTCTGCACTCGCGGAGCTTCAGAGGCGGGCGGAGGCGGGGCAATCGATTTCTGATGCGTCGGCTCGCTGGTGCTCGCCGCCACGGCGCCGAAGCGGATGTTTCTGATTTCGTCACAGAGCGCACGGAGGAGACACAGAGGCGGAAGGAGGTTCGGAAGCGAACCGGTTGCCGGAGGTGTTGCTGTTGTCCCTAGCGGCGACGCGTGCGGTTGTAATCTGTGCTGCGGGTCGCCGGTGGGGACACCGGCGACCACCTTTCGATCGCCCGAAGCGGGCGTGGACAAGCCACGCCCCTACAAAGGCCAACGCGCGTCGTAGCCCGACTCACACGCCGAGCTGCTTCTTCAAAATCTCGTCCACGAGCTTGGGGTTTGCTTTGCCGGCGGAGATTTTCATCACGGCGCCTTTTAACGCGTTGATGGCTTTCGGGTTTCCGGCGCGGACCTGCTCGACGGATTTCGGGTCGTTGCGGATGGCGGTGTCGCACCAGGCTTCGAGCTGGTTCGCGTCGGTGGATTGGCGCAGGCCTTTGCGATCGACGACCGCCGGCGCGGACTCACCCGAGGCGAACATCTCGGCGAAGACTTCCTTCGCTTGCGTGCTGGAGATGACGCTTTGATCGAGCAGCGCGACGAGCCCGGCGATGTGCGTGGGCGTCATTTTGCTTTCGCTCACGCTCTGGTTCGCCGCGGCGAGCTGGCGCAGCAGGTCGTTGACGATCCAGTTGGCGGCGGCAGTCGGCTTCGCGCCGAGCTTCACTGTCTCCTCAAAGAAGTCGGCGAGCGCGCGGTCGCGGATGAGCACGGAGGCGGCGGAGTAGGGGAGCGCGTGCGCGTCGATGAAGCGGCGTTGCTTGTTGAATGGTCGCTCGGGCAATTCGGCGGCGAGGCGCGCCTTCCACTCGGCGTCGATGCGCACGGGCATCAGGTCCGGGTCGGGAAAGTAGCGGTAGTCGTGCGCCATTTCCTTCGAGCGCATCGACGCACTGCGGCCGGTCTCGCCGTCGTAGAGGCGGGTTTCCTGCACGAGCGTGTCGCCGCTCGCGATGACGTTGAGCTGACGCTTGATCTCGGCGGCGATGCCGTCGCGCACGTAGGAGGTCGAGTTGAGGTTCTTCAACTCGACTTTCGTGCCGAGCTTTGTGTCGCCGACCGGACGGATGGAAATGTTCGCGTCGCACCGCATCTGGCCCTTCTCCATGTCGCAATCGGAGATGCCGGCGTAGATCAGCGAGGTGCGCAGCGAAGTGAGGAACGCGAACGCTTCCTCCGGCGAGCGCAACGCGGGCTCGGTCACAATTTCCATTAGCGGCGTGCCCGCGCGATTGTAGTCGATGAGCGAATCGTGAGCTTCGTGCGTGAGCTTGCCGACATCTTCCTCGAGGTGGATGCGCGTGAGCGGAATGCGTTTGTGCTCGCCCATCACGGCGAGCGACGGCCCGGGCAACTCGAGTTCGACCCAGCCGCCCCGACAGACGGGCTGGTCGTATTGCGAGAGCTGGTAGTTCTTCGGGCTGTCGGGGTAGAAATAATTTTTCCGGTCCCAGCGTGTGACGGAGGCGATCTCGCAGTCGAGCATCAGGCCCGTCTTGATGATGGCGTCGAGCGCGGCCTTGTTCAGCACCGGCAGCGCTCCGGGCAGCGCGAGGACGACGGGATCCGTGAGCGTGTTCGGCGGTGCGCCGTAGCCGGTCGCGACGCGGGTGAACATCTTCGACGCCGTCCGAATCTGGACGTGCACCTCAAGGCCGATGACTGCTTCGAAATTCATGGGCAGAGGTTGGCCACGAAAAGGCACGATAAGGCACGAAAAAGAGCCCCGGCTTTTTGTGTATCTTTGTGCTTCTTTGTGGCCATCACAGGTTCGGGTGCCTCGTGTGCCAGTCGTGCGCTTGTTCGTAGTCGTGGGCGAGGGCGAGGAGGTCGGCTTCCTTGAAGGGCTGGCCGATGAGTTGCAGGCCGATGGGCAGGCCGGAATTCGTGAAACCGCACGGCACGCTGATCGCGGGCAGGCCGGCGAGGTTTACCCCGATGGTGTAGATGTCGCAGAGATACAGCGCGAGCGGATCGGCCTTTTCGCCGAGTTTGAATGCCGGCGCGGGCGACGTGGGCGTGAGCAGCGCGTCCACCTCCTCGAACGCGCGGAGAAAATCGCGCCGGATCAGTGTGCGGACTTTTTGCGCGCGCAGGTAATAGGCGTCGTAGTAACCGCTCGAAAGGACGTAGGTGCCGAGGATGATGCGGCGCTTCACCTCGGCACCGAAGCCCTCGGCGCGCGACTTCGCGTAAAGATCGATCGCATCGGTCGCGGCTTTGGACCGGTGGCCGTAACGCACGCCGTCGAAGCGCGCGAGATTCGACGAGGCTTCGGCGGTCGCGATGACGTAGTAGGCGTCGAGGCAGTAGCTCGTGTGCGGCAGCGACACTTCCTTCACCTCGCAGCCGCGGTCGCGATAGAATTTCACGGCGGCTTCGACGGCCGCGCCGATTCCGGGATCGAGGCCGGCGCCGAAATATTCCTTCGGGATGCCGAGGCGACGCGGCGCGGGGCCGGACAACGCCGCGCGATAGTCGGGCACGGTCGCATGGTAGGAAGTCGAGTCGAGTTCGTCGTGCCCGGCGATGGCACCGAGCAGAATCGCGGCGTCTTCCACGGTGCGACCGAAAGGGCCGATCTGATCGAGCGACGACGCGTAGGCAACGAGACCGTAACGCGAGACGAGGCCGTAGGTCGGTTTGAGGCCGACGAGTCCGCACAGCGCGGCGGGTTGGCGGATCGAGCCGCCGGTGTCGGAGCCAAGCGACGCGACGACTTCGCCGGCCGCGAGGGCCGCGGCGCTGCCGCCGGAGGAACCGCCCGGCACGCGCGTGAGATCCCAAGGATTGGCGACAGGGCCGAAGGCGGAATTTTCGTTCGACGAGCCCATGGCGAACTCATCGCAATTCAGCCGGCCGAACAGAACGGCGCCGGCGTCCTGGAGCTTGCGCGTGACGGTGGCGTCGTAGGGCGAAACAAAGTTCGAGAGAATTTTGCTCGAAGCGGTGAGCGGCTGGTCGCGGACGGCGATGACGTCTTTCAGGCCGACCGGAATGCCGTCGAGCGGACCGCGAGCTTGACCGGCCGCGCGGCGCGCATCGGAGGCGGAAGCCTGCGCGAGCGCGTCGGCTTCGTCGTAGGAATTGAATGCGTGCACCCGCGGCTCAACGGTGCAGGTGCGCGCGAGCAACGCCTGCATCAACTCGACGGCCGAGAGTTCGCGGCGTTCTAGACGAGCGGCGAGGGTGGCGAGGGATTGGAAATGGAGCGGAGGCATTCGGCAGTTGTGGGAACGGCTCTACGCCGCGACACGAGGGGCGGTCGGGGCGTAAAGCCCCTCCTACAGTTTCTTCATTCCACGACCTTCGGGACGCTGATCATGTTTTCGCGTTGGGTGGGGGCGTTGCGGAGAGCGTCGGCGACGGCGAGGCCGGGACGCGCGACGTCGGCTTGCCAGACGTTTTCGATGGGGAAGGCGTGTGCGGTCGGTTCGATGCCCGTGACGTCAACCTCGGCGAGGCGCTCGATGTGGTGCAACACGTCGCCGAGTTGCGCGGCGAACTTCGCCTTCTCCTCCGCGGTGAGAGCGAGGCGGGCGAGTTGCGCGAGATAGTCGATGTTGAAATCCTGCGGGGCGGACATGACGCGGCCAGAGTGCGGGAGCGTTTCGCCGGCTGGCAACGGGCAAACGCGTCATGCGCCGAAGCGCGGCGCGTTCACGTCCTTCGTCGGTCGGTAGGGTCGGTTGCCCGCAACCGCCTTGGGCGATCGATGCAGAGGGCCGTTGAGAGCAACGGCCCCTACCAGTCGAAGCACGTCGTTTTGCGCTTCATGATTCGCTTGCCCAGCGCGCGGCAACGCGGGATTCTCGCGCACCCCATGAAGCTCGTCATTGCGCTCATCAAGCCGTTCAAACTCGAGGAAGTGAAGGAGGCGCTCGCGCGCATCGGCGTGGAGGGGATGATCGTCGCGGAGGTGAAGGGCTTCGGGCACCAGAAGGGGCACACGGAGATTTTTCGCGGCACCGAATACACGGTGGATTTTCATCCGCGCGTGCGCCTCGAAGTCGCAGTCGCGGACGAACAGAAGGACAAGGTCGTGCAAACCATCCTGCAGGCCGCGCGCACCGGTTCGCCGGGAGACGGTCGCGTGTTCGTGCTGCCGCTTGAGGAAGTCACGCGCATCGACAATGCACAGTCGGGCCCCGCGGCCTTGTGACCGCCTGACCAACCTGTCGCATGTCTCCTGCGGCCCCACACGTCATCCGCATCGTTGATTCCCACACGGGCGGCGAACCGACGCGCCTGGTGATCGAGGGCGGGCCGGAACTCGGCAGCGGACCACTGGCGGACCGCGCCCGGCGGTTTCGCGAGGAGTTCGATCATTTCCGCTCGGCGATCGTCAACGAGCCGCGCGGTTCGGACGTGATGGTGGGCGCGCTGCTCGTGGATCCGCACGCGCCGGATTGCGACGTCGGAGTGATTTTCTTCAACAATGTCGGCGTGCTCGGCATGTGCGGGCACGGCACGATCGGGCTCGTGGTATCGCTCGCGAGCCTCGGCCGGGTGAAGCCCGGGGTCGTGCGGATCGACACACCCGTCGGCGTGGTGGCGGCGACGTTGCACGCGGACGGCAGCGTGTCGGTGGACAACGTGCCGAGTTACCGTCACGCCGCGAGCGTGGTCATCGATGTTCCCGGAATCGGCCCGGTGCGCGGCGATGTGGCGTGGGGCGGCAATTGGTTTTTCCTCGTCGAGGAACACGGACGACAGCTCGAGCTGGGCAATGTCGCCGCCCTGCTCGACTACACGTCGCGCGTGCGCGCGGCGGTGAATGAGCAGGGTTACCCCGAGGTCGATCACGTGGAGTTGTTCGCGCCGTCGCCGTTGGTCGGCGTGGACAGCACGAACTTCGTGCTTTGTCCCGGTGGCGCCTACGATCGCTCGCCGTGTGGCACCGGCACCAGTGCGAAAGTCGCCTGCCTCGCCGCCGACGGGAAGCTCGCCGAGGGCGCCGAATGGGTGCAGGAGAGCATCATCGGCAGCGTGTTTCGCGCGAGCTACCGACGCGACGCCGAGAAGATTTTGCCCACGATCACCGGCACGGCGCACGTGTGCGGCGAGGGCGTGTTGCTGCTCGATCCGGCGGATCCGTTTCGCTGGGGAATACGCACCACGTGAAATCAGCGCGGTCAATTTCGATATTCGGAGGGGCGCAGCTTGACTGCGTCCGAGGCCGTTCGACACCGATCCGGGCGCAGTCGAGTTGCGCCCCTACAGCCGATTCACTATGAGTAACTCCCGTTCCGTCATCGTCGTCGGTGGAGGCATTGTAGGCCTTTGCACGGCGCACTATCTCGCTCGCGAGGGTTTCGCCGTCACCCTCGTGGAGCGCAATGCCGAGGGCGCCGACTCGTGCGCGCAGGGCAGCGCGGGCTACGTGTCGCCGAGCCACGTGCAGCCGATCTCGTCGCCCGGCATGGTGTGGCAGGGGCTGAAGTGGATGACGAGTTCGCGCAGTCCGTTTTACATCAAGCCGCGGCTCAACCTCGACCTGATGCGCTGGGGCTGGCTCTTCGCGCGGCATTGCACGCCGGAGCACACGCAACGCGCCGCGCCCGTGCTGGCGCAGCATTGCTTGGAGAGCCGCAAGCTCATCGTCGAACTCGCGGCGCAGACCGGCAACAACTTCGAGTTCCGCACCGAAGGCCTGTTCAATCTCTGCAAGACGCAGGAGACGCTCGACAAGTATTCGCACGGCCTCGCCGCGCTCGCCAATTCGGTCGGCGTCGAAGCGCGCACGTTGTCCGCGCAGGAAACCGCCGCGCTCGAACCCGGCGTGCGCATGGACATTGCGGGCGCGATCTATTTTCCGATCGATGCGCACCTCTCCCCGCGGAAATTCATGCCCGCACTCATCGCGTTGCTCAAGCAACAGGGCGTGACGTTTCACTGGAGCACGAGTGTCACCGGCTGGAAGACGAGCGGCGGTCGCATCACCGGCGTCGTGACGTCCGCGGGCGAACTGACGGCGGACGCGTTCGTGCTCGCGACGGGTTCGTGGGCGCCGGAGACCTTGCGCGGCTTGGACATCGCCCTGCCGATGCAGGCGGGCAAGGGCTACAGCCTCACGATCGAACAGCCGCGGCTGAAATTCACGAAGTCGGCCATCCTCAGCGAGCGGCGCGTGGCGATGACACCGATGGGCGACACGCTGCGTTTCGGCGGCACGATGGAAGTCAGCGGGCACGATGACGCGGTCCGCCCCGAGCGGATCGAGCAGATCATCGCCGCGGCGCAGCATTATTATCCGGACATTCACGCGGAGGATTTTGCCGGCGTGAAGCCGTGGTTTGGTTACCGGCCGGTTTCTCCCGATGGCATGCCTTATGTCGGACGGTTCGCCCGCCACGAAAATCTCATCGCCGCGTGCGGCCATGCGATGCTCGGCATCACGCTCGCGCCGATCACCGGGCACGTGGTCACGGAGTTGCTCGCCGGCAAGAAGCCCGGCGTCGATCTCTCGCTCACGAATCCGGACCGCTTTGCGTAGATGTAGGGCGGGGTCCTCCGAACCCCGCTTTTTCGCTCGCGTAGATTTAACGGCGGGGTTCGGAGACCCCGGCCTACAACGATCAGAAGACCAATTTTCTCCTATGAACTGGAAAGGTGTTATTCCCGCCATCACGACGAATTTGAAGGCCGACTTGTCGGTCGATCACGCTGCGCTCGCCGAGCATTGCCGGTGGATGATCGACAGCGGGTGCACCGGCATCGTGTGTTGCGGCTCGCTAGGCGAAGCGGCGACGCTGACGTTCGACGAGAAAATTGCCGTCGTGCGGACCGCGGTCGCCGCCGTCGGCGAGCGCGCTCCGGTTGTGCTTGGCATCGCCGCGCTCTCGACGAGCGAGGCGGTGGCAATGGCCAAGGCTGCGGCGGAAGCCGGCGCGCAGGGATTGATGGTGTTGCCGCCCTACGTTTACACGAGCGATTGGCGGGAGATGAAGGCGCACGTCAGTGCGGTGATCGCGGCCACGCCGCTCTCGTGCATGCTCTATAACAATCCCATCGCCTACATAACGGACTTCTTGCCCGAGCAGATTGCCGAACTGGCCACGGAACACGCGAACTTGAACGCGGTGAAGGAATCGAGCGGCGACGTGCGACGCATCACGGCGATCCGGGCGGTGTGTGGACGTCGGTTGGAGATTCTCGTCGGCATGGACGACGCGGTGGTCGAGGGCGTTTACGCGGGCGCAGTCGGTTGGATAGCGGGTCTCGTGAACGCATTTCCGGAGGAGAGCGTGGCGCTGTTCGACTTTGCCGCGCGCGGCGACAAGGCGCGCGCGATGGCGCTCTACACGTGGTTCCTGCCGCTGCTGAAACTGGATACGGTGCCAAAGTTCGTGCAGCTCATCAAATGGGTGCAGGCCGAAGTCGGCCGTGGCACGCCGCACGTGCGCGCGCCGCGGCTGGAGATTGCGGGCGACGACTTGGAACTCGCCCGGGCCGTGCTGGCGAAGGCGCAGAAGGATCACCCCAAACTTTGAGGGCCACAAAAAGGCGCAAAGCTCGTGCGGCCTCGCAAGCTTCGAGGCGGCTATAGCCGCGCGGTCGTGACGCTCGCAACGGCCAGATTTTTGTGCCTCTTTGTGGCCACATTTGAACTATGAAACCTGACGGCGGTAATCTCATCGGCTTTGGCTCCAGTGGTCCCGGCGGGACCGTGTTCAAGGCGTTTAACCCGGCGACGGGTGAGCGGATCGATCCGGGCTTCGCATCCGCCACGAGTGAGGACGTCGATCGCGCCGTGCAACTCGCGGCGGACGCCGCGCCGATTTGGGCGAAGCTCTCGGGTAGGAAGCGGAACGAATTTCTTCGCCACATCGCTGACAGCCTCGAGGCGAAGTCGGCTGATCTCGTTGCCCGCGCGATGCTCGAAACCGGGCTGCCTGGGGCGCGGCTCCAAGGGGAAGTGACGCGCACGGCGAATCAGCTGCGACTCTACGGCGAAGCGGCGGAGCGCGGTGATTGGCTCGACGCGCGGATCGAGACGGCGCTGCCGGAGCGCAAGCCGCTGCCGAAACCCGACCATCGCTCGATGCTGCGTGCGATCGGACCGGTCGTCGTTTTCGGCTCGAGCAATTTTCCGTTCGCCTACTCGGTGGCGGGCGGCGACACGGCGTCGGCGTTCGCGGCGGGTTGTCCCGTCATCGTGAAGGCTCACCCGGCGCATCCGGGCACGAGCGAGTTGGTGGGGCGTTTGATTCTGCATGCGGTGCGCGACTGCGGTTTGCCGGAGGGCACGTTCTCGCTGCTGTTCGACGCGGGTTTCGAGGTCGGGCAGGCGCTCGTGAAGCATCCGCACGTCAAGGCGGTGGGCTTCACGGGTTCGCTCCAGGGCGGACGCGCACTCGCGGACCTCGCGACCGCGCGGGCGGAGCCGATTCCGGTTTACGCGGAAATGGGCAGCATCAATCCCGTGTTCATTTTGCCGGGTGCACTCGCCGAGCGGCGGGTGGCGATCGTCGAAGGCTTGCACGCATCGGCGACGCTCGGCGTCGGACAATTTTGCACGAATCCCGGATTAATCGTGCTGCAGCGCTCGGCCGAGGCGGAGCAGTTCGTGCGCGAGCTCACGGCAAAACTCGCGGCCACGCCGGAAGGAGCGATGCTGACTGCCGGGATCGCGCGGAATTTCGCCGCCAACGTCGAGACCCGCACCGGTCAGCCGGGCGTGAAGATATTGGCCCAGGTGGCGGCCAAGGGCGCGTGCGGGGCGGCACCGGCGTGGTTCGAGACCGACGCGAAATTCTTCGTCGGCAACCACGCGTTGTCGGAGGAAATTTTTGGGCCGAGTTCGCTCGTGGTGTGGTGCAAAGATCGCGCGGAGCTGTTGCAGGTGGCGCAGGCGCTCGAAGGAAGTCTGACGGCGACGCTGCACGTCGGAACCGCCGAGGCGGGCGGGAGCGGCGAACTCGTCGATGTGCTCGCGGCGAAAGCCGGGCGCGTGATCTTGAACGGCTACCCGACGGGCCTCGAAGTGAGCCACGCGATTGTGCACAGCGGTCCGTATCCCGCGACGAGCGACGGCGGGCGCAGCACGTCGGTCGGCACGCGCGCGCTCAACCGTTGGGCGCGGCTGGTGTGTTATCAGGGTTTCGCGGACGAGTTGCTGCCGCCGGAATTGCAGAACGCGAATCCGCTCGGACTGCGGCGGATGGTGAACGGCGAGTGGACGAGCGCCGCGGTGCAGTAGTCGGGCCGATCTTCTTTTTCGCCACAGAGGAAAGGCGGAGGAACACGGAGTTCACAGAGGATTTCTCTGTGAACTCGCTTTGGTCTCTCCGTGCCCTCTGTGACCTGATCGATCAGTTCAGCGGCACGAGATCTTCCAAAGTGGCGGGAGCATCCTGCTCCCGTGTTCGGGCCGACCAAGCGGAGGGAGCAGGATGCTCCCGCTACAATTTTCCGGCGGCGTGCCGGATGGCCCGGCCGTAGGCGGTGAGGCCGGGGTCTTCGGTCGTGTCGATCAGAGTCTCAAGCGCGAGCTGAAGTGCGGCGGCGTGCTGGCCTTGGGCGTGCAGCGTGAGCGTAAGGAAGACGTCGAACTCGCGGTTCTCGGGGAATTGAAGTTTGCCGGAGCGCAGCACTTCGGCGGAGCGGTCGTGCCGACCGAGCGCGCGCAACGTCGAGCCGAGGCCGATGAGTGCGTTGGAGAGTTCGTTGGGCGGCAGGCCGAGCGCGACGGATTTCTCGTAGGAGGCGACCGCCTGTTCGTGGCGACCGAGCGTGTCGCACGTCCACGCGATCTGGTAGGCGATCTCGGCGATGTTCGGGTGGCGCGCGTCGAGTTCCTGTAGGCGCGGGAGCAGTTGATTGAACTGCCCATGCGCCCGCGCGCCGACGATGGCGTCGAGTTCTTCCTTCCAAGCGGGGAGGTCCAAGGGCTGATCCATCTTTTTAACGCGGAGAACGCGAAGGTCGCGGAGGGCGAAGAGGTTTTCTTGTAGGAGCCTGCTGGCAGGCGATGCGGGGCGCGCGGGGGCGGCGGACGTTTTTTTCGCCTGCAAGCAGGCTCCTACAAGTTTGCGTTCTGCGTTCTCTGCGCCCTCTGAGTTCAATCAGGTTGTCTTGGGCGGGTTCGCTGCGGTCGGCGCGGGGGCGGCGGGCTTTTTCTCCGGCAACGCGCGGGTGGCGACTTCGGTTTTGAAGCGCTCGATGATGGCGGCAACGGGGTGGACGCCTTCATCACCCTTGGCCCGGCTGCGGACCGAGGCGCTCTGGAGTTCCGCTTCCTTTTGGCCGAGGACGAGTGTGTAGGGGACCTTGTCGAGTTCGGCGCGGCGGATCTTGGCGCCGAGTTTGTCGGAGTGCGTGTCGAGCGTGACACGGAGGTCGGCGGCGAGGAACTGCTCGAGCGTCGCCTTCGCGAAGTCCATCACCTTGTCGGAAATCGGCACGATGCGAACCTGCTCGGGCGCGAGCCAGAGCGGGAAGTCGCCCGCAAAGTGCTCGATGAGCACGCCGCAGAAGCGCTCCATCGAACCGAACGGCGCGCGGTGAATCATCACCGGCGTGTGCGCGGTGTTGTCGGCGCCGATGTAGCTCAGGCCGAATCGCACGGGGAGCACGTAGTCAACTTGCACGGTGCCGAGCTGCCACTCGCGGCCGATGACGTCGCGCACGACGAAGTCGATCTTTGGTCCGTAGAACGCGGCTTCGCCGGGCTCCTCGGTGAAGGGGACGCCGAGCGTCTTGGCGGCTTCGCGGCAGGCGGCTTCGGCGACGTCCCACTTGGCGGGATCGCCCGCAAACTTTTCGCCGTTGGGATCGCGCAGGCCGACGCGCACGCGGTAATCCTGCATGCCGAGCGTGGTGAGCACGGTCTTCACGAGTGAGAGACAGCCGAGGACTTCCTTCGCGACCTGTTCCTCGGTGCAGAACAAGTGGGCGTCGTCCTGCGTGAAGCCGCGGACGCGCGTCATGCCGTTGAGTTCGCCGGATTGTTCCCAGCGGTAAACGGTGCCGAACTCCGCGAGGCGCACGGGGAGATCGCGGTAGCTGTGCGGCTGCGAGGCGAAAACCTTGATGTGATGCGGGCAGTTCATCGGCTTCAGGAGGAAGCCGTCGATGAGCTGGTCGTCCGGGAGGACGCGGTCGGGCGTGATCGTTTCCTTGCCGGTGCGCTCGTTGATCGAGTCGGCGAATTTCTGCGAAACGGCCTCGATGCGGTTCGACATCTCGGCGCAGGAGCAGCCGGACGCCATGAGTTGGTCGAGGAAGTCGCGTTCCACGATCGGCGGGAACTGCGAGTCCTTGTAGTAGGGGAAGTGGCCGGAGGTCTTGTAGAGTGCGAGGCGGCCGATGTGCGGCGTGAAAACCTGCGAGTAACCCTGCTTGCGCAGCTCGTGCGAGATGAAGGTCTGCAATTCCTGCCGCACGATCGAGCCGGCGGGCGTCCAGAGGATGAGGCCCTGGCCGACTTCCTCGTCGATGTGGAACAGCTTGAGATCGCGACCGAGTTTACGGTGATCGCGAAGCTTCGCCTGCTCGAGTTGCACGAGGTAGTTCGCGAGCTCGTCCTTCGAGGCGAACGCCGTGCCGTAGATGCGTTGGAGCTGTTTGTTCTTCTCGTCGCCGCGGTGATACGCGCCGGCGATGGAGAGGAGCTTGAAGGCTTTTAGCTTCGAGGTGTAGCGGACGTGCGTGCCGGCGCAGAGGTCGATGAATTCGCCGTTTTGGTAGAACGAGATTTTTTCGTCCGCCGGAATATCGGCGAGACGCCCCAGCTTGTAGCGCTCCTGGCCGCGCGAGCGGATGATTTTCTCGGCTTCCTCGCGCGAGACTTCCTTGCGGAAGAACGCCTGGTTCTCGTCCACGATCTTCTTCATCTCCGCTTCGAGCTTCACGAGGTCGTCGGTCGTGAATTTGTGGTCGAGGTCGATGTCGTAATAAAAGCCGTTGTCGGTCGGCGGGCCGATATCGAGTTTGGCGTCCGGGAACAGGCGGAGGACGGCGGTGGCCAGCACGTGGGAGCACGAGTGGCGGATTTCTTCGAGCGGAGTCATCGACATGGCGTTGGTTGGTTGTGGTCCTCCTTACGATTGGAGGGCCGGAAGGAAAACACCGCCGGGAAACCCGCCGGGTGTCAACGCGCGGAATTTCGGCTTTGCGCAGAATTTAGGACACAAGCATTGGCCCGCGAATTTCGCGAATTTGCGCCAATGAGACGGTCGCGCTCCGCGCGGTCCCGGTTCGGCGGTCTTAAGACGCCGGGGAGCGGGGGCCTCGGATTCGCGACAATTCGCGGAATTCGCGGGAGGGTGCGGAGACTGCGGGGATTCTCGCCCTCGCGGGTGGCGGAAAGAATTCGCCACGAGCCGCAGTCGAATGTTGCGGTGAGCTCGGAATTTCGCGGGCTAGTGCGTCGTGACCGAACTCCGTCCCATCGCCGTGCTGCGCACGCCTTTCGCCGAAAAATTCGGCGTGCCGCGCCAATCCGGCCTCGTGCCGGCGGCGGAAGGGCGGGTGGAGTTCCTGCCCGAGTTCGCCGCTCCGGAATTCGTGCGCGGGCTCGAGGATTTTTCGCACGTGTGGCTCATCACGGGCTTTCACCAAAATCCGCCGTGGGACGGTTCCGCGACCGTGCGCCCGCCGCGACTCGGCGGCAACGAGCGCGTCGGCGTTTTCGCGTCGCGCTCGCCCACGCGTCCGAACGGTCTCGGGCTCTCGCTGGTCGAGCTCCGCGCGATCGAGCCCGGCGCGCTGCGGGTCGCGGGAATCGATGCGGTGGATGGCACGCCGGTTTATGACGTGAAGCCGTATCTGCCGTGGTGCGAGGCGAAGCCCGACGCGCGTTCGGATTGGGCGAAAGACGCGCCCGCGATTCGTGCGGCGAACGACGTCGTGATCCCCGCGGAGATCGCGGCGCGATTGCCGGAGAACGTCACGGCGCTCGTGCGTCAGCTGCTCGCGTTGGAATTACAGCCGGCGTATCACGCGGCTGAAGCCGCGCGGGTTTACGGGATGACGGTCGCGGGTTGGAACGTGCGGTGGCGTGCGGGCTCGGGGCGAATCGAGGTCATCGAGGCGCTGAAGTTGTAGCCGGGGTCGCTACGGCCTCGCACTGGTGATTGTCATCGCCAGCCCGCTGTAGGTTGGCTGTAGCGGCGGACCTTGTGCCCGGCCGCGACGGGCGTGGACAAGCCACGCCCCTACATCGCATCGTGGATGGTATTGCTTCTTCAGCGGCTCGAGCGAGTAGCCGTCTTTGCGATCGAGCCCTTCGACAGGCTCAGGGCTTCAGCTTGAGACGGTGAAACTGTGATCAGCGGCTATTTTTTTAGCGGCTCCAACTTGTAGGAATCTTTGGCGTCCAGCATCGACCAGCCGGCGGCGGTGAGTTCTTTGCGGAAAGCGTCGGCGGCGGCAAAGTCCTTCGCGGCTTTCGCGGCCCAGCGTTTTTCGGCGAGGGCGGAGATCGCGGCGGGAGCTTCGACTTTCGCGGGCGCGGCGGCGGTGAGGTCAAGGCCGAGGGCAAACATCGCGCGATCAAACGAGGCGCGGTCGGCTTCGCCGCCCTTGCGGTTTACGATCGAGAACAGCGCGCCGAAAGCGGCGGGCGTGTTGAGGTCGTCGTGCAATGCGGCGAGCACGGGCGCGAACGCGTCGTGGGCGGCCGTCGTGGCTTCGGGCAGCGTCGCCCGGTAGGCGCGCAGTGTGGCGATCGCGCTCTCGGCGGCGTGCAACGAATCGAGCGTGAAGTTGAGTTGCTTGCGCGGGTGGCCGGCGAGCAGGGCGTAGCGAACGGCGGCGGCGGAGTAGCCTTTGGCGAGGAGGTCGCGGAGCGTGTAGTAATTGCCCTTCGACTTCGACATCGTGGTGCCGTCCACGAGCAGGTGCTCGCTGTGATACCAGTGGCGCGCGAAGGTCGTGCCGTTGCAGCACTGGCTTTGCGCGATTTCGTTTTCGTGGTGCGGGAAGAGCAGGTCCACGCCGCCGGTGTGGAGATCGATCGTGTCGCCGAGGAGCGCCTTGCTCATCGCGCTGCACTCGATGTGCCAGCCGGGCCGACCCGCGGCCGCGCCGTCCGGGCCGGGCCATTGCACGGTGCCGTCCTCCTCGGGCTTGTAGGCTTTCCAGAGCGCGAAGTCGGAGACGGAATCCTTGTGGTCGGCGTCGGCGACCGTGTTGGTGACTTTGAGTTCACGCTCCTTGATGCGGGAGAGGCCGCCGTAGTCGGGGAAGGACGAGAGCTTGAAATAGACGGAGCCGTCAGCGGAACGATAGGCGCAGCCTTTCTGCATGAGCACCTCGATCATGTTCACCTGCTCCTTGATGTAGCCGGTGGCGGTGGGCTCGTGGTGCGGCGGGAGGAGGTTCAGCGCGGCACAGTCCTCGTGAAAGAGTTTGGTCCAGTGTTGCGTGATGTCGGCGAGCGGGCGCTGTTCCTTCTTCGCCTGGCCGATGGTGCGGTCGTCAACGTCGGTGAGGTTGCGGACGTGTTTCACCTTGTTCGCGCCGAACTCGAGTTCGAGCACGCGGCGGAGGACGTCGTTGACGGTGAAGGTGCGGAAATTGCCGATGTGCGCCGGCGCGTAGACGGTCGGGCCGCAGTTGTAGAAGGTGAAGAAGTCCTGCGGGTTCGCCGGATCGGGGCGGCGAAGTTCCTTGAGGCTGCGGGAGAGGGATTCGTGGAGGCGAATGGGCATTGGGCGATTTTCTAGAGCGGGACCCGCCTACGCCAAGGCTACGGCGTGGCTCGTCCTCAGCGGGGCTGAGGCGAGGAGCGATTCGTGGAGGCGGATGGCCATGGGCGGAAGAAGTTGGAAACGGAAAACGGTGTATTTGGCAAATGCGGTGTGCGGCGTGATAAGGGAGTCCCCGGAGGACGCGAATCGGCGCGAATAGAAAGGAGACGCTTCGACCCACCTCTATTCGCGAAAATTCGCGTAATTGGCGGGCGCCGGCTCGAGAGATTCCGGCAAAATCCGCACGGCTAAGCGCAAGATTTCCATAGCCCGGGGGGCGGGGAGCGGCTACCGTCTTGGCTCCATGCAAAACGACTCGAAGCTCGTTCTCACGCACCGTCCGCGCCGGCTCCGCCGCTTTGCCGCCCGTCGCGCGATGGTGGAGGAAACCGTGTTGCGCCCCGCCGACCTGATCGCGCCGCTGTTCGTGGTCGATGGCTCGCCCGCGCCCGAGGAAATCGGGTCGATGCCCGGCGTGTTCCGCTACGGCATCGCGGACCTCGTCAAGGAGTGCCAGGAACTCTTCGCGCTGGGGATTCCGGCGGTGGCGCTTTTTCCCAAGCTCGATCCGAAATTGAAGGACGAGGAAGGCACGCAGGCGCTCAATCCCGAGACGCTCATCCTCCGCGCGGTGCGGGCGGTGAAGCAGGCGGTGCCGGAGCTGATGATCATCACCGATGTCGCGCTCGATCCTTACACGAGCCACGGCCACGATGGCGTGCTCAATGCCGAGAAGGACAACGTGGAGAACGACCGCACGGTCGCGATCCTTGCGAAGATGGCGGTGCTGCAGGCGCAGGCCGGCGTGGATTTCGTGGCCCCGTCGGACATGATGGACGGACGCGTCGGCGCGATCCGCCGCGCGCTCGATGTGGCGGGCTACACCGACACCGCGATCATGGCCTACTCGGTGAAATACAATTCGGCTTACTACGGTCCGTTCCGCGACGCGGTCGGCAGTGCGCAGGCGGCCGGCACGCGGTTGTTGAGCAAGGCGACTTACCAGATGAATCCCGCCAATCGCCGCGAAGCGATCCGCGAGATGCAACTCGACGTCGCCGAGGGTGCGGACGTCGTGATGGTGAAGCCCGCGGGTGCTTACCTCGACATCATCCGCGAGGTGCGCAACGCCACCGAGACACCCGTGGCGGCGTATCAGGTGTCCGGTGAATACGCGCAGATCCACGCCGCGGCGCGGCTCGGCTGGCTCGATCTCGCGCGGACGCGCCACGAGGCGTTGCTCGCGATCAAGCGCGCGGGCGCGGACATGATTCTCACGTATTTCGCGAAGGATATCGCGAAGGGCTACAAGGGCTGAGGCGCGCAAAAGCGGGGGTCTTGAGGTGGGCGTCGGCGTCCCTGCCGGCGCCTTGTTTGCGCGTGTCGCCGCCGGGACGGCGGCGACCACCTTCAGCTCGATCGCGGGCGCAAAAAAGGCGGGGTCAGCGACCCCGCCCTCCATCAATCCACGGCGCTGGCTCAGGCTTTCGCCAGCTTGCTGTGCTTGCGGCTGTAGCCGAAATAAACGGCGAAACCGAGAGCCATCCAAATGGTGAGATTCAGCCACGTGATCGACGGTAACGAGAACATTTGCATCACGCAAATCACGATGCCGAGCACCGGCACGAGCGGCACGAACGGCGTGCGGAAAGGACGCGGGAGGTTTGGCTCGCGGTGGCGCAGCATCAGCACACCGGCGCAGACGAGCGCGAAGGCAAGCAGCGTGCCGATGGAGATGAGTTCGCCGAGGAGGTTGAGCGGGAAGAGGCCGGCGATCACGGCACACGAAATGCCGGTGATCCACGTTGTGACGTGCGGCGTGCCGTATTTCGGGTGGATCTTCGCAAAGGTCGAGGGGAGCAGGCCGTCCTTTGCCATCGCGAAGAAGATGCGCGGCTGGCCGAGGAGCGACACGAGGATGACGGACGTGAGGCCGGCGAGCGTCGCGGCTTCGATCAGGTAGCGAAAATACGCGGGCGCTTCCACTTGTTGGAGCGCGAAGATGAACGGCGCGTCCACATTCAGCTTCGAGTAGTGAACCATGCCGGTGAGCACGAGCGACACGGAGATGAAGAGGAAGGAGACGATCGCGAGTGTGCCGAGCAGGCCGATGGGCAGGTCGCGCTGCGGATTCTTCGTTTCCTGCGCGGCCGCCGAGACGCAGTCGAAGCCGACGTAGGCGAAGAAGATCGCGCCCGCGCCGCGGAAGACGCCGCTCCAGCCGTGTTCGCCAAATGTGCCGGAGTTCTCCGGAATGAACGGTGTGAGGTTGGCCATCACCTCGGCGCGGTGGCCGAAGAAATAGTTGATGCCGTAGCCGATGAGCGCGAGGAGCACGCCGACCTTGATCACGACCATCACGTTGTTGAACCGCGACGATTCCTTGATGCCGATGTAGAGAATGTAGGTCAGCAGAAGCGAGATGAACACCGCGGGGAAATTGATCAGTGCGCCCGTGCGCACGAGATTACCGTCCACGACGTCGAGCGGGGCGCGCGAGATGGCGTCGGGCAACACGAGGTTGAACTCGCGCAAAATATCGCGCGTCGCGCCCGACCAGCTCACGGCCACCGCGGCGCCGGAGAACAGATATTCGAGGATAAGGCACCAGCCTACGACCCACGCGAGCACTTCGCCCAGCGAGCCGTAGGTGTAGGTGTAGGCGCTGCCGGAAACGGGAATCATCGACGCGAGCTCGGCGTAACACAGGCCGGCGAAGAGGCAGGCAATGCCCGAGACGATGAACGAGATCGCGATGGCCGGGCCGCCGTAGAGCGCAGCGGCCTGGCCGGTTTGAACAAAGATGCCGGCGCCGACGACCGAGCCGATGCCGAGCGAGATGAGGCTGATGGGGCCGAGCGTGCGCTTGTAGCCATGCTCGGCGTTCGCCTCGGCTTGGAGCGAGGCGATGGATTTGGTGCGGAAGAGACTCATGGGGCGTGGAGGAGTCGGGATGGAGTTCAGCGTTTCGCGGCGAGGGTCAGTTTGCTGTGGTGGCGGCTGTAGCCGAAATAGATCGCGAGGCCGATCGCCAGCCAGATGACGAGCCGCAGCCAGGTGTCGCCCGGCAGGGCATACATCTGCACGAGACAGATGCCCGCGCCGAGGATCGGCACGAGCGGCACGAACGGCGTGCGGAACGGCCGGTGCGCTTCGGGGCGGGTTTTCCGCAGCACCGCGATGCTGATGCACACGATGACGAAGGCGAAGAGCGTGCCGATCGACACCATCTCGCCGAGAATCGCGAGCGGCATGAAGCCCGCAAAGATTGCCGAGACGATGCCGGTGAGGATCGTGGTGACGTAGGGCGTCTTGAAGCGCGGATGGACTTTCGCGAACACCGGCGGCAGCAGGCCGTCGTTGGCCATCGAGAAAAAGATGCGCGGCTGCCCCATCAGCATCACCAGAATGACGGAACTGAGTCCGGCCAGGGCGGCGACCTCCACGACGTATCGGAGCATCGGCGGAGCGCCCGCGGCCTGGAGGGCGTTGACGACGGGGGCGGCGTTATTGAGGTCGGTGTATTTCGCCATGCCGGTCAGAACGAGCGAAATGCAGATGAACAGCGCGGTGCAGACCAGCAGCGAACCGACGATGCCGATGGGCATGTCTTTTTGCGGATTCTTGGCCTCCTGTGCGGCCGTCGAGACCGCGTCGAATCCGATGTAGGCGAAGAAGATCACTGCCGCGCCCTTGAAGATGCCGCTCCAGCCGTATTCGCCGTAAACGCCGGTGTTTTCCGGAATGAACGGGGTCCAATTCGCGAGCGCGAGGCCCGGATTCGAGAGGAGATACCAGACGCCGAACGCGATAATCGCGAGGAGCACCGAGACCTTGGTCACGACCATGAAATTGTTGAACGTCGCCGACTCGCGGATGCCGATGACGAGTAGCACGGTGAGGACCAGCACGATGGCGACGGCGGGCAGGTTGATGAAATGACCGGTGCTGATGAGGCTGCCATTCACATAATCAAACGGCGCCTGCGTCAGGTGCAGGGGGAGCGTGATGCCGAATTCCTTGATGAAAGCCACGAAGTGCCCCGACCAGCCGACCGCGACCGTGGGCGAGACGAAGAGGTATTCGAGGATGAGATCCCAGCCGATGATCCACGCGAAAAATTCCCCGAGCGTCGCGTAGCTGTAAGTGTAGGCGCTGCCCGCGATGGGGATCATCGCCGCGAACTCCGCGTAACAGAGCCCGGCGAACAAGCACCCGAGACCCGAAATCACGAACGAAATCGCGATGGCGGGCCCGGCGTATTGCGCGGCGGCCTGACCCGTGAGCACGAAGATACCGGCGCCGATGATGGCGCCGATGCCGAGGCTCACGAGGTTCATTTTCGAAAGCGTGCGGCGCAGGCCCGCGTCGGAGGCGGCCTCCTTTTGCAGCAGCTCGATGGATTTGGTTTGGAACAGACTCATGGGGGCGGGGGTGGGGCGAACGGGCGAAAAAAGAAAGCCGCGCTCAAAACGCCGAGCGCGGCACCTGAATCGAGTCACCCGGGAAGAGCAGCGGGTCCTCCTCGGGTTGCCGCTGAGCGAGGGTCACGTCGAATTCGTAGGCCTTGCGATCGCGCGTGAGCGTGACCTTCGACTCCTTGGCGTAGAGCGTGAAGCCGCCGGCGGACTGCACGGCCTTGGCGAGCGTGAGATCGGGCGACCACGGGATGCGGCCGGGACGCTGCACTTCGCCGCCGATATACACGTAACGCTCCGTCACCGCGACCGACACACTGATCGAGGTGTAGAATTTCCGGTCAAGATACGCCTGCCGAATCGCGTTGGAGAGTTCGCCGGTGTTGAGGCCGGCGGCGGGGATCACGCCGAGGAACGGCAGGCTGATCGAACCCTGCTCGTCGATCTGCACCGGATTGTTGCTCGCATCGGGAATGCCGCTGAGCGTCACGGTGAGCGAATCGCCGGGACGAAGCTGTCCCGCGCTGGCGGAAGCGGCGACCTTCGGGTTCGCGCCTCCCGGAGTCGTGGCGGTGGTTTCGCAGCCGGTCAGCGCGGCGAGGGTGGCAAGCAGGAGTCCGAGCGAGAACAGACGGAAATGACGCATGCGTTGCGCCTTACTGGGCAAACGCCGGAGCGGTGGCAATAGCGGACCCAAGGCGATGCTGAGGGTGGGCGGGCAGGTCCCGCTGCCCGCCTTGCGCGGCGCGTGTCGCGTTCCGTGAATGGAGGGCGGCGTTCGGGAAGTGGAGGGCGGCGCTCCGTCGCCGCCGTGATCACACAAGAAGTTTTGCCGCCGTGCGCGGCGCTGACGGAGCGGCCTCCTGCAATGGTGGGCGGGTAAGTCCCGCTGCCTGACTTTTGTTGGCGACCCGACGCGCAGAGGGACCGGCGCGTCCACCTTGCTTTGTTTGCGCGGGCCTAGTGTCGCCGCTGGGGACAGCGGCGACCACCTCGTTGCGCCGCGCGCGGTGGAAAAACAAAACAGCCGACGCGCGGGCGTCGGCTGGGAAATTTAATCCTGTTTGAAGTGAGGGGAAGCTCAGCGACGGCCGCGTTTGCTCTTGGGCTTGTCGTCTTTCTCGGAGTCCTCGTCGTCGTCGTCGAAGTCTTTTTCGGCGCCGTCGTCTTCGTCCTCGTCTTCGTCTTCATCCTTCTCGGCGTCGCCGTCTTTCTTCTCGGTTTCTTCGCCGTCCTTTTTCTCCTCGTCGTCTTCGTCCCACTTGAGGGAGGCGTCGTTCTTCATGCGCTCGTCCTCTTCCTCCTCGATATCGGGAATGTCGTCCTCTTCCGCGGCGGCCGCGGCCCCGCGCTTCGCGCCGACGCCGACTTCCTCTTCGTCCTCATCGCCGTAACCGGCGGGCATGAAGTCGAGGATGGCGGTGAGCTCCGTGAACAGGTGCACGGACTTGCCTTCGATGAAATCGTTGTTCTGCGACTCGCGGATCTGGTCCTCGACCTCGTCCACCGTGAGCTTCTCCTCGAAGTCGAAGAGATCGTTCAGCAGCTTGACGCGGAGGCGCGTGAGGTGGTCGAGCAAGTCGGCATACGGCCCGTTTTCCTCGTCGATGATGTCGGGGAGCGCGAAAAGCTTCTCGTCGGATTCGAGCAGCGATTCCTTCGTGCGCTGCAGGCGGACGCGGCCCTTGCCCTGGTCCTTGGCGATGCGGAAAGCGATGAGGGCGCGCTCGAACACATCCGGGTCGAATCCGTATTCGCGTAGCGGCTCAATCGCCTCGATCAAATGCGCGACCTGCCGCGGATCGATGATGCTCAACGCGTCCACGTCCCAGTGCACCGGGTCGCTGACTTCATCGACCCACCAGTTGTGGTCTTCACCGAGCCGGACAATGCACCATTCGAGTTGGGGAGTTCCTTTCGCCATAGTTCTTGAGTCCGGAAAAAGGCTGCGCCACCGGCGGTGTCAAATACCGAAACACCTTTTTGGAGAAAAAATTGCGCCATCGGGGAAGCGCCTGAGTGCCACCCGGATGTCGCGCTTGAAACCCACCCGCCCGCGCCCCATGGTCCGCGCACTCATGGGCCGCTTCTACGACGCTTTCGCCAAGCCATACTTCTTCCGCCACGATCCGGAGGAAGCGCACGAGATCGCGGTGAAGAATCTCACCCGCCTCGGCCGCGTGCGCCCGCTCTGCGCGCTCATGGAAAAATGGGCACAACTCGACCCGAAGGCGCACGCGCCGATTGAGTGCTTCGGCCTGAAATTCCCCAACGCCGTCGGTCTCGCCGCCGGTTTCGACAAGAACGCTGAAGCATGGCCCGCTGCGGCGGCACTCGGCTTCGGCCACGTCGAGATCGGCACGGTCACATTGCATGGCCAGCCGGGCAACCCGAAGCCGCGCCTCTTTCGTTTCCCCGCCGAAGAAGCCGTGATCAACCGCATGGGTTTCAACAACGACGGCGCCGCCGCCGTCGCCGCGCGGCTGGCGAAGCTGCCCGGACCGGGCCGTCGGCGCATCCCGCTCGGAATCAATCTCGGCAAGACCAAGGTCACGCCGCTCGACCAAGCCACCGAGGATTACCTCGGCAGCTTCAAACTGCTCGCCGATCACGCCGACTACCTCGTCGTCAACGTCAGCAGCCCGAACACGCCCGGCCTGCGCGAATTGCAGGACGCGTCGTGGCTCAAGCCGCTCCTCGCTGCACTCGCGAATGAAAACAAGTCCCGCGTCGCGTCCGGCAAAGCGCATCGCCCGCTGCTGTTGAAAATCGCGCCTGATCTCTCGTTCCCGCAGGTGGACGCCGCGCTCCAAGTCATCGCCGATCTCGGACTCGACGGCATCATCGCGACCAACACCACCCTCGCGCGCCCAGGCTCGTTCGCGACTGTCAATGAAGCCGGCGGCTTGAGCGGCAAGCCGCTGTGCCGGCGCGCGACGGAGATCATCACTTACATTGCACGCGCGACCAGCGGTCGTCTGCCAATCATCGGGGTCGGCGGCATCTATGACGAGGTGAGTGCGGCCGAGAAACTTGACGCTGGGGCGAAGCTGATTCAGGTCTATACCGGAATGATTTACCGCGGTCCGTTTTTTGCCCGAGACCTCGCCCACGCGCTGGGCGTCCGGCAACGCCGCTGTTGTTGTTAACCGCACCGGACCCGGGAAGAAAATCCCGCGCCGGTGCCTCTGTGATGCATCCGCCCGAGCGGCGGCTGCCGCGCGACCGCGTCTTTTCGTCCCGTCCACCCGCCGAATTTCCACATGAATACCGCCACGCATCCCGACATCCTCGCGACCATCGGTCGCACGCCGCTGATCAAACTCAACCGGGTCACCGCCGGCGCGCCCGCCACCATTTTGCTCAAGGGGGAGTTCTTCAACCCCGCCGGCAGCGTGAAGGACCGCATCGGTCGCGCCATGATCGAAGCCGGCGAACGCGACGGCAAAATCAAGGCCGACACCGTCATTGTCGAGCCGACCTCCGGCAACACCGGCATCGCGCTCGCGTTCGTCGCCGCGTCGCGCGGTTACCGGCTCATCCTCACGATGCCCGACACGATGTCGCAGGAACGTCGCGTGTTGCTCCGCCTGCTCGGCGCCGAACTCGTGTTGACGCCCGGTGCCGACGGCATGCGCGGCGCGATTGCGAAGGCGAACGAGATCGTCGCCTCGCTCAACGGCAAGGGATTTATCCCGCAGCAATTCGAGAACCCCGCGAATCCGGAGATCCACCGCCGCACCACCGCTGAGGAAATCTGGACCGACACGGGCGGCGCGATCGACGCGTTCGTCTCCGGCGTCGGCACGGGCGGCACGATCACCGGCGTTTCCGAAGTCATCAAGGCGCGCAAACCGATCAAGACCTTCGCTGTCGAACCGACCGCGAGCCCCGTCATCTCCGGCGGCGCGCCCGGCAAGCACAAGATCCAAGGCATCGGCGCCGGCTTCATTCCAAAGAACCTCAACACCGCGATCCTCGACGAAGTGATCAAGGTCACCGACGACGACGCGATCGCCACCGCGCGCGACATCGCGCGGCTCGACGGCATTCTCGTCGGCATCTCCACCGGCGCGAACGTCTGGGCCGCATTGCAGGTGGCGAAGCGCCCCGAGTTCGCGGGGAAAACAATCGTCACCGTCGGTTGCAGCACCGGCGAACGCTACCTCAGCACCGTCCTCGCGGAAAAAGCCCGCGCGGAAGTCGGCGCGTGACGCGGCGCGGTGCATTGTGATTTGTAGGTCTGCCGCTTGCCGGCAGGCCGCGACCGAATGATAACAGGGTAGGGCGCGCACTCTGTCCGCGCAGCTCCGCGGGTGCGCATTGAATCGCGCGCCAAATCTAAGAACGCCGGCAGCGATCTCACCGGCCTTTT
>PNJQ01000040.1 GCA_013821985.1 Opitutus sp.
CTGGCTGCCGCGCAGATACGCGATCTGGCCGGAGAGATGCGTGCCGAGGCAGCGCGACTCGTTCGTCACCTTGTAGGTGCCGGCGAAACGCCCGGCGCGGCCCGCAATGACGTGCCGCGCTTCCTGCACGATGTGTTCGTCGAGCGAGCCTTCGCCGCCAAAGCGCTCGTTGCGCTCGCGCGTGTGGAAACGATCAAGCTGGCCGGTCGGATCGACGTTGTGCAGCACGCCGCTGAGGTTGAGGAAGCGCGTCTTCGGATTTGCGGGGTCGTCGATCTGCTCGAGCAACTCGGGGCGGCCGATGACATCGTTGAGCGTCGCGGCGCCGAGGCGCGCGAGGTAGTGGCGGACCTCCTCGGCCACGGCGTTGAAGTAGGCGATGACATTCTCGGGCTTGCCGCGGAACTTCGCGCGCAAGTCCTCGCGCTGCGTCGCGACGCCCACCGGACACGTGTTCTGGTGACAGACGCGGAACATCGCGCAACCGGCCGCGATGAGCGCGGCGGTGCCGAAGTTGAATTCTTCCGCGCCGAGGATCGCAGCGATGACGATGTCGCGACCGGTCTTCATGCCACCGTCGGTGCGGAGCGTGACACGGTTGCGGAGACCGTTCATCAGGAGAACCTGGTGCGCCTCAGCGAGACCGAGCACCCAGTCCGAACCCGCGTTTTTGATCGAGCCCAGCGGCGAGGCGCCCGTGCCACCTTCGTGACCGGACACGAGCACGACGTCGGCGTAGGCTTTCGCGACGCCCGCGGCGATCGTGCCGACGCCGGAGGACGAGACGAGTTTCACGCACACTTTTGCGCGCGGATTCACTTCCTTCAAATCGAGGATCAACTGCGCGAGGTCCTCGATCGAGTAGATGTCGTGGTGCGGCGGCGGCGAGATGAGCGTGACGCCCGGCACGGAGAAACGCAGCGAGGCGATGAGCGGCGACACTTTGTGGCCGGGCAACTGGCCGCCTTCGCCGGGCTTCGCGCCCTGCGCCATCTTGATTTCGATCTCGCGCGCGTTGGCGAGGTATTCGGCCGTGACGCCGAAGCGACCCGACGCGACCTGTTTGATCGCGCTGTTCGCACTGTCGCCATTTTCGCGCAGGCCGAAGCGCGCGGGATCTTCGCCGCCTTCGCCCGAGTTCGATTTGCCGCCGATGCGGTTCATCGCGATCGCGAGCGTCTCGTGCGCCTCGGGCGAAAGCGCGCCGAGTGACATGCCGGCGGTCGTGAAACGGCGGCGGATGTCCTCGACCGGCTCGACTTCCTCGAGCGGCATTCCCTCGGTGGGGAAGCGCAGCTTGAGCAGGTCCTTGATCGTGACGGGCGGATGCTCGTCGGCGGTTTGCGCGAACACCTTGTAGTCGTCCGGCGCGGCGCCCTTGAGAAATTTGTGCATGCCGGCGACGACCTTCGGATTCCAGCCGTGGAACTCGCCGTCGCCCTTCTTCGAGACCTTGTAGTAGCCTTCGTTCGTCAACGCGGTCGCGGGCACAGCGCTCGCCTCGGCCTCGGCTTCGGAGGCGGCGTTGCTCGTCCGCGGGAACGCGCGCTCGTGACGGCGCAACAATTCCTCGGCGATTTGCCGGTAGCCGATGCCGCCGATGGGCGACGGCGTGCCGCCGAAACAGTCTTCGATGACTTTGCCGCCGATTCCGATGGCCTCGAAGATCTGCGCGCCGCGGTAGCTCGCGATCGTCGAGATGCCCATGCGCGCGAGGACCTTCAACAGGCCCGCCTCGACGGCCTTCTTGTAGTTCTTCTCCGCGTCGGCGGGAGCGACGGGCGCGGACAACTTGTTCTGCGCCGCGAGTTCGCGCGCGGTGGCGAGCGCGAGGTAGGGATTAATCGCGTTCGCGCCGTAGCCGATGAGGCAGGCGACGTGGTGGACGTCGCGCGCTTCGCCGGTCTCGGCGACGACATCGCACTTCAGCCGCAGGCCCGCGCGGATCAGGCGGTGTTGCACTGCGCCGGTCGCCAGCAGCATCGGAATCGCGGCCTTGTCGGGCGCGAGACCCTTGTCGGAGAGGATGACGATCTTCGCGCCTTGGTTCTCCACGGCGTTGAGCGCGCGCTGCGCGAGATCGTGCACGGCGTCGGCGAGCGTGTCGGGGCCGGCGTTAGCGTTGAACAACACCGAGAGGCGCACGACGGCGTTGCGGAACAACGGGACGGCTGACAGCGCCTCGAGTTCGTGATCGAGAATGATCGGCGACTCGAGCGTGAGCACGCCGCTCGGGGCGAGCGCGGTTTCGAAGAGGCTGATGCGCGGGCCGAGCGCGGCTCCGAGCGACATGACGGATTTCTCGCGGATGGAATCGATCGGAGGATTCGTGACCTGCGCGAAGAGCTGCTTGAAATACGAGTAGAGCAGCTTCGGCCGACGCGAGAGCACGGCGAGCGGCGTGTCATCGCCCATCGAGCCGGTCGGCTCGAGGCCGACCGCGAGCGAGGCGAGCACGAGTTCGAGTTCCTCGGTGTCGTAGCCGAACGCGAGCTGTTGCTGCAACGGCGTGGCCGCAAACGTCGCGGGCGGCGTGATGATTTCCGGCTCCGGTGCGGCGGCGGCAAATTTCTGCAGGCTGATGAGGTGGCGCGAACACCAGTCGCGATAGATGGGCTTCTCGGCGATCTCCCTCTTGATGTCCTCGTCCATCAGCACGCGCTGATTCTCGAGATCGACCGCAATCATGCGGCCGGGTCCGAGCCGGCCCGATTGCACGACCTGACCGGGGAGGTTCGGGACGAGGCCGGTTTCCGAGGCGAGGAGGATGTGCCCGTCGTCGTAAAGCTTGAAGCGCGCCGGGCGCAGGCCGTTGCGGTCGAGCGTGGCGGCGACGACACGGCCATCCGAAAACACGAGCGCCGCCGGGCCGTCCCACGGCTCCATGAGCAACGAGTGATATTGGAAGAATGCGCGCGCGTCATCGCTGAGGCGCGGGTTTTGTTCCCACGCGAGCGGCGCCATCATCATCATCGAGTGCAGCGCGGAACGTCCGCCGAGATTCAGCACCTGGAGCACGTTGTCGAAACTCGCCGAGTCCGACATGCCCGGTTGCACGATCGGGTGCAGGTCGGCGAAGCGCCCGCCCCATACGCCGCCCGCCATCGCACGCTCGCGCGCGTGCATGCGCACGCGGTTGCCGCGGATGGTGTTGATCTCGCCGTTGTGCGCCATGAGGCGGAACGGCTGCGCGAGATGCCACGTCGGAAACGTGTTCGTGGAGTAACGCTGGTGAAAGATCGTGAACGCAGTCGTGTAACGCACATCGCGCAGGTCGGGAAAATAGCGGCGGACCTCGGGCGCGTTGAGCAAGCCCTTGTAAACAATCGTGCGCGACGAGCACGAGCAGACGTAGAAGCCGTCGAGCCGCGCCTCGCCGCACCGACGCTCCGCGACTTTCTGCGCGAGGAACAGATGACGCTCGAAGTCCTCGTCGCTCGAGTCAGCGAGGCGCGCGATGATCGCCTGCAAGACGAACGGGCGTGTGTCGGCGGCCTTGCGACCGAGGATCGAATAGTCGGTCGACACCTCACGCCAGGCGACGAAGCCGAGGCCTTCCTCCTTCACGGCCTCGATGAAGATTTTTTTGATCTGCGCCTGCGCGAGGTCGTTTTCGCGCGGGAGAAACAGCATCGCAACCGCGAGGTCCTGGTCCTTCGGCACGACGCTGAGTTTGAGCGCGGTCAGGTGCGCGCGGATCAGCTCGTAAGGCAGCTGCGTCATGATGCCCGCCCCGTCGCCGGTGGACGAGTCGGCGTCGATCGCGCCGCGGTGCGCGAGGGCCTTCAGCGCGGTCAGGCCGTGTTTTAGGACGTCGTGCGTGCGGTGTCCGTCGGTGCGGGCAATGAAGCCGACACCGCAGGCGTCGTGTTCGAAGGCAGGGTCATAGAGCGGCGAAGGGACAACAACGCGGGAAGGCATAGCGACTTCATGGTTAGCACGGACTATGCCCTCGCGATGCAAGGGTGTGACATAGCGGAGGTATTAGGATGCGCTGGAATTGCCGCCCGCGCGCCGGGCCCGCGAACGCGTCCCACTCGCGCGAAAGAGCTTTTGCATAAGGCAACCCGCGGCATGCTCCCGCGCATGGCCGACGAGCCGGAACCCACGCCCCGCACGTTCACGTTCAAGCCGAAGGAATTCGAGCGCGTGAACGCGCCACGTCCGGAAGTGGGCGACGACACACCCGCGGCCGCGCCGTTGGCCAAAGACGTCTTCGCGATGCAGCGCGACCTGCGCGCCCGCGAGATCGCCGCCGGCATGGACCAACTCAAGCCCGTCGATCGTCCTGAATCGAAACGCCGCCGCCGTGACTACTGGCTGCTGCTCCTCACGGGCTACGCGATCCTCGCGTCCGCCGCGCTGATCTTTCCCGGCAACCCGGTGGTGCTGCTCTACGTGTTCGCGGGTATAGTGTTGTTCAGCATCGGCCTGACGTGGGTGATGTGGTTCGTGATGGGGCGCTACTGACCCTCACGTCCGTCGCGTAAAAACTGTTTACCGCCGGTGAAATACGGGCCGATGGAAGGAGAGCCGCAGAAATTTCTCGCGGCACTGCATCGCCAAGACAAAACTCGCCGCACATGGTCACCCGGAGAGAGATTTTGCGTTGGACGCTTGGCTGCGCCGTCGTGCTGGTGACGGTCGGCATGGCGAATGCGCAAACCGCGATCAACACGGCCACGACATTATTCATCGCCGATGGAGACAGCACCTCGATCAAGTTGATGGCGGTCAACACCACAAGCGGCTCGGTCATCTACACGACCAACACCGGTTACATGGGCAACGCCCTGGCGGTCACTGATCGCATCTGGATGCTCGATCACTACAACAATCCCGGCAGCGCCCACTCGTTCGGGCTCGACGGGACGAGCGGCCGCGACTCGTCCACTTTCAGTCCGCTCGGCGTGTCGCAGTTCCTCGACGGAACGACCAATGGGATTTTCAACTACACTCTCGCTTGGACGGGCGGCGACGCCGTGGTTTACCGCGCGAGCACCGATTGGACGAACCTGACCTCGATCTTCACCGCGACCGGCAGCGACATCGCGGGCATCGCCTACGATATGGCAAGCGACACGCTCTGGATTTCCGGCAGCAGCACCATTTACCAATATTCCCTGACCGGCACGGTCCTCGGGCAGTTTAGCCACACCGGCGGGCGCGGCGGCCTCGCCTACCAGCCATCGACCGACTCCCTGTGGCTTGTGCCGAACAATGCTTCGAGTCCGTTGCTACAATACTCCAAATCCGGGACGCTGCTGCAAAGCCTCACCGTCACCGGCCGCTCAAGCAACGTGTGGGGGGCGGAATTCGTCGCCGTTCCCGAACCGTCCACCTACGCGCTGCTCGCGCTTGGGCTCGCTTTGGTTCTTTGGGTGCGCCGCAGGCGCTAAACGCCGCGGGAACCGCGGCCCGGAGGGCTAGACCGATTTGGTCGCCGGATAACTGCCGAGCCACTTCACGAGCGGACATTGCCGGCGCAGGTCCTTCAACGCCGCCTGCATCGCCGGCTCCTCGTAGTGGCCGCTGACATCGAGGAAGAATATGTAGTCCCACGGCCGCAATCGGCTCGGCCGCGACTCGATCCGCGTGAGATTCAATTTCCGCCGGTCGAACGGCTGCAATGCCTTCAGCAACGCACCGGGTTCGTGGTGCAGCGAAACGAGCAGGCTCGTCTTGTCGTGCCCGCGACCGGCCGGCCCCGAGGGCTCGCGGCCGAGGATGCCAAAGCGCGACGTGTTGTTCTTCTGGTCCTGGATGCGCATCGCCGCCGCGGCGACGCCGTAGCGCTCGCCCGCGAGTCGCGGGCCGACAGCCGCGGCGCCCTTCTCCTTCGCGGCGCGTTGCACGCCGAGCGCCGTGCTATCGACATCGACGAGCTGCGCATGCGGCAGATTGCGCTGCAGCCAGCGGCGGCATTGCGCGAGCGCCTGATCCTTCGAATAGACGCGGCGAATCTTCGCGAGCGGCTCGTTCGAGAGCAGCGTGTGCTCGATCTCGAGCTGCAACTCGGCGACAATCTTCAGCGGCGTCTCGACGAACAGATCGAGCGAGTCGCGCACGGAGCCTTCGGTGGAATTTTCGATGGGCACCACACCGTAGTCGGCCTCGCCCTTTTCGACCGCGGTGAACACGTCCGCGAGCGACGGCATCGCCCGATACTCGACGCTCGCGCCGAATTTCTTCAGCGCCGCCGCATGCGTGTTCGTCGCTTCAGGTCCGAGATAGGCGATGACGAGCGGCTTCTCCAATGCGAGCGCCGCCGACATGATCTCGCGATAGATGGCCTGCAACGCCGCCGGCTTGAGCGGACCGTCGTTCGCCGCCGCGACGCGACGCAACACATCCGCTTCGCGCTCGGCGACGTAGATGCGTCCGCGCGCGTGACGCTTCACCTCACCGATGCGCTGCGCGAGTTTGAGGCGCGCGTTGAGGAGTTGAACGACGCGTTCGTCGAGGGCATCGATCTTCGTGCGAATAGCGGAGAGTTCTTTTTTCATGCGTGGGTGGCAACGGCGGGTTGGGGACGCAGCGCGGCGTGGAGTGCGCGGGCGCGCTTGATCAAATCCGTGAGCACGGCGGGCGTGACGGCCTGTTTCGGATCGTCGCCGATGCCGTGCGACGGGCTGACGTGCGCTTCGAGACAAAGCCCATCGCAGCCGTAAGCAACCGCGGCAAGCGCGGCGGCAGGGACGTAGCCGGCCTTACCGACCGAGTGTGACGGATCCACGACGACCGGCGCCCACGTTTTTTCCTTCAGCAGCGGCGTGATCGATTCATCGGGCTGGTTGCGGTAGCCGTCGAGCTGCGGCTGCGTGCCGCGCGGGCAGAGGATGACGTTGGGATTGCCGAAGGCCGCAATGTATTCGGCGGCGGAGATGAACTCGCTCAGCGGCCCGTTGTGGATGCTGCGCTTGAGCATGACGGTCGTGTTGCGCCCGGCGATCGCGCGGCCGATCTGGCGGAGCAGCGAGTAGTTGAGCGCATTGCGCGCGCCGATCTGCAGCACGTGCACACCGCAATCGAGCGCGAGATTGATGTGCTCCTGTTCCATCACCTCGGTCACGACCGGGAGGCCGGTGCGACGCGAAGCCTCCATCAGGATTTCGAGAGATCGCGCGTCGCCTTGGAAGCTGTAGGGATTCGTGCGCGGTTTCCACACGCCGCCGCGCAGCGCATTGGCCCCGGCTTCCTTCACCGCCTGCGAGGTCTCGAGGTAATAATTGGGATTCTTCGGATCGATGGTGCACTGGCCGGCGATGACGAGGAGTTCATCGCCGAGAGTGACACTGCCAATTGCGATACGGTGGTTGGCGAGGTCCGAGCGGCGGTCCATAAGCTTGAACGGCGACTGGATGCGATCGATCCGGTCGATGTAATCGAGTCCCTCGAGGCGGTTGATCATCAGGTCGTCGCGCTCATCGCCCACGATGGCGTAGATGGTGCGCACGGCGCCGACGATCGGCTGAATCTTGCAGCCGAATTCGGCGACCACGCCGGTGATTTCGACGACCTGTTCGGGCGTGAGGCGATTGTTCTTGGGAAGAATCATGGTGAGAGGAGAGCGGGGGAGGAGACGGGGTGCAGTTGCCGGGCGTGGAAAACAAAAGAGCCGCCCGGGTGAGGGCGGCTCTGGTGCTAAAATCTGGTGAGTCAGTTTATGCTTCGAGACAGCCGCCCATGGTTCGCGGGGCAAAAAAACCGGCGAACGCAAAATAGTAATAGGCGGCGGAACTAAGCATCGGCCAAGAGGCGTGGCGGCGCGGCCACCGCGTGTCAACGATGCGCTTGCCCGCGCGTGTCATAGCTCGAGCGGTAGGGCGGTGAGTCCTTCACCAGGGATTTGCCACGAAAAACACCGGAAGCCTTTTGCGCCGCGGACGTGATGGTCGGGCGGCTATCGCCGCCATAAAATCTCCCGTGCGGTCAGCCCTTTGTGTTTTTCGTGGCCAAAGGATTGAGGCAGGGCGCGACTTCGGCGCGGACGGAGTCCACCCTCCCCTCAGGACTTACGGCGCCACGCCCGTGCGCGACTCGACGGCCCAGCGATACGCATCGACGTATTTCGGCGCGTTGCTCGCCCACGAAAAATCCTGCGCCATCCCGCGCAGCTGCATCGCGCGATATTCGGCGGGGCGATCGTAATACACGGCGCATGAGCGCCCGATCGCTTGATACAGTGCGGCGGAATTGGCCTCGCGAAACACGAACCCCGTGCCCGCCTCCCCGCCTTCGACGAAGTTCGAAACCGTATCAACCAGACCACCCGTCGCCCGCACGACCGGCGGCGTGCCGTAGCGCATCGCATACATCTGCGTCAGCCCGCACGGTTCGGAGCGGCTCGGCATCACAAAAAAATCGCTGCCGGCCTGCACGAGGCGCGACAGCGCGCCGTTGAAACCGACAAACGCGCCAACGCGCCCAGGATAACGCGTCATCGCGTGGCGAAACATCGCCTCGACGCGCTCATCGCCGCTGCCGAGCAGCGCGAATTGCACGTGCATGCGCTCGACAATGTGCCCGAGCGCTTCGCCCAGCAGATCGAGCCCCTTCTGGTGCACAAGTCGCGCAACGACCCCATAAACCGCAACGTGGGGATCGATCGTGAGACCGAGTTTTTCCTGCAAGGCCGCCTTGCACTTCGTCTTGCCCGCGAAATCCGCAGCGGAATAATTCGCGGGCAACGACGCATCCGTTGCCGGATCCCAGGCCGCGGCATCGATGCCATTGAGAATGCCGAGCAGGTCCGCCGAGCGGAAACGCAACACGCCATCGAGCCCGAAGCCGCCGTCGCGCGTGCGGATTTCCTGCGCGTAGGTCGGACTGACCGTCGTGAGCTTCGTCGAATGATAGAGCCCCGCCTTCATCATGTTCACCGAGCCGTAGCTCTCGAGGCTGTCGCTGCGAAATTCACCCGCCGGCAGCCGCGCAAACTCCACCAGCGCGCGCGGCGCGAGACCCTGGTGCTCGAGATTGTGGATCGTGAAAACCGTCGCGACCTTCCCGAGCGTCGTGTCGCGCAACGTCGTGTTGAGCATCACGGGCAGCAAGCCCGTCGTCCAATCGTGGCAATGAATCACGTCCGGAACCCACCCGAGCTGCTCGCACAGCGTGAGCGCCGCGCGACAGAAAAACGCAAATCGATACGGATTATCGCTCGCCTCGCTGTAAACCTCGGCGCGGCCGAAATACCAATCGTGCTCAATGAAATACGCGGGCACCTTGCCACCGGGCAAAGTCGTTTCCCAAGTGCGCGCCCAGCGGGTTTCCGGACCGACCTCGACCCCGAGCGGTTCCTCACGCGAAATCCATTCGCCGACACGCTTCGTCGTGCTGTAGAGCGGACACATCACGCGCGCATCGTGACCGAGCGCGGCGATCTCCTTGGGCAACGCGCCGACCATGTCGGCCAAACCACCGACTTTCACGAAGGGCTCCACCTCGGGTGAAACGAACAGAACCTTCAAGGGACGCATGGCGGCAATCGAGCCGAAGAGGCGCGCGGTGCCGAGTTAATTTTCGACCGATTTGCCCATCCGGCGCGCCCCGTCCAACAAGTCCGCCCACGAGGAAGTCCCATCGCACGCCAGCGTCGCGGCCGCGCGTCCGCAGAGCGCACCCACGATGTTGCCCGTGCCATTGTAGCCGCCGACGGCCCAAACCCCCGGCGCGACTTCTTCGAAAATCGGCAATCCATCCGGCGTGTAGCCGACCGACGCCGCCCAGCGATGCGTCACCAGTGCGGTCACGCGAAGGTGTTCGCGCAGAAAACATTCGATGCGCTGCTGCATCGCCGCCGTCGGCTCCGCGGAACTCGTCCACTCCTCCTCGAGCGCATGATCGCGAAACCCGCCGAGCGCGATTCGGCCATCGGCGAGTTGCTGCCAATATTCGAAGCCATAGCGCCAATACACCGCGCGCGGAAAACTCACCTCCGGCGCCGGCGCCGTCGCGAGCATCTGCAACCGCGCCGTGCGCACGCGGCCGGCGAGTTCGCGCGGGAAGAGCGCTTCAAGCTTTCCGTCCACTGCCACGATTACGCGTTCGCACTCGATCAGGCCGCGGTCGGTCACCACGCGTGTTGCCGACACCGCTCGCACCGGCGACCGCTCAAACAACTGCACGCCGCGCTGGCGAAGCTGCTGTGCCAGCATGCGCACGCGTGTCATCGGCTGGAAGACGCCGTCCGTCGGCAGCAACAGCCCCTCCCCTTCCGGCCCGCGATACCATTCGACGGGAAAGTTGTCCGCGCGCAACGCCGCTGCGTGGGCGTGGCAATCCGCGATTTCCTCCGCATCCGCTGCGAGCCGCAGCGAGCCATTGAGCTGGAATACTCCGGGCAGCGCCGCCGCCTGCCGCCGGATTTCCTCCGTGGTGGCGCGGTAGATCGCCGCCGCCGTCTCGCGCCCGAACTGCGCGACGCTCTCGTGATAAAATCTCGCCAACCCCGCGAGGACGAAGCCTCCATTGCGCCCCGCCGCCCCCGCGCCGACCGCCACGGCGTCCACGCCCACCACATCCACGCCGCGCGCCTGCAATTCGTCCAGCGCGGCCAGCCCCGACCCGCCCAGCCCCACGACGCAAACCTCCGTCCGCCGCTTCCCTTCCAGCCGCGGCAATCCCACTCCAGGGGCATCATCCCAAACCGGAATATTCACGCGGTCCCAACATCTCTGATTCTCCGTCCCCAGCAACCCCGAACCATGTTGGGGCTATTAAGCAGCTTTCACGTTTTCTCTTCCCGCCCTCTTTGTCCCAGCCAGACGAGCAATTGCAACGCTCGCTCGGCATCCGGCATCGCGGATTTCGCGACGAAAAACTTCGAGATTTGCGATCGATGCAGACCCAGTTCACGCGCCAAAAGCGCCTTTGCGCCTCTGCGGGCAATGAAGGGCTGTATCTCGGAAACTACCGCCGCCCACAGCGGGGTTTCGATCCCCGGCCGCAGCGTGGCACCACGTGACCGCGGAGCTGATTTCATCCGCTTCCGCATCTGTGCCGCCAGTTCCACCGCCAGCATGTCGAGCAGCTCGGCCAGGGCCAGAACCTGATTGAGGCGGGCGCCACCGGAATATCTCATCGTTGCTTATTAGCCCCAACCTGGTTTGGGCGGCAAGCGCTAAGCTTTTCGCGTTTACGCCCGGGCGACGGGACGTGAATCTCCGTTCGATGTTCCCCACCCCGCTCATGGAAAAGGCTGCGGCGCTCGACCGCGCGGATCCGCTCGCGCGCTTTCGCGGCGAGTTCTACGTCCAGCCCGGCGAGATCTACCTCGATGGCAACTCGCTCGGCTTGATGGGCCGTCCCGCCGAGGCCGCCGCGGTGCGAGCGCTCGCGGAATGGCGCGCGCTCGGCATCAATGGCTGGACCGACGCGTCGCCCCCGTGGGTCGATTTGCCGGAGTCGATTGCCGCGCAACTTGCGCCGCTCGTCGGTGCGGCCGCGGACGAGATTTGCCTGACCAGTTCTACGACGGGCAACCTGCACCAACTGCTCGCGACGCTGTTTGTTCCGACCGCGCAACGGAGCGTCATCCTCGGTGACCAGCTCAATTTCTCCTCGGACGCGCACGCGATCACGAGCCACTTGCGTCTCCGCGGGCTTGACCCCGCGCAGCACTACCGGGAAGTCACGAGTCGCGACGGACGCACGTTGCGCGAGGAGGATATCGTCGCGGCGTTCACCGACGACGTTGCGCTCGCGGTGTTGCCCGCGGTGTTGTTCACCAGCGGACAACTGCTCGACGTCGCGCACCTCACGCGTGAAGCGCGCGCGCGCGGCGTGATGCTCGGGTGGGATTGCTCGCATTCGATCGGCGCGGTGCCGCATGCGTTCGATGCCGATGGCGTCGATGCGGCGTTCTGGTGCTCCTACAAATATCTCAACGGCGGTCCGGGTGCGGTGGGCGGACTTTATTTGAACCGCCGGCACTTTGACCGCGCGCCCGGCCTCGCCGGCTGGTGGGGCGTGAAGCTCTCGCGTCGCTTCGCGATGTCCCACACGCATGAACCGGCGGCGGGCGCGGCGGCATTTCATGTCGGCACGCCGCATCTGCTGAGCCTCGCGCCGTTGCAAGGCGCGCTGGAGATTTTTTCCGCGGCGGGCGGCATCGCGCCGCTGCGCGCAAAGTCCCTCGCCCTCACGCGCTTTCTCATGGAGGCGATCGACGCGGAACTCTCCGGGCTCGGCTTCACGATTTCGAATCCGCGCGCGGATGCGCAGCGCGGGGGACATGTCGCGCTGGCCCATGCCGAAGCGTGGCGGATTTGTCAGGCGCTCAAGGTCGAAAAAGTTGTCCCGGACTTCCGACAACCCGATGTCATCCGCCTCGCACCAACTGCGCTCTATAGTTCGTTCAACGACTGCCTTGAAGCGGTCGTGCGGCTGAAGCACATCATGACCACGCGGGCCTACGAGCAATTCGCGGCGCGCACCGGAGGAGTTACATGAAACTCATCGATATCAGCCGCCCGATCTTCACCGGCATGCCCGTCTGGCCCGGCGATACGCCCGCGCAATTCGATTTCGCCGCGACCAAATCCGGCGGCTACTCGTGCAACGTCGGCCGCCTGCGCGTGAGTATGCACACGGGCACGCACGTGGACGCGCCGTATCACTTCGACGATGCCGGCCTGAAGATCGATGAGATCCCGGTCGATCTCTACGTCGGCCCCGCGCGAGTGGTGGACGTTCGCGGACGGGCGACGATTACGCCGGAAATGTTCGCGAGCCTCGATCTTGCGGCGACTCCGCGCGTGCTGCTCCGCAGCGATGCATGGACGAACCTCGCGGAATTTCCCACGACTTGGCCGCAGTATGCTCCGGGGCTCGCCACGTGGCTGGCCGAGCGCGGCGTGCGGCTGATCGGCATGGATTTTCCGTCGGTCGATCATCTCACCAGCAAGGACCTGCCGATCCACCACGAGTTCGGCCGAGCCGGCGTGTTCATTCTCGAAAGCCTTGATCTGTGCGGCGTCGAAGCGGGCGTATATGAACTGATCGCGCTGCCGCTGCGCGTGCGTGGTGCCGACGGCTGCCCCGTGCGCGCGGTGTTGCGCGCCCGCGATTGACCTGCGCGGTGCGAACGGAATCCGGACCCCACCCGATTCCGCTCAGGCCGACGTGGCGGCCGAGCTTTAGCGAAGGCCAAAGAATTCCCAGCAGAGCACGGCGGCGGCGGCGGAGACGTTGAGCGACTCGACGGTGGCCGCGCCGGGAATTTTCACGAGGCGGTCGCAGGCGCTCGCGACGGCGGGCGCGATGCCTTTCTCCTCGTTGCCGAGGATTACCGCGGCGGGCCGCGGCAGCCCGCGCTCGCGCACCTCACGCGGCGAAAGCTGCGTGCCGCGCAGGCTCGTGCCGATAAGGTAATGGCTGCGTTTCAACTCGGCGCAAAATTCCGGGAGCGCGGGCACGCGGAAAAATTCCACGAATTCCATGCCGCCCTCGGCCACGCGATAGGCCGCCTCTCCGGGCAGTGCCTGACCGGGCGCGTCGGGAATGATGATCGAGCGCACGCCAAAATAGGCCGCGGTGCGCACCAGCGCGCCGAGGTTGTTCGCATTGCTGATGCGATCGAGCAGCAACAGCGGCGCCTTTTCGCGTGCCCACCGCTCGAGCACGTCGCGCGTCACCCGTTGCAGCGGCCGCGCCGCGATCACGGCGACGATGCCGCCGTGGTGCACGGTGCCCGCGACCTTCTCCAATTCCTCCGGCGGAACCTGCCGGTAGATGCGCTTGGTCTTCGCGAGATACGAACACATCTCGCCGGTGCGCTTGCCGGTGGCGGGATCGAAAAAGAGGCGGATGACTTCGCCCGGATGTTGCGCAAAGAGCGTCGAGACGGCCTGCCAGCCGCAGACGTTGAGTTCGGGGATTTTGTGCGGAGCGGATTTCATGCGCGGAGATGGCCGACGACCGTGAACTCCTCGCGGTCGTGATACAAGTGGCGGAGGCGGACACCCGGCGCGCAACGCGCGAACACCGAACCCGACGCGCGCAGCTCGCGTAGCAACGCGAGTGCGTCGATGCGGCCGAATTTCAGATTGATGACGAAGTGCCGGCACCAACCCCGTTCGAGCCAGGGCGTGACGAGATTTTCCATCACATGATGCGGCTCCTCGACGAGATCGCAAAACAGCCAGTCGAACGTCTCGCCCTCCCGCGGCGCGAACTTGAACGCATCCTCCAGGCGATGCTCGATCGCCGGATGGCCGAACGCGCCGCCCTTCAGCGGACCGTTGTCGAGCGCGACGACTTTCGCGCCGCGCTTCGCCGCGCTGTAACTCCAGCCGCCCGGCGCCGCCCCGAGATCGCAAACCGTTTCGCCTGCCACCGGTTCACGGCCGAGCACGACGTAGGCTTCCTCGACCTTGAGGTAGGAACGTGACGGCGCGAGGTCGTCATCCGCCATCCGGCGCTGGCCGCCGCGCCACGCATCGCGCCCGGCAAAGACGCGGCCGAAGTCAGAGAAGAAGACGAAAAATCCGCGAGCTGGTCCCGAGCCGCGCGGTGTGTCCGGCGTGGCGAGCTTGGCGATGCGGCGGAGTTTTTTCGTGAGCAGTTCGTGAAAGGCCCTTTCCACGCCGCTGGTGCGCCGGCCGAGGCCGGGGATTTCCGCCGCCTCGAGAAACACGCACGGCCACGCCGCCTCGATGCGTTCGCCGCGCAGGCTCTCGAGAAAATAGTCCGCGAGCTGCTGCGCGAGCGCGTTGACCGAGTCACCGCGGATTTCGCGGGGAGCGAGCAGCGTCAGGTGCGGAAATGCCAGCTCGTCGATCGCGCGCGGCACGGCATCGCCCGGCACCACCTCCGCGCCCGCCCAACCGGGACCGGTCTCGTTCACGGTCAGGCCGTCGGCCATCAGCTCGCGTTCGAGCAGCAATTGGTAGCCGTGTTGACAGAGGAAGAGCATGCGCGCGACCAGTGTTTGTCATAGCGACGGCGAGGCGACGAAAATCTCCGTGCAATTTCCCGGGCCGCCCGTTCACTCGAACTTCCCTATGCGCCAACCGACTTCCGACCTCCGCATCCGCACCGCGCGGCCGCTGTTGTCGCCGGCGATTCTCGAGGAAGACCTGCCGTTGAACGAGACCGGGGCGGCGCTCGTGCAGCGGGTGCGACGCGAGATCGGCGACATTCTCGCGGGACGCGACGACCGGCTGCTGGCGGTGGTCGGCCCTTGCTCGATTCACGATCCGAAGGCGGCCCTCGAATATGCCCAGCGGCTGAAGCCGGTCGCCGACCGCCTCGCGAGCGATGTGCTCGTGGTGATGCGCGTGTATTTCGAGAAGCCCCGCACGGTGGTCGGCTGGAAGGGTCTGATCAACGATCCGCATCTTGACGGGAGCTTCATGGTCAACACGGGGCTGCGTCTCGCGCGCCAGCTATTGCTCGACATCAACGCGGCGGGCCTGGCGATCGGCACGGAGTTTCTCGATACGACGCTCGGGCAGTATTACGCCGACCTCGTTTCGTGGGCGGCGATCGGCGCGCGCACGACCGAAAGTCAGATCCATCGCGAGCTCGCCTCCGGGCTGTCGATGCCGGTCGGTTTCAAAAACCGCACCGATGGCGATCTGCAGGTGGCGGTGGACGCCATCGTTTCGGCGAGTCACCCGCATTGGTTTCCGTCGCTCACACGCGAAGGCGCGCCGGCGGTGCTGGCCACGACCGGCAATCACGAGTGTCACCTCGTGTTGCGCGGCGGCAGCCGCACGGGGCCAAATTATTCCGCCCAAGCGATCGCCGAGGCCGTGGCACTGCTCCGGTCGGCCAACGCGACCCCCGCGGTGCTCGTCGATTGCAGCCACGGCAACAGCGTCAAGCAGCCCGAGAAGCAGATCGAGGTCGCGGCCGACGTCGCGCGCCAGATCGCGGGCGGCAGCCGCGCGATCCTGGGCGTGATGCTGGAGAGTAATCTCGTCGCCGGCACCCAGCGCGCCGAGGCGGGGAAGGCGCTGCTTTACGGCCAGAGCATCACGGATGGCTGTCTGGGCTTCGACGAAACGCTGCCGTTGCTCGAGCAACTCGCCACGGCCGCAGCGGCGCGGCGCCAATCCCGTTGACGGGAGCAATTCCGGTTGCGGACGCCGGGCAGGCGCGCACATTTCCAAGCGCGTGACCCTCCACCCCGAGTCGCCCGAGCACGACGAGCCGCCGCATCACAAAGCCGAGCGCTTCGCCCGCATCCGGCGCGTGAAGCAGTTCCTGAAATTCATGCCCCGCCGCGCGGTGTTGCACAAATATCCGCTCGTCGGCCGGTTCGCGGAGATGGCGCGCAAGCGGGCGTATCTCTGGTCGGTGAAATACGAGCACATGCGGCCGTCCTTCTACGCCGGCTCGATCCTTTCCCTCCTGCCGGTGATGGGCCTGCAACTGCCGCTGGCCCTCGTCCTCTCGCTGATGCTGCGCACAAATTTCATGGTGATGGGAGGACTGCAGTTCATCACCAATCCGTTCACCGCCGCGCCGATTTACTACGCGACGCACGAACTTGGCGCATACGTGATCAAGACAGCGGGTTTCGGCGAGGCATTGCCGGCCGCGGATCCCAACGAATCCATTTTGCCGCTGAACGAGGAACACGAAGTCACCGCTCCTGCACCCAAAGCCGAGAACGTGCGACCCTCGCGCGTCCGCCGGATCGGCACCGCGATCAACGCGTTGATCGTCGGGGGCGTCATCAGCGGCGCCGCCCTCGGGCTCGTGCTCGACATTCTTTATCGCAACTACTGGCAACACCACACGCACGCGCCGCCGCGCCGCCGCCCCCGGCCGCCCGCGGCGCAATAGTCCCGCGGCACGGGTGTTTCTCCTCGCCAGCGCCCGGTGCCGACCGCAGAAAAACCGCACATGCCCCGCTGGTTGCCCGTGAAATTTTCGACCGGACTCGTCCTCGCCGGCGCGCTCGCCCTGCTGGCCGGCTGCGCCAGCGAGCCGAAAAAACCCCCCGAAGAGCCGCGCGTTCCAAACGCACCGCAGCCCGCGCTGCCCGAAAACCTGCCGCCCGTGATGCTCGGCATCGACGTGCTTGAGGCGAACGGGTTCAAGGAAATCGCCGGCAAGAAAATCGGACTGCTCACCCATCCCGCCGGCGTGAACCGCCGCGGCGAGAGCACAATCGACGTCATCCGCACGCGCGCGCGACAGACAAAGCTCGTGTCGCTCTTCGCCCCGGAACATGGGTTCGACGGCCAGATCACCGCCGCGGTGAACTTCGGCGACTCAGTCCACCAGCCGTCGGGGCTGCCCATCTTTTCGCTGCACGGCAAGACGCGCAAACCCACGCCCGCGATGCTCAAGGGGCTCGATGCGGTGGTGATCGATTTGCAGGACATCGGTTCGCGTTCCTACACGTTCGCCAGCGCTATGCTGACAACGATGGCGGCGTGTTTCGAAGCCGGCGTCGAAGTCATCGTCCTCGACCGGCCAAATCCGCTCGGCGGTCTGAAGGTGGACGGCCCTCCCCTCGACGCGGAATGGAAGAGCTACGTCGGCGCTCTGCGCGTGCCTTATGTGCACGGGTTGACGATGGGCGAGATGGCGCGAATGGCAAAGGAGCTGCCGCGGATGCTCACGATTCCTGGCATCATCAATGTGTCCGACTCGGCGCGCGAGAAAGGCCGCCTGACTGTCGTGCCGATGCGCGGCTGGACGCGCGCGATGCGCTGGCCGGAGACCGGGCTGCGCTGGATCAAGACCTCGCCGATGGTGCCGACCTACGACGCGGCCGTCGGTTACGCGATGGTCGGGCTCGGCACGCAAAATTCAGGTTGGACGCATGGCATCGGACGCGAGTTTCCCTTTCGCGGCATCAGTTTCCCGAAGAAAACGCCCGATGAAATCATCAAGACGATGGAGGCCTACAAGATTCCCGGCGTCCGCTTCGTGAAGATGCAGGGACTGGGCCGCGACAACAAGCCGCGCCCCGGCGTCTATGTCGAAATCACGGACTGGAACGCGTGGCGCCCGACCGAGCTCTCGCTTTATCTGCACAAGCAGGCCGCGCGGTGGACCCGGCTGAATCCGTTTGCCGCCCTGACCAGCGCCGAGGAGCGCACGTTTCTCATTCACGTCGGGTCCAATGCCTGGCTCGCCGCGTTGAAGTCGCAGGGCGGACGCGTCGATCCGCAGCTGTTCGTGAAAAACTGGACGGAGCGCGCGGCGGTTTATCAGCAGCAGGCGCGGAAGTTCTGGTTGTATCAGTGAAGGAGCGCCGGAGCTCGGACCGGCCCGCAAGCGTCATGCCCGGCGGAGAGGCCATGCGGTCGGAGACCAACGCCACTTGGGCGACATGCGCGCGGCCGGACAATCCCACCTGATTCGCGTTTGCCGCACCAGCCCGGGTGCGGTTTAAAGCCAACATGCCCCGCCTATCCCGACTGATGACTCGCGGCGCGTTGTGCGTGTCCGCTTGGTTGGTGTCGTTGAGCAACCATGTGTCGGCCGCAACCGGCTTCGATCCCGTCGCCGCGACCGAAGCCTACCTCGCCAAGATGTCGCCCGAAGCGCGCGCGCGATCCGACGCGTATTTCGAAGGCAACTACTGGCTGATCCTCATCAACCTCATTGTCTCACTGTTGCTCAGCTGGCTCTTGCTGAAGACCGGCTTTGCGGCAGGGCTGCGCGCGCGCGCGGAGCGCTGGGCCTCACGCACCTTCGTGCAAACGTGGCTGTTCGTCGTGTTGTTTTCGATCGTGTCGTGGGCGCTGAATTTGCCGCTCGATTATTACGAGGGATTCTGGCGCGAACATTTCTATCAGATGTCCACGCAAACGGCGGGCGCGTGGTTCGGCGATAAAGTGAAAGGACTCGTCATTTCGCTCCTCATGGTGCCGCTGCTGGTCGCGCTGCTTTATGCGGGGATTCGCAGATTTCAGCAGCGCTGGTGGATCGTTGCGTCGATGGTGACGCCGTTCCTGCTGCTGTTCTTCATCGTGCTCGCGCCGGTCTTTCTCGCCCCGGTGTTCAACAAATACGTCCCGCTCGCCGACCCGAAGGTGCGCGATCCCATCCTGTCGATGGCGCGCGCCAACGGCGTGCCGGCGGACAACGTCTATGAATTCGACGCGTCGCGTCGCACCAAGCGCGTGAGCGCCAATGTCAGCGGCGCGTTCAACACCATCCGCGTTTCGCTGAACGACAACCTGCTCACCCGCTGCCCGCCCGAGGGCGTAATGGCGGTGATGGGACACGAACTCGGTCACTACGTGCTCAACCACGTCCATCGGCACGTCGTCTATCTCAGCCTGCTTTTCGCCCTTGGGTTCTGGTTCACCAATTGGTTTTTCCACTTTGCGCTCGCGCGTTGGGGCGCTGCATGGGGCGTGCGCGGCATTGGCGACATCGCGGGCCTGCCGCTCGTGGGCATGGGACTGGGTATCTTCCTGTTCCTCGCTACGCCGATTCGCAACACGATCATCCGCGTCGCGGAAGTCGAGGCCGACTACTACGGCCTCAACTCGGCGCGCCAGCCCGACGCCATGGCGGATGCGTTCCTCCTGCTCGGCGAGTATCGGAAAATGCATCCGGGCAAGTGGGAGGAAATCGTCTTCTTCGACCACCCGAGCGGCTACAACCGCATCCTCGCCTGCATGCGCTGGAAAGCCGAACACCTCGACGAACTGGCGGCGGCAAAGAAATAATCCGCGCGCGCCGCGACCACCCTCGATCACTCGCCCGGTTGCGCCGGGCTGTTCTTCGCCGCCCACTCGGCATATTCGGCGCGCGGCAGAAATTTCAGCGAAGCGCTGTTGATGCAGTAGCGCTGGCCGGTGGGGCGCGGGCCGTCGTCGAACACGTGACCGAGATGGCTGCCGCACACGGCGCAATGCGTCTCGGTGCGAACCATGCCCCAGCTCGAATCCGTTTCTTCGGCGACGAATGCCTTTTCGAGCGGCTGCCAGTAGCTCGGCCAGCCCGTGCCGGAGTCGAATTTGTGCCGCGAGTCGAACAGCGGCGTGTCGCAACCGACGCACATATAGACTCCGTCGGCGTGATTGTTCCAATACGGGTTGCGGAACGCGGGCTCGGTGCCCTGCTGGCGCGCGACGCGGTATTGCTCGGGCGTGAGGCGCGAGCGCCACTCGGCCTCGGTGCGTTTCACCTTCGCCTTGCTCATGTCGATCACGACCTTGGATGGCAGGCCGCAGGCGGATTTTGAATCACCCGGCGGGCAGTAAGCAGCATCGGTCGCGGGAGTGTCGGCGGAGGAAGCGGAAGATTTCATAACCGGAGAATTCGAAGCGCGGAGAATGACCGCAGCGACAGCGGCTGCAGCGAGAAGCAGCGGAAGGAACCACTTGTTCATCGGGAGAGGAGGTTGCACAGAGGTGACGGATTGGCAAATGCGGGGGAAGCGGGCGGGCGCGCGGATTTTTTGGCCGGCCGCCCGCAAAAGCCGGACGCAACTCAGAGCGCGATACCCGGACAATTATTCCACGCGCGTGCGGATCTTTCCGTCGGCGAACTCCGTGGTGAGCGACTGGCCGGACTGCACGCCCTTGGCGCGCGCGACAGGCCGGCCCATTTCGTCGCGCACGAGGGCGAAACCACGTTTCAACACCGATTGCGGACTCGCCGACTCGAGCCGCTTCCACAGCGCGAGCAGGCGGTGCGACTCCTGTTGCACGCGCCGTTCGGGCGAGGCGGCGGACAGGCGGGCGCGCGCAGCGCCGAGCTGCTCGCGCCGTTCCTGGGTCGCATGCCGCAACGCAGAGGCGAGACGATTCGTGAGATCGTCCACGCGCAACTGGTTCTGCTCGATCAGGGCGGACGGCGACAGCAGGCGCAGCCGGCTGCGGGCGTGATCGAGCTGCTGGCTGGCGTGCACCAGCCGCGACGCGGCGATGTCCTCGATCGCCGAGCCGGCGTTGAGCACGCGCTCGACACATGAGAGGTGTTGCGAGGAGATGAGTTCCGCCGCGCCGCTCGGCGTTTCGGCGCGAATGTCGGCCGCGAAATCGCAGAGTGTGTAGTCGATCTCGTGGCCGACCGCCGAGATGATCGGCACCCGGCTCGCCGCGACTGCGCGGACCAGGACCTCTTCGTTGAACGCCCACAAATCCTCGATGCTGCCGCCGCCGCGACCGATCACGAGCAGGTCGAAAATGTTCAGCTCCTGCGCGAATCGCAGCATCTCCGCCATCTCGGCCGCGGCGCCAGCGCCTTGGACCTTCGCGGGCAGCACGACGAGCCGTCCGCGCCATTCGCGCCGACGCAGGATGCGGATGAAATCCTGCACAGCCGCGCCGGTCGGCGACGTGATGAAGCCCACCCTGCACGCCGCGAACGGCAGCGGGCGTTTTTTCCCCGCATCGAACAACCCTTCCGCAGCGAGTCGCTGTTTCAGTTCCTCGAACTGCTGTTGCAGGCGGCCGAGGCCGTGATCGACCACCGCGCGGACGATGAGCTGGTATTGCCCGCGCGCCTCGTAAACATCCACTTCGCCATAGACGAGGACCTGCAAACCGTCCTTCAACTTCGTGCTCTGGCGCGCGGCATCGCCGCGGAACAGAACGCAGCTCAACTGCGCGCCGGCGTCCTTGAGGGAAAAATAAAAATGCCCGCTCGCCTGCGCGCGCAGGTTGGAAATCTCCCCGCGCACCCAGCCGGCCGGAAGGCCGCCCTTCAGCAGTTCGCGCACGCGGCGCGTAAACTCCGTGACGGTCTGCACGCGGCCGCTGTCGTCCTGCAGGGCGAGTTCGTCGGTTTTCACGCCGCCTTTTTGCGCCGCTCGTAGTGCTTGCGCACGAGATGCAGCGTCGTCGTCAGAGCCACCAGCGCACAGATCGACAGGAGCGCCATCTTCCCTTTTCCGTGCAGCAGCGCGTCGCCGAAGAGGAGAAACGCAACGTTGAGCGGCCAGGTCACGACCACTGAGACGAGAAAATAACGCGCAAAGGGAACTTCCGCCAACCCGGCGAGATAGTTTTGCGCGAAAAACGGAATGCCCGGAGTCACGCGCAAGAGGATGACGAGATCCGTGGCGTCGCCCACCTCCACCTCCGGGAGGCGATAGCCCAATTTTGCCACGACGCCCTGCAACAGCGGGCGAAGCCACCGGCGCGCCAGGGCGTAACCGAAGCACAAATTGACCGTCACGGCCGCAAGCGATAGTCCGACGACTCCGCCAGTGCCAAATTGCGGACCGTAAAGCGAGACGGCGGGCAAGGTGAACGCCAGCATCGGGACCGCAGCAAGCGGCAGCAGCGCCATGCCGCTGAAGAATGCGACCGGGCCGGCGCGGCGAACGAAATCCATTCCGGCCGTAATCATTCCCTTCACATCCAGACCCCGCGCCACCAGCACCGCGCCCACGACAAGCACAGCGGCAACCACGCCCAACTTGATGAGCAGCGCGCGGGAGGAACGGGGAGTGGTTTCGGCCATCGGGAAACGATGCGCGCGGGCCTTCCGCGCCGTCAAGGCCGGAGCCGTCCACGTCTTTGCACTTCCCTCGCCCGGACGCTCCTCTAGCGTGCCGGCGCCCTCGCATGAAGCTCTCCATCGTCATCCCCTGCTACAACGAGCGTCATACGATCCGCTCGATCGTCGAAGCCGTCCGCACCGCACCCGTGCGCGACAAGGAGATCATCATCGTGGACGACTGTTCGACCGACGGCACCCGCGAGATCCTGCAAAACGAAGTCGCCGCGCTCGTGGACAAAGTAATCTATCACCCCGTGAATTGCGGCAAAGGCGCCGCGTTGCGCACCGGTTTCGCTGCGGCGACCGGCGACGCGGTGATCGTGCAGGATGCCGATCTCGAATACGACCCGCAGGAATATCCGCGCCTTCTCAAGCCGATCGCCGACGGGAAGGCCGACGTCGTCTTCGGCTCGCGCTTCATGGGCGCCGAGGCGCACCGCGTGGTTTATTTCTGGCACATGGTCGGCAACCGTTTCCTGACGCTACTCTCGAACATGTTCACGAACATCAATCTCACGGACATGGAAACATGCTACAAGGTGTTCCGCCGCGACGTGCTGCAGAAAATCACGATTGAGGAGAACCGTTTCGGCTTCGAGCCCGAGATCACCGCGAAAGTCGCCGGCCTCGACGGCTGCCGGATCTACGAGGTCGGCATCAGCTACTACGGCCGCACTTACGCCGAGGGCAAAAAAATCGGCTGGCGCGACGGCTTCCGCGCGATCTACGCGATCGTGAAATACAACGTGCTGCGCTGAGCCGTGAAGGCCGCGGTTACCACCGGGCGGACGAATTATTTCTGGACCGGCCTCGCGCTGTTTGCCGCCGCCGGGTGGCTCTGGATCAGCTGGTGTCGCGTGCCGGCCTCGAGTTGGAATGATTTGCGGCTCACCGCGGTCTTCATGGGCGCGCAGGGCGAACCCGTTTACACACTGCCCGGCGCGGGCGTGCTCACGACGTGGATGTATGGACCCGTGCCGTTGTGGCTCTGGAGCCCGGCCGTCCTCGCGCGCGACGCCGTCAGCGCCGTGCTGGCCGCCGGAGCGATTAATCTCCTGCTCGCGCTCGCGGCCCTCGGGGCGACGTGCCTGCTTTGGCCGAGCGCGAACGCCCGACCCAGCGATCGCTGGCTCGCCTTGGCGCTCACCTGTCTCATTTGGCCGGAGCCGGCATTTCGCTTTCTTCAAGCGGACAACCTTCTCGTCGCGCTCGGACTCGCAGCCAATCTCGTGCTCGCGCTCACGCCGCCGTCCGCTCGCCGGCGCTGGCTGGCGGCGCTCGCGACCGCCGCCGCGCTCGGCTGCAAGCCGACCGCGCTGGCGCTGCTGCTCGCGCAACTGGTCTGGCTCTTCCGCGCGGAAGGCGCGCGCAGCGCGAGTTTCCATCTCGGACGCACGCTGCTCACGGGAGGAGCGCTCGCCGCGGCCGCAGTGGCCCAATTTGGCTGGAGGGAGCTTTGGTTCGGCGCCGTGACCGTTCCCGCGCGGTTGCCGTGGGCCGACGCGCCTTGGGTCCGCCTCGCCGACCTCGCCCCGCATCTCGCGGTGCAAGGAGGCGCCGCGCTTCTCGTGCTGCTCGCGTTCGGTCGCGCACTCCGGCGCGAGTCACGGGCGCTCGAACTGCCGATGATCGCATGGGGCGTGGCGCTGCCGTTTGGCCTCGCGGGCATTTTGACCACCGGCGGCACGACCAATAATTTGCACGGCTTTCAGTGGCTCCTGCCCGCGGTGCTCGTCGCCGCGCTGGGTCTCGCGCGCCAGCGGTGGACGCTCGCGCCAGCGTTCGCAGCGGGCATCGCGGCGGTCCTTTTGTCCGCGCGACTCGCCACGACCGATCACCTTCCACTGCGTCCGGCCACGGCGCGCCTGCACGCCGCCGACCAGATCGCGCGCGCCGCGCCCGACGCGACCTGGCTGCCGTGGGCTCCGCTGGTGGGCTACTTTGCCAGCGGCCGTTTCGATCACACGGAGGACGGCATTTATGTGCGCTTCATCACCGGACACCCGGTGTCGTTCGCGCAGGCGCACGCGCATTTACCGCCGCACTTCACTGCGCTGGTGTTGCCAGGCGACGGGGCGGATTGGGGACTGGCGGCGAAACTCGCTCCGCCGCCGTTAACAATTGATGAAATTGGCGGCTGGCGGGTGCTGCGCTGGGAGAAACCGGTGCCACTGCATAATCGCACTTCCGCTCCGCCGCCGGTTCACCCATAAAACCTGCCGTGCATCGCCCGCCCCACATCGCGATCGTCATCCCCGCGTTCAACGAGACGGCTGTGCTGCCGCAACTCTTCGCGCGGCTGGCGGCGGTGTTCGACGCCCAACCGGGGGTGACGTGGCGCGCGATCCTGATCGATGACGGCAGCCGCGACCACACAGCGGAACTGATCGAAGCGCAGTGTGCGCGCGACCCGCGCTTCCGCTTCGTGGCCCTCTCCCGCAATTTCGGATTTCAAAACGCGCTCGCCGCGGGCCTGGCGGAATGCCGGGAGGTCGATGCGGTCGTGACGATGGACGCCGACCTGCAGGATCCACCGGAGGTCATCCCGGAAATGGTCGCCGCTTGGAAAAACGGCGCCGAAGTCGTGCTCGCCGTGCGCCGCTCGCGCCAGGAAGGCGGTCTGCGGCGGATCGGGTTCGACGTGTTTCACCGCTGCTTCGGTGCGTTGGTCGATATCCCCGTTGAGCGCAACACCGGCACCTTCGGCCTGCTGGGACGTAATGCGCTGCAGGCGTTCAACGATCTGCCGGAAGTGCATCGCTTTTTCCCCGGCTTGCGTTCGTGGGTGGGATTCCCCCGCGCGGAGGTTTTCTACGATCGGCTCGAGCGCGCCGCCGGCACGCCGGCGCAAAATTTCCGCCGCCTTGTCCGCTACGCTCTCGACGGGGTGTTCAGTTTTTCGCGTCTGCCCCTGCGCATGCTGACTTACTCCGGGTTGTTCGTGGCGACGGTCGGCTTTTCCGTCGGGCTGTTCTTCATCGTCCGCCGGCTGCTCGGCGTGGAAATCGCGCAGACGGGATTCACGACGCTGGTCACACTCGTGCTGTTTCTCGGCGGCGTGCAATTGATCGGCATCGGCGTGCTCGGCGAATACCTCGGCCGTGTTTACGACGAAGTGAAGCGGCGTCCGAACTACATCGTCAAACGGCGTGTCGGATTCGATTAAGCAGTTCGTGCGCGGCGGCGTGGTGCTGGCGGCGCTGGTCGCATTGGCGTGGTGCGGTTACTGGCTGCATTTCACCCAATACATGGCTTACGACGACGAGGGTTACGTCCTCTGGTCGTATCGAAACTACATCGCCCACGGATCGCTTTACGCGGACGTCTTCAGCCAATACGGCCCGTTCCCCTACGTGCTGTATCACGTCGGCACGCTGCTCACGGGCGGAACGATGGACACCGTCGCCGTGCGCTGGCTCAACCTGGGTTACTGGCTCGTCTGCGCCGGCGTTGCAGGGCATTTTGTGCGCCGGCAGACCGGCAGCGCAGGCACGGGAGTCGCGGCGGCAACACTGACTTTTCTGAGCCTGATCGTGATGATCAGCGAACCGGGTCATCCCGGCGGCTTGCTCGCAGCAATTACCGCCGTGGGAACACTCGTAGCGGCAAATGCGGTCGAAACGAAGCGCCCTCGTCGGTTCGCGATCGCGACGGCGCTCACGGGCGTGGCGCTGCTGCTGAGCAAGATCAACGTCGGCGTGTTCTTCTGCATCGCCGCGGGTGCGTGGCTCGCGTTGCACACGAAGGCCGGAAGCGCCCGGCGCACGTTGTTCTGGCTGGTGGCGCTCGGCAGCGTAGGGACGCCGCTCGCCCTGATGCGCACGCTGCAACACGAGCAATGGGTGATGATTTTCGCCTTCGTCGTTGCGGCGGGCGCGCTGGCATTGCTCGCGCTGATTGCGCCGCATTGCCGCGAGGAAGCCTCGCCCAGCGATTGGCTCGCCGGGATCGCGACGGCCGGGAGTGTCGCGGCGCTGGTCGTCGCGGCGGTCTGGGCCCGAGGCACGCCGCTCGGAACGCTGTGGCAGGGTCTCGTCGTCGAGCCGCTGCGGCATCCGCTCGTCTATGTGCATCCACTTTCCTGGCCGGTAGCGGCGCCCTGGTTGGCGGCGGCGGGATTGGCCGCTGCCCTGTGGCACGCCCGGAAAGGCGATCGTCCGGCCTGGTGGACGCGGGCGATCGCCGGCCTGCGACTCGCCGCGCTGGCTTGGTTGGGCTGGATTTCGCTTCACGCGATCGATTTTTCACTGACTTCGTTTGGCCTGAGATTCGGCGCTCCGCTCATCTGGCTGATGGCCGTCCCGCTGCAATCCGGGCCGACGACCCCCGCCCAACGCGCGCGGCTCTGGGTCGCGTGGGTCGCAGTCTGGCAATTGCTGCAGGCTTATCCGGTCGCGGGCAGCCAAACGGCGTGGGGCGGCTTTCTGTGGTTTCCGGTCGCCCTGGTCGGCGGCTGGGAAGCGGTGCGGCACCTCGCGGCCGACGGAGTGCGACTCGCACGCTGCTGGCGTGGGGCCGCTGCGCTCAGTCTGGCGATTGTGGGGAGCGTCGCCTTCGGTCGCGCGTGGGCAGCGAGCTATGAGCGCTATCATTCGAGCCAGCCGCTCGGACTGCCGGGCGCGGAGAAACTGCGCCTGACCGACGACTACCGACTGAATCTGCGCATCCTCACGCGCAACGCCGCGCGGCATGGGAACACGCTGTTCAGTTACCCGGGCATGTTCAGCTTCAATGTCTGGTCCGGCCGGCCCTCGCCCACGCTCGCGAACGTCACGCATTGGTTCTCGCTGCTCGATGAGCGCCAGCAGCAGGCGATCATCGACCGGTTGGAAGCTGACCCGCGCGCGGTCGTGATCGTGCAGAGCTACCTCATCAACTTCCTCGTCGTCCGCGATCTCGCGCCGCGGGGTCGGCTGCATGATTATCTGCTGAAGAATTTCGCCGCGGCTTTTCGCCTCGATACCTACGAATTCTGGGTGCGGCGCGGCCGCACGATCGCGGCCGATGGCACCGCGCGCTTCGTGCGCGATGCGGCCGGCGTGCATCTCGAGGTGATTCCCGAGCAGGCCGGCGACGTGGCGATTGTCGAGTTGCAGCCGATCTTCGGCGGCGGTCCTCCGCTCGCGCGCTTCGCCGTTTCGCCGCATCGTCCCTGGAACGCGCTGGCGCTCGCCGCGGACGGCACGGCGCGCGCCCCGGGTTGGAGCGCGACCGCCCCGGTGCGCACCGGCGATCATCTACGCCTGAGCATCCCGTTGCCCACGCCGCTGCCGGTATTGCCGCGCTCGGATTACCTGCGCGTCGTGCTCTACGCTCGCGATGGCCGGGAGATCGAAACCCTGCGCTTCGCCCATTAACGCCGCCGCGCGACGAGCACGAGGCTGACGCCAAAGGGAAACGGCACCGGCCAGAAGGCCGGTCCGACAAACAGCGCGCGCAGCACGGAATTGGCGAAGGGACCGGGCAACTTATCCTCCGCCCGCTCGCCGCCGGCGCGCGCCGGAAACCATTTTCGCCAGCGCCGCAGCAGCCACACCGCCGGAAAGGCGAAGACGTTCGTGTAGTTGACGTGCACGAGTTCCCATTGGTCGGCGGGAAACAGCGCGCGCAACTGCGGAAGCGAGTAGCGCCGAAAATGATGCAGGCTCACGTCCCAGTCGCTCCACAACGCCATGCTCGCCGGCACCGTGACAACGGCGAGGCCGCCCGGCCGCAACAGCCGATGAAAACCGCTCACCACTGCCGCGTCGTCCGGCACGTGTTCGAGCACGTCGAGCGCGGTGACGTATTCCAGCGAGCCGTCGGGCAGCGGAACGCGGTCGCCCGCGAGACTGAGCACCTGCTCGGGGCGAAACAGCGCCCGCAAGTGCCGCAGCGCCTCCTCGTGGTCGTCGAGTGCGAGCACGCGGCAGTGCGCCTCCATTTCCTTCGCGAAACGGCCGGTGCCGGCGCCACAGTCCAACAGCGTGTCGGCCTTCTCGGGCGGACGCGCGCGCTGGATCCAGCGGCGCACCAGCTCCCGTTTGCCAGCGTAATACCAATGCGTGCCTTCGACGCGCGCGAGGTTGTCGTATTCCGAAGCGTTCACCGGCGCACAGGTTGACGAATCCGTCTGCGACTCCAAGCTCCGAGCTGCGTGTCGCGCCGCTTCACTCGTTTTTTCACCGGACTGATCCTCGCCGCATTCGCGGTCATGGCGGTGAGCACGTCGTCGCGTGTCGGCGTGACGTTCGACGAGCCGGCGCACCTCGTCGGCGGGCGCGCCTACTGGGATGCGGGCGACTATCGGTTTCACGCGGAGAACGGCATGTTCCCCCAACGCTGGGCCGCGCTGCCCGCGGAGGCGACGCAGATGAAGTTCACCCGCGAGCCGGCCGCGGCGTGGCAGCGCGGTGACGTTTGGGGAGTGGCACGCAATTATCTTTTCCATGCGGGCAACGATCCCGACGCCGTGTTGCGGTCAGCGCGCGTGATGATCGTGCTGCTCGGTGTCGCGCTGCTGTTATTGCTCGGTCGCTGGGCGGCGTCGCTGTGGGGCGAACGGGGTGCGCTGCTGACCTTGGGACTCGCGGCGTTTTGTCCTCACCTGCTTGCCCACGGCACCCTGGTGACGTCGGATCTCGCCGCGACCCTCGGCTTCACCGCGGCACTGGCGGCGTGGTGGCGGATGTTGCACGCGGTGACGCCGGCGCGCGTCGCGGCGGCAGGGCTGGCGACCGCGCTGCTGGCGTTGTCGAAATTTTCCGCCGTGCTGCTCGCCCCGGTGGTCGTGCTGTTGCTCGCGCTCCGGCTGGTGCGGCGGACGGCGCTGCCGGTCAAGTTCGGCCGACGCCGACAGCTGCCCGTGGGCGGACGCCGCATCGCCCCTCTCGGTCTGGCGACGTTAGCAGCAGCGGGGATCGCCTGGCTCGGCGTGTGGGCTGGCTACGGATTTCGCTATTCAGCGGATCCGACCGACCGCACCGCGCAGTTTGCTCAGCCGTGGGCGGAAGTGCTGATTGAACAACCGCGGCTGGCAGGTTCGACGATGGCGGACGGTTCGCTGCCGGCGGACGCGGTGGAGTTGCGGCCCGGAATTGTGCAAAAATTCGTGCGTTGGGCGCGCGGGCACGAATTGCTGCCGGAAGCGTATCTTTATGGGCTCGCATTCACTGACCGTTTCTCGCGTCACCGGCTGGCGTATTTCGCCGGGGAATATCGCGAGCGCGGCTGGCGGGAGTTTTTTCCCGCGGCGTTCGCGCTGAAGACCACGTTGCCGGCTCTCGCGCTGGCCGCGCTTGGCTTGCTCGCGGTGGGGCGGCACCCCCGCCGCGCGCGCCTGCTCTATCGTGTTTCGCCTTTGCTCGTCTTTGCGGGCGTTTACGGAGCATTCGCGCTCACGACCAATCTCAACATCGGCCATCGCCACCTGCTGCCGCTCTATCCGGCGCTCTACCTGCTGGCGGGCGCCGCCGTCCATTTCTCCCGACGCCGCATGGCCGCCGTGTTGATCGCGGTGCTCGCGCTCTGGCACGCTGCGGAGTCGTGGCGCGTGCGTCCGCACTACCTGACCTATTTCAATCAGCTCGCCGGCGGACCCACCGGTGGACACCGCTATTTTGTCGATAGCTCGCTCGACTGGGGCCAGGGCTTGCCGGATTTGCGCGACTGGCTCGCCGCGAACGCTCGCGGCGAGCGCGTGTATCTTTCCTATTTCGGCTCGGACGATCCCGCACGGCTGGGGATCAACGCCACCCGCCTCGGTGACCACTATTTCGACTATTCTCCCCAGCGGCTCGTGCTTCCGCCACTGGAGAACGGCGTGTATTGCATCAGCGCCACCATGCTGCATCGCGTTTACACGCAGGTGCGAGGACCGTGGTCGGATTCCTATGAAAACGAATACCGCCGGCTCGTCGCCTGGAGATCCGCCGCGGAAGCGCAGCCGCCCGGGGCGCGGCGCAACGCCGATGGCCGGCCGCTGGATGCCGCCGGCTGGCGCAGTGAACTGACGCGATTGGAACAACTGCGATTCGGACGGCTGTGCCGACATCTCGCGCAGCAGGCGCCCGACGCGACCGTCGCGAATATATTTTTTGTTTACCGGCTCGACGCCACCGAACTTCAGCGGGCGCTCGAAGTCACCGGCGACGCGCTCCCGGCGCCCTGACGGTCGGAGCGCCAGCGGCGCCACATGACCACGACCGCCGCCGCCACCACGACGACAGTCACGAGCAGCCAAACCGCCTGCTCCACGCCGGCCATGAAAACAATCAGGTGCAACGCCCAGCTTTCCTGTGGATGGGACTCGGTGTAGTTCGCGAGCCAAAACTTCGGCGCCGCCCACCAGCAGATCGCAACGACAATCCAGAGGATGCGCCCACCCAGCTGCGGAGCGCCGCAGCGCAGCCAAGCCGGAAAAACCAGCAGCAGCAACACGACCCGATAAGGGAAGCTCGGCACGAGGAGGAAGCACGCGGTCCACGCCGCGCCGCCCGCCAGCATGAGCGAAGCCCGCCAACCGTCCGCCGGCATGAGCGAGATGACGTCGGCGCGTTGGCGCCACAGTGCGGCGCCGCCCGCCAGCAACACCGGCAACCAGCCCGCCAGCAGCCAACCGCGTTCCGCGGGCAGGTAACTCCACGTCACCTGTGTCACCGGCAAGCCATAGGCGAAAACCGTGATCGGCTGAGGCGTGAGCGCGAGCGCGCGGGAAATGTCGTGCCGCCAAAGCCACCAAAACGCCGCAAAGACAAGCAGCCCCCCTCCGATCAGCGCCACGCGGCGACCGAGCGCTTCCGGCCGCACGAGCACCGCGACCAAACATACGAGGGGATAAAACTTGAGCGCCGCCGCGAAGAGGATGATCCCGGCTCCGGCCAGCGCCGCACCGCGTTCACGGACAGAAACCAGCGCCGCAGCCGCAGCGACCAACAAGAAGATCACGAGGTCGTTATTGCCCCGCTCCAGCCCGAGCACGACCGGCGGCGACAACAGAAACAGGACGGCTCGCGCCACTGCGCCGCGATTGGTTGGAGCCAGCAATCCGGCCGACACCCCGATGAAAATCACCGCGAGACAACCGCCGAGCCACCACGCATCCGTCATGCCCCAGCCCAACCCGCCCGTCAGCAGCCACGCCGGACCGTAAACGTGGGGACGCCCGTAGGGATCGAGCGAAACATCGCCGTAAACATCGCCACCGGCCGCATGCAGTTCCCCGGCCGCCAGCACCGCCACGAGATCCGTGTAGTAAGGGCGCATGTGCAGCACGCCCCAGATGCCCCACAAGCGGCCATTGAGCAGCAAGCCGCTAAACACCGTGGCGACCAACGCGGCCGTCAGCACCGTCCAACGCCAGCGCTGCCACCACGCTTGCATCAGCGTTCGCCCTCGCGCGGCGGACGGAGCGGGAAACAACGCAGCTTCCACAGGCCGAACCACGTCATGCGAAACAACAGCGCGCCATGGCGGAAGCGCGAGATGTTCGTTTCCCCGTAGGTGCGGTCCTTGTAGCGGACCGGCACGTCGCGGATGCGAAGATTCAGCAGCGCGGAACCGAAGAGCAGGTTGAAATCGCCAAACGGGTCGAAATCGCCGAACGGCGCGATGCGGCGAAGCACGCGCTCGTAGTCGGAGCGCAACAGCATCTTGGTGCCGCAAAGGCTGTCTTTCACGGGCTGCCCGAGCACAAAGGAAAGCGAGAGGGCAAAGAACTTGTTGCCGACAAAATTCAGGAACCGCATGGCCGCGTCTTCCATCGGATAAACGAGCCGGCTGCCGTTCGCGAATTCGGCGGTGCCGCTCGCGATCGCTTCGTGGAACTTCGGCAAATCCTCCGGGGGAGCGGTGAGGTCCGCGTCCTGAATGACCAGCACGTCGCCGCGCGCGAGCGCGAAGCCGGCGTGCACTGCGTCCCACTTGCCCTTGCCGGGCTGCCGGATCGCGCGCACCGCGTGGGGCCCGCGGTAGGCGGCGGTCTCGCGCTGGATCGTTTCCCAAGTGTCGTCCTTGCTGTGGCCTTCGACGAAGATCACCTCGGTCCGGCGGCCGAGCACCGGGATGCGTTCGAGCGCCGCGCGGATGTTGCCGGATTCGTTGCGCGCCGGAACGATGACGGAACAGGAAATTTCGCCGTCGAGGCGCGGTGCCACTCGCGGCCGCGCCGTGAGCGCCACGGTGATGCCGAAGTGGCGGAAAAACGGCAGCCGCACGATCGCCCGATTGAACAGCGGCGCGAGCAGCGGGATGTTTACGGGGAGGAGCTGTTGGTGTTCCAGGCGCACGACCTCCCAACCGGCCAGTTCGAGTAGATTGACGATGTCCTGATGCGCCAGCCAAGCGCTGGGCGGCTGCGGCATCACGGCGCCCACCTTCGTCGCCAGGTTGAGCGGCCCGCGCCAAATGGTGTTGAGCGAGGTCAGGTGCAGCCGCGTGCGCGGGTGCGCCGCGGCGCGGAGGCGTTCCAGCACGGCTTGGATGTCCGGCAGATAACCGGTGAGATAATCGAGGACGATGTGGTCGAATTTTTCCGTCCATTCCGCCTCGCTCACATCGAGCACGCGAAACTCCAGCCCTTCCTGTGCACCGTGCCGCGCGCGGGCCTTGTCGATCATCACCGGGCTGAAATCGACACCGAGTCCGCGCGAGGGCCGCAACGACGCCAGCAGGTCCCCCGCGCCGCATCCGAGTTCGAGCACGCTGTCGCCGCGCGAAATCTGATGCGCAAAATGCGCCCGGAGCTGCGCGTGAAACCCCCGCTGGACCTCACGTGCCGTCGCATCATGGGCCGCCACCCAGTCGAAATGTCCGCGCAGGTCGAATCGTGCCGTGCTCATGGAGTCGGCCGATTCACGGGGGCCGGCGGCGTCACGTCCAACCGAATCTCCTTCACCCGGCTGATTCGCGCAATCCGCACGCCGAAGCGCCGCTCGGTCACGGGTTCGAGCACGTAGTTGTCCGGCAGGCGGTCCGCTGGATCGAGTTGGAACCCACCGTCCGCGCCGATCGGCCGCAGCACCTGCGTCACGAGCACTTCCTGAAACGTGTGATGATCGAGGTGAAACTTCACCGACTCGGCGCGCCACCGTGCCCGACCCATCGAGAGCGCCGGCACTTCGCGCCCGACCCAGAAGAGCGGCGACTTGTTCGAAACGATCAGCCGGTTTGCCGGCGGCAGAGCGTCGATCGTTTCGGCCTCCCAAGCGATTTCGCGCATGAGAAAATTCTGTTCCCCGTGATGCGCATTGGCGCGCAAACCGGAAACGAGATACGAGAGGAGCGCTCCGGCGGCGACCGCGCCAATCGCC
>PNJQ01000041.1 GCA_013821985.1 Opitutus sp.
ACGAGCAAGAAGACGCAGGCGGCGTTGCAGCAGAAGACCGACATGCCCGTCGCGCTCGCGATGAACTACGGCAATCCGTCCATCCCCGACGTCTTGCGCGGCCTCGTCAATCTGGGCGTCACGCACGTGCTGATGTTCCCGCAATATCCGCACTACGCGATGTCGAGTTGGGAAACCGTGGTCGTCAAAGTGCAGCGCGAAGCCGCGATCCACGCGCCGCATCTGAAATTCGACAGCGTGCAGCCCTACTTTGGCGATGCCGACTACATCGACGCCCTCGTCGCCAGCGCGCAGCCGTATCTCAGCGAGCCCTACGATCATTTTCTTTTCAGCTACCACGGCATCCCGGTTCGTCACCTGACGAAGGCCGACTCGTCGCGCGCGCATTGCCAGGTCGTCGCCGACTGCTGCAACACTTGTTCGCCCGTCCACAGCACGTGTTACAAGGCGCAGGTCACCCGCACCTCGCAACTTTTCGCGCTAAAGGCCGGCCTCGATCCGGCGAAGTGGTCGATCTCGTTTCAATCCCGCCTGGTCGGCGAACCCTGGCTGTCGCCCTACACCGACAAGGAATTCGAGCGCCTCGCGAAAGAAGGCCGGAAGCGCCTTGTCGTCATCACGCCGGCGTTCGTCACTGACTGTCTCGAGACGCTGGAGGAAATCCGCGGTGAAGGCGCCGAGGAGTTCAAGCAGGCGGGCGGCGAAAAATTCACCCACGTGCCCTGCCTCAACGACCAGCCGGTGTGGATCGACTTTCTCGCACGCCGCGCGGCGCGCTGGCGTGAGACAGGAGCGCTATCGGGGTAATTCCTCATTCCGGGTAAAATGATTTTGAATTTCGCTCTGCCGAACCCGACCGCGCCGTTCGACACTCGGCAGCGTGTGTCCGACTGTTAAATAGCTCAGGCCCACCGTGACCGCCCCGTCGCCCAACCGCAGCTCCGCGCAAGCACCTGTCGCGTCCGCAAACGCCGTGCTCGTGCTCGATGCGCACGGGCGGATCGAACTTGCCAGTCCCGCCGCCGCCGCGCTCTGGCAGGCCAAGGTTGCCGAACTCGCCGGCGACCATCTCGCAAATCTTTTCGTGTTCGAGGTCACTTCGAACGATCCCGATTTTCTCCAGGCGCAGTGGGAAGTCATCCAGGCCGCCGCGCTCGCTCAGCCGATCCCGCTCCGTCTGCAGCCGAAGGAAGCCGGCGCGCTCGATGCCGTGCTGCGGCTCGAACGCGCGGGCGAGGAACCCGCGCGCTATTTCGCGTTCGTCAGCCGCGCTCAACCCGCGTTGATCGCGAATGCCGCCGAGGGCGACGCGAGCCGCCCCGGCGATTCCACCGCCGGCAACCTGCTCGGCGTGCTCAACGAGCGCAGCCCACTCGGCTTTTTCGATCTGAACTTCGTCAAGCAGGAAATCTATTTTTCGCCGACCTGGAAGCGCATGCTCGGCCACACCGACACCAGCCTGCCCAACGCGTTCGAGTCGCTCTCCGCGCTCATCCATCCCGACGATTCGGCCGCCGCGCCGGACAAGCTCGCCGGTCGCGCGCCCTCGACCGGCTCCCGCCCGTTTACCGTCGAGTATCGCGTGAAACACGCGCGCGGCCACTACGTCTGGGTGCAGAGCACCGGCGTGCAACTCTTCGCGCCCAACGGCGGCCTCCAACGGGTGGTCGGTGCCCACCTCGACATCTCGGAGCGCAAGGACCTCGAGGAGCAGGCGCTCCACGCCGAGGAACGCCTCGCCGGCCTCAGCGACAAGGGCCGCATCGCGCTCTTCGAACTCGATTTCGCCGGCGAGCAGACGTGGCTTTCGCCGGCATTCAAGGCATTGCTCGGTTTCGCCGAGGGCGAACTCGCGGACGAACCCGAGTCGTTTCTCCGCGCCCTGCCGCCCGAGGACAGCACAGGCGGCCTGGCGGGGTTTTTCTCGACGAAGCATCCCGGCCAGCCGGTCTATTTCGACTCGCTCCGTCTCCGCCATCGCAACGGCACCGATCTGTGGGGTTACGCCGGCATCGTGCGGGTGTTGTCGCGCAAGAAGGAGCTGCAACGTGTGCTCGGGTTCCTCGCGCCGATGCCCGAGGGCGCGGCGGCGTCCGCCGGCGGTTTGTCGGCCGATCACTTTGCGGCCATCCTTTCCGAACTGCACGAAGCCGTGCTGCTCACCGACGCACGCGACAAGATTGTTTTCATCAACCCGGTCGCCGAACGTCTGCTCGGACGCAGCGCGGATCAGACAATCGGCCAGTCCGCCTCGGAGATTTTCCGGCTCACGCATCGGCTGAGCAACGCCCCCGGCGAGAGTCCGCTCGAAAAAGCGCTCACCACGGGCGAGCCGACGCCGCTGAACAACGAGTTCGCGCTCGAACGCGGCGCGGGAGCCCAGCCCGTGCCGATCGTCTTCAGTTGCCGCGCCGTGGCCGACGCCAGCGGCCAGGCCTCGGGCACCGTCGTCGTGTTCCGCAATCCCGACGAAATGAGCCTCACGCCCGAGGAGCTCGTCCGCGCCAATCGCTTCGAGGCGCTCGGCCAGCTCGCGGGCGGCATCGCGCACGATTTCAACAATCTCCTCACGACCATCCTCGGCGGCGTGTCGCTCGGGAAGGACAACCGCGATTACTCCGGCCTCGAGAACAGCGAACGGGCCTGCCTCGCCGCCAAGGCGCTGAGCAAACAATTGCTGACGTTTTCGAAGGGCGGCACGGGCACACGGCAGGTCATCAAAACCGCCGACCTCCTCGCCGACGCCGTGCGCCTGGCCGCCGCCGGTTCGACGGTGAAGGTCGAGCTCAACGCGCCGGCCGATCTCGCCACGATTCAGGTGGATCGCGCACAGCTGCTGCAGGTTTTTCAAAACCTCATCATCAACGCCATCCAGGCGATGCCGGCCGGCCAGGGAAACATTTGGGTCACCGCCGGAAACGTCGCGCTCGCCGAGAACCAGATCCCACCGCTCGCGGCCGGCAATTACGTGGCCGTCGAGGTGCGCGACAACGGCAGCGGCATCAAGCCCGAGCACCTCGAGAAGATTTTCGATCCGTTCTTCACCACGAAGAAAACCGGCACGGGCCTCGGCCTCGCCACCGTGCTTTCGATCGTGAAGCGCCACGGCGGCCAGCTCGGCCTCGACTCCGAACTCGGCGTCGGCACGACGTTCACCGTTTTCCTCCCGCGCGCCGAAGCGGAGGCCGAAGTCGAGGCGCGCCGCGCCCCGACGCTGCGCTTTGGCACGGGCCGCGTGTTGTTCATGGACGACGACCCCGAGATCAGTCGTATCACCGCCGGCATGCTCGAAAGCCTCGGCTACAAATACGACCTCGCGAAGTCCGGCGAGGAAGCGATCACGCTCTACAAGCGCTACCTCAACATTCAGCGCCCCTATGACGTCGTGATCATGGACCTCACCGTCATCGGCGGCATGGGTGGCGAACAATGTTTCAAGCACCTGCGCGAACTCGACCCCGAGGTCCGCGCGATCGTGGCGAGCGGCTACGACAACGACGAGATGGCACGCCAGTTTCTCGACATGGGCTTCTACGGTTATCTCACGAAACCGTATCGCGTCAGCGACCTGAACCGGATGATCAAGAAAGTCGTGGGCGCGTGAAGTCGCGCCAGTCTCCGATCCGGCGGCCGCTGCGTTCTGTCGCCTTGTGTAGGAGCCTCAGCAGCTAAGTTCGGTGAATCGCCGGCTTCGCGAGCAACTCCCGCGCGCGCGCCACGGCGCTCTCGAGGTCCGCGCAGACGTTCTCGCGCCCGAGCGCGTCGAAGAATCCCGCGCGCTCCAACATGAAATACGGCTGCGTGTGCGGGCCACTGAGGATGAGGTGCTCGTGATGCCGCTTCATCTTCGCGTGCATGCTTTCAATGCGGTTCAGCGCGGTCGCGTCCATCGCCGTCACCGCCGCCATGTGCAGGATCACGACCTTCGTTTCACCGCCCGAGCGGCGGATGATCCGATCGAGCTTCTCGGCCGAACCGAACAGCAACGCGCCGAACACCCGGTAAACGATCACGCCCGGCGGCACGTCCTTCACGGGCTCGTGCCCCTGCCCGCCTTGCGCGACCTGTTCGCCGGTCATCGCGTGGACCTGCGTCGTGTCGGCGACGCGTTTGATGAACGCGAACGCCGCCAACACCATGCCGACCTCGACCGCGACCGTGAGGTCGAACACGACCGTCAGCCCGAACGTCGCGAGAAAAACCGCGACGTCGCCCGACGGCTTGCGATGGAGCAGAGCAAATTCCTCCCATTCGCCCATGCGTAACGCCACCACCGCGAGCACCGCGGCCAACACGGCGAGCGGAATGTCCTTCGCCAGCGGCGCAGCGACCAGCAGCACGAGCAACAGAAAGATCGCGTGCACGATGCCGGCCACCGGTGTCCGCGCCCCGCCGCGAATGTTCGTCGCCGTCCGTGCGATGACGCCGGTGACGGGAATGCCGCCGAAGAGCGGCGCGACAAAATTGGCGGCCCCCTGCGCCATCAGTTCCTGATTCGAATCGTGCCGGTCATCGATCAAGCCATCCGCCACGACTGCGGAGAGCAGCGACTCGATCGCCCCGAGCAACGCGATCGTGAACGCCGGACGGATCAACTGGCTTAAGTGTTGCAGGTCGAACTCCGGCCACGCGAGCGTCGGCAACCCGCGCGGAATCCCGCCGAACCGACTGCCGATCGTCTCCGTCGGCAGGTGAAACACCGCTACCGCGACCGTGCCAAGCAACACCGCGACGATCGACCCCGGCACGCGACTCCAGCGCTTCGGCCAAAAAACGAGAATTCCGATCGACACCGCCCCCAGCGCGAGCGTCGGCCAGTGCAGGGTCGGCAGCGCTGCGGCGAGCGCTGCAATTTTCGGCAGAAACTCCGCCGGCTCGTTCTCCAGCTGCAACCCGAGGAACGGCCGCACCTGCGTCATGAAAATCGTGATGGCAATGCCGCACGTGAAACCCGTCGTCACCGGATGCGGGATGAATTTGATCAAATTGCCCAGCCGCAGCGCCCCCATCACGAACAGAATCACGCCCGCCATCATCGTGCAGAGGAGCAGATTCGGCAGGCCGTATTGCGCCACGATCAGCGCGACCAAGCCCACGAACGCCCCCGCCGGTCCGCCGATCTGCACGCGCGAACCGCCAAGCGCCGACACGAGGAAGCCGCCGATGATTCCCGTGTAGAGCCCCGCCGTCGGCGAAACGCCCGACGAGATGCCGAGACCGATGCACAGCGACAACGCCACGACGCCGACCGTGAGCCCGGCCCCGACATCGCGGATAAAATTCTCCCGCGAATACCCCCGGAACACTTCCATCAGCTTCGGACGGAAGTGAAACGCCCGCTCCGCAAACGGTGCCGCAGTTTCGTTCACGAACCCGACGCTGTCCGGCCAAGCCCTACACCGCAAGCCACCAGCACGTCACGCCACGCCTTCCGCAAAATCTGCCCATTCGCCGTAGCGCAGGCGTCCCGCTCGGTGCTGAGAATGGGCCCGGAGGCCTGCGCTACCCGTCCCACAAACCACGCGGCAACCCTGCGGTGGCCGCCACCGTGTCAACCGCGACAATTGCCCCCGTCCTTCGACGGGCAGGCCGCAGTTTACGGCGTTCGCCATTGCAGGAGACTGCTCGCCGGTGATCCGAAGCCTTGGCCGCGCCTGAGCGTGCTCCTCGCCTGCAAGCAGGTTATCCCCCATGCGCCGCCAGCCCTACTCCGGCATCACTTCCGCCACGTGAACGCGTGGCACAGCGCCACCGCCGCCGCGTCCGCTTCGTCCAACGCCAGCGTCCGTCCGTGCCCGAGCAGCCCCATCACCGTCCGCGCGACCTGTTCCTTCGGCGCGTGGCCGCGCCCGACCACCGCCTGCTTCACGCGCAACGGCGGGTATTCAAACACGGCCTTGTCGCGCAACGCCGCCGCCGCGATCGCCGCCCCCCGGGCCGCTCCGAGGATCTGCGCCGTCTGAAAATTCTGCACGTAAATCGTCTGTTCAAGCGCGACGTGCATCGGATCGAAGTCCGCGAGGAACCGCTCCACCGCCCGGTGAATTTCGCCGAGGCAATACGACATCGGATGCTTCACCGGCACGCGCACCGTCTCGCAGCGCAGCAACACCGACGTCCGCCCTGGCACGAATTCGATCAGCGCGAGACCCGTTCCGCGCAAGCTCGGATCGATGCCGAGCACGCGCCCGCTGAACGGCGTCCGCTGCAACGAAGGCGCCTCCGGCCACTCCTTGGGCGCGAGCTTCCCCTCGAGTTTCGCCTTCCAAAGTTGTCGAACGGACGTGCGCGCCATGTGAGCCAATCGAATACACGCACGAACGAGAAAAGAAACTTCGAAGTCGCATCAACCGCCGCTCGCCCGGTAGCGGGGAGCGCCAGCGATCCGGACGCAGCGACGACCGTCCTTCCGTCGGCTCGCTCCCCATCCCCCGCTCAAAAAAGCAACAGCTTCGCCGTCGCGAGTGCCGTCAGCGTGAGTGCCGCCACCTCGAACGCGCGCTGATTCACCCGCCCGGCCACGGCGCGGCCCACCAGCGCACCCGCCACCACCGCCGGCGCGAGCCAGAGATTCAGCGTAAGACTGCCAGCGTTGATCAAGTCGAGCTGCACCATGAACGGCACCTTGAATAAATTTACCGCCAGAAAAAACACCGCGCCGGTCCCGAGGAATTCCATCTTCGGCAGCCGCATCGCGAGCAGGTAGATCAACATCACCGGCCCGGCCGCGTTCGCCACCTGCGTCGCGAAACCCGCGAACAATCCCGTCAGCCACGCGAACCACCGCGGCGCCTGACTCGCCTTCGTTTCGGTTTCCATGGCGTGGCGCTTCCGCCACAGATGCACCGCCAACATCGTCGCGAGCAACACACCGACGAGTCGCGCCGTTTGGGCATCGTTGGTCACGCGCAGCGCCTGCCAGCCGAGCACCACCCCCGCAATCGTCGGCGGCAGCAAGCCCCACAAATGCGACCACTGCGTGTGCCGACGATAAAGCAGCACCGCCACAACATCGCCGACGATGAGCAACGGCAGCACGACACCCGTCGCCTCTCGCGCAGGTAGAACGTTCGCGAACACCGCCACTGACATGATGCCGACGCCGGGAATGCCCGTCTTGCCAAAACCCGACACGAACGCCGCCAGCGCGAGCAACGTCCATTGCCACACGGCCAGCTCGTTCACGTGCGCGCCTCCGCGATCGCGCCGCCGCGCACTTCGAGCACCTGCCAGTCACCCGCGTCCGCGTCGGGCAGCGCCGTGCCGGTCGCCACCACTTGCGGCTGGCCGTCGAGTGACGCCCAGAATTTCCGCCGGCGTTCGGGATCGAGTTCGCCGAGCACATCATCGCACAGCAGCACCGGCTCGATGCCGCTCCGTGCCTTGAAATACATGCCTTGTGCCAGCCGCAGCGCGATCACGAGGCAGCGTTGCTGGCCCTCCGACGCGAAATTTTTCGCCGGCCGGCCGGTGAGCACGAATTCGAGATCGTCGCGATGCGGCCCGCGCTCGGTGGATTTCAACAACGTGTCCCGCGGACGGGACTTCAACAACTGCGCAGCGAACTCCGCTGCCGTTGCCGCTGCCGTGTCAGGCGCGTAGATGAGTGCCGCCTGCTCGCCTTCCGGCACGAGACGCGCGTGCGCGACCCGAAAAAGTTCGCTCAGCGCCGCCACGCCTGCCTGTCGTCCTGCCCCGAGTTTCACCGCATGCGCTGACGCTTCGTGCTCGAACGCCTCGAGCGTCGCGGCGTCGCGTCCCCCCTGCTTGAGCAACATGTTCCGCTCCGCGACGGCGCGCGTGTAGCCTTGCAGCGCGGCGAGGTAGCCACCGTCCATCGCCGCCAGGGTGAGATCGAGCCAGCGCCGCCGCACCGCCGGCGAACCGCGCAACAGTTGATTGTCCTGCGACGAGAAAACCACCGTCGGAAATTTGCCGATGAAATCCGCGAGCCGCGCCACCTTGCCCCGCTCCCACTCCACCGTGCGCCCGTCGGTCCCAAACGTGATCGCGATGCAGCTCTCGCCGAACTCCTCGTGTTCAACCACGAAGCCGAGTCCGGCCTGCGCCTGCCCGAGCGCGACCAGAGCCCGCGGCTCCGCGCCGCGGAACGACCGCAACGCCGTCACGTAGCCGAGCGCTTCGAGAAAGTTGGTTTTTCCCTGCCCGTTCGCGCCGCACAAAAACGTCCGCCGCCCCTGCAACGCGACCTGCGCCAAAGGCAGATTGCGGAAATGCTGGAGCGTGACTTGAGCGAAGCGCATGGGAAATGGATAGTCGTCGGCCCGACTGTAGGAGCCTGCTTGCAGGCGATGAAACATTTTCGTGCGCGGCAGGCGATTCGGACGTCTCGATCGCCTGCAAGCAGGCTCCTACAGAAAGGCGCCGCTACAGGTGAAGGCCTGCAAGCTTGCTGGCAAGCCGGGCCTCTGTTTGCGTCCGCGCATGAATTTCGAGGCTTCGCAGCAGGCGACCATTCAGGCGCTCCAAGGGCTCACCGCGCAGCGCGCTGCAATCGACCGCGCAGGCGATCTTATCCTGCACGCGCTGAAGGCCGGCAAAAAAATCATCGCGTGCGGCAACGGCGGTAGCGCCGCCGAGGCGCAACACTTCGCGACCGAACTCGTCGGGCGATTCTTCGAGAACCGTCGCTCACTTCCGGCGGTTGCGCTCACGGCCGACGGCACACTGCTCACGTGCATCGGCAACGATTACGGCTTCGACACCGTCTTCGCGCGTCAGCTCGAGGGCCTCGCCCAACCCGGCGACGTGCTCGTCGTGCTGACCTCGAGCGGCAACTCGCAAAACATTCTCCTCGCGCTCGACGCCGCGCAGAAGCTCGGCCTCGAATCAATCGCGCTGCTCGGTCGCAGCGGCGGCAAGGCGCAGGGCCGCGCGACGTGCGAAATCATCGTCCCCGGCGACAGCGGTGCCGCCGCGCAGGAGTGCCACTTGTTCCTCATCCACCATTTCTGCGAACGGGTGGACGAGGCGTTCGCCTGAGCCGCCGGGTTTGCGCTGGCACCGGTCGGCAATCGGCGGGCGGGACATGAACGCACGCCGCTCACGCACGCGCGCAACGAATCGGTCCGCCCGTCACCGACGGGCGCTACGACGGCGTCACCAGCTGCTCCGTCGGTCGCACCTGCGGCTCGCGCGGATCGTCGGGTGTCGCGCGGGGCAAGTGCCGGCGGTGACGCACAATTTCCTGCGCCGCCAGCCAGTGATCGAGTTCACGGTCGGTTGGACAACCGTCCTTCTGCCAGAGCAGATACGCTTCGCGGCGGATTTCCTCGTTCAGATCGCCGCGCGGATGAGTGTCACGGTGTTCACGGGTTTTCATGGGCGCCTCCGTTGGTTGGTCGCTAACATAGCACCGAACGCGATTTTCGCTGTGCATTTTCTGCCAAAATCCGACGGCTATTTCGCCCTTGTGCCGCCGCACCAGCTCGCCACCAAAGAGGCGGTCACCCCACTCAAGCCCGGCCACGTTCCGCCCCTCCTATGCTTCGAATTCTCCTCGGCGCGCTCCTTGCCGGAGCACTCGTCGTGACCACCCACTCCGCGCCCGTGCCTGCGGGCGGTTTGTTCGCACCGCCGACCCTCGCCGGCGTGAAGGTTTCCGCCAACGGTGAATGGCTGTCGCTCGTCACTCCGATCGCGGATGAGCAACAACTGCTCCTGTTCAATCTCAAGACGCGCGAGTCGCGTTCGCTCGGTCGCCTGGGATTTTCGCGTTTGGTCAACCTCTGGTGGAAGGACAGCGATCACATCCTCCTGTTGCTCGAAAATCCAAACTGGTCTCGCGAGTTTCGCGCCGTCGAAGTGGCGACCGCCACGCTGCAAAACCTGGGTCCCGCCAATTGGCGCGACAGCCGGCTGCTGAGCTTGCTGCCGGGCGTCCGGGACGAGGTGCTCATCGCGTCGGACCACAATGGCTTGGTGCGCCGCCTGAATTTGCGCACCGGCAAGGCGACCCGCGCCGAAAAGCCCACCGATACCGAAACGACTTGGCACGTCAACGCCCGGGGCGACGCCGTGTCCGCGACCGTCATCAGCTTCGAAAAAAGCTACCTGTTATCCCGCGCCACGCCCCACGCACCCTGGATCCGCGTCGAGATCGGTTCCAAACGTGAACCGCGCTTCTCCGTTCTGGGCGTGCACCCCGACGAATGCCGGCTGCTGGCGCTGGATCGGTCGCAGTCCCCGTCGCCCGTCGTCGCGCTCGACCCGGTCACGCTCGCCACCGAAGTGGTGTGGGCGCCCGGACTGGCCGACCCCACTGATCCGGACACGTGGGGCGAGTGGAATGGGACGCCCAGGGCGCTGTGCGAAAATGCCAAGACGTTCCGGCGGCACTTCCTCGACCCCGAAGCGGAAGCGGTGCAAGCGCAGATCGACCGCGCGCTGCCTGAGACGACGAACTTGATCGAGAGCGCCTCCGCCGATCGGCAGCAGCTGGTGGTCTTCGCGTTCAACGATCGCCACGCCGGCACCTATTTTCATCTCGATCGCACTGCCGGGCGGATGACGCGCATCGGTCCGCGTGAGGAAATTTTCACGGCGGAGCAGACCGGGCGGCTCACCCCCTTTGAATTTGCCGCCCGCGACGGGCTGACGATCCACGGTCATCTGCTCGTTCCTCCCGCGCCGGCCCAACCGCCCTATCCGGTCATCGTCATGCTCGGAGACCAGCTGCTGCCGTGGCGGCAACAATACCGCTTCGACTACATCGGCCAGGCGCTTGCTTCCCGCGGCTACGCGGTGGCGTGGATCGATCACCGTGGCACTCATGGCTACGGTCGCGACTTTGCGCGGCGGCGTCAGGGCGCGATTTCCCGCGGCATGCCGGATGACATCGTTGACGGCACCGGCTGGCTGGTCGAGCGCCACCGCATTGATCCGCAACGCGCGATCCTGATGTCGTTCGATACGGCGGGCTGGCTCGCGCTGCACACGCTTGGACGGCCGCACCCCTTCGCCGGCTGGATCAATTTCGAAAGTCCGATGAACACCCATGTGGAGAAGGTCGGCCTGCATCATCCACTCGGGACCTACCTCGAAGTCTGGACCGCCAAAGACGAACTCAAGGAAACCGGCCTGAAGGAAGCGGCGCAGCCGTTTGACCTGCTGCAAAAAATCGAGGTGCCGATCTTCCACCATTACTACGATTTCAGCGGAGCGCGGTTGCGCGGCGAGGGCGGCATCGCCGACGCCCATGCCCGCAAGCACCCGGGACGGATCGTCATGACCACCCGGCGCCTCGGCGACACTGCGCCCGCTCACCGTGCCGGCACGATCGCGATTTGGGAAAAGCTGTTCGCGTTCCTCAGCGAAAAATTTCCTCCCGCGAAAACCCCGACGGATCCCGCCGCGTCCGCTCCGTGATTTGTGACTTGCGGCGGGAGGTTGCCGACGGCTTGTTGAGCCCCTCATGAGCACTGAAAACGTCTCCACCCACGAAGTCGCCGTCCTCAAGACCAGCTACGGCGAAATGACCATCGCTTTCTGGCCCGATGTCGCGCCGAAGACCGTCGAGAACTTCAAGAAGCTCGCACGCGAAGGCTTCTACGACGGCACCGCCTTTCACCGCATCATCAAGGGTTTCATGATCCAAGGCGGCTGCCCCAACACCAAGGAAGGCGAGTCCGGCATGCCCGGCACCGGCGGCCCGGGCTGGAAGGTGAAGGCGGAATTCAACGAGAAGCCGCACGTCCGCGGTGTCATCTCGATGGCTCGTTCCGCGCATCCTGACAGTGCCGGTTCGCAATTCTTCCTCGTCCACGGCGACGCGCGTTTCCTCGACCGCCAATACACGGCCTTCGGCCAGCTCGTGAAGGGCGACGACGTGCTTGAGCGTCTGGCCAACGTCCCGACGAAATCCGGCGGCGGCGGCGAAAAAAGCACGCCGATCGAACGCGTCGCACTCGAGAGCGTGAAGATCGTAGCGCAGTCGTAGGCACGTCCTGGCAGCCGCTGAAGCGACCCCGCCCTCATCCCTCCGAAGGCCGGCAGCGCGCCGGCCTTTTTCATGGGCGGACCTTCAGGGTTTGCGCACGCCGGGCGTCAGGACCACGCGCCCCGTGGGAGTCTCCGGGCGTTCCAACCGACGCGGTGGACGATTCTCGAGCGTGGCGCGGACGGTTTCGACCGCCTGACGCACCATCATATCGGCGTCACCTTTTTCCAGTTCGGCGAGGAATTTCTCCCCGGCGGCGCGATCGCCGAGGCGCAGCCGCACCAGCGCCAGCGCCAGAAGCGTGCGCGGCTGGTCTTCCAGCGTGGCAAACTTGCTCTGCACGAGATTGACGTTTCGGATCGAAGGGGTGGGCGCCGAAGCTTCGACCCAAGCGAGTTGCTCGTAGGCTTCGGCTTGAAGCGGGGCGACCTTGATCGAACGGAGCAGAAGTTCGCGCAGATAGTCCGCCCGCTCGGGAGGCAAACGAAAATAGTAATCGAACTGGCGGAACCAGCGCTCGCTCTCGAACTGCGCGAATTGGCGGATCACCGCCGGGTTCGTCGTGCCGGCTTCAATCGCCGCCGCCCACCGGTCGCGAAACTGGTCCCGATCGCCCTCACGCAATGCCACGGCCCCGAGCGCCTCGAAGGCGCGCGCATTGGTCCGATCGCGCCCGATCGCATCGAGCAGAGTAAAACGGCCCGCCTGATCGCCGTGCGCGCGATAGGCGACTTCGCCCAAGCGCTCGCGGATCTCTTCCCGCGCGACCGCGCGACGCACGTAGCTGTTCTTCGGCGCAGCGTCGGGCAGCGGCACCCGGCTGAAGGTGTAGCGACCGGAGGCGACGTAGCTGTCGATCGCCTTGTTCATCGCCTCGAGCGTGAGGCCAAAGCATTCCTCGAATTTCGCCCGGCGCTCCGCGGCGGTCAGACCCCGTTGCGTTCGAATCAATTTGAGAAACCGGTCGATGCCCGCGCGCGGCAACTTGTGCTGACCGAGCGTCCAATAGTGCACCACGGCCCAGGACTGCGCGTAGAAAAGCGACGAGGCATTTTCGTCCGCAAACAACGGGTCGCCCTGCTCGATGCCCATGAGGCTCTCGAGGGGCATGAGGCTCTTCTGCTGCAACAGCCGCACTCGGCCGGGAGACGCCTTGCCAAAGTTCACGCGCTCCGACTGCACTTCGAGCGTTTCGAACAGATGCGCGAAACCCGCCGTGAACCACATTGGCGCGCGCTCGCCGGCCATGCGAAAGAGGTGGTAAACATAACTGCTCAGCGCGAGTTGGTTGCCGCTGCGGTCACTGTCGAGCGGGGCCAGTAGCATGACTCCCCGATCGGGATGCGACAGGTAGAACGCGCGGTAGCTGTCGTTCTTCCGATGCCCGGGTTCGAGGTAGCGGCGAAAATCATCCACGTTGCCGAAGTAATAAATCGTCACTGGCGCGGGCGCGCGGGCCTCGATATCGAGCGTGCGGAGGAACAAGGCGCGCAGCACCTCGATCTCGCGCAGCAACGTCCGCGAATCGTCATCGCCGACGCGACTGAACAACTCGAAATTCGGCGACTGGTAGTGTCGCCACTTGTCGTCCACGCCGGCGAACGGCTCCTGGGGCGCCGCGTGAATGACGCCGACAAAGGCGAAAGCGCTGCACCACCAAGCAGCCAACGCGCGCGCGCCGACCCGCAAAAACGCAAAGTTCATAGTTCGAATGTGCTGGCGGCCCGTGAGCCGCGACCATGTCGCAGCGCGCCGCGGCGCGGCAAACAAAAAGCCCGGGGCACTCGCGTGCGCCGGGCGGAAGTTTTGATCAAGGGGGAGGAATCGTCGCGCCGCGCGATGACGGCACGGCATCTCGTGCTCAGGCTTGGTCGAAGCCCACGGCTTTCGCCACTTCGTCATAGACGATGCGGCCGCCGCGGGTGTTCACGCCCTTGGCGAGGCCCTTGTGCTCGGCCAGGGCGCGATCGACGCCCTTCTGGACGATCATTGCGACGTAGGGCTCGGTGGCTTGCGTGAGGCCGAGAGTCGAGGTGCGACCGACGAGCGCCGGCATGTTCGGCACGGCGTAGTGGTTCACGCCGAATTCCTGGTAAGTCGGCTTCTCGTGCGAGGTGTATTTGATGCCCTCGATGCAGCCGCCCTGGTCGATCGCGATGTCAACGATGACGGAGCCGGGACGCATCTGCTTCACCATTTTCTTGGTAACGACGATGGGCGCCTTCGCGGCGGGGATGAGCACGGCGCCGATCACGAGATCGGCGGCGGCGATCTCCGCTTCGACGTTGGCGGGATTCGAGACGAGCGTGACGACTTTGCCGCGGTATTCCTGGTCCATGACCTCGAGCTTGCGCGTGTCGAGATCGAGGACCGTGACGCGCGCGCCCATGCCGGCCGCCATGCGGACCGCGTGCGCGCCGGAGTTACCCGCCCCCACCACGACGACGTGGCCGGGCATCGTGCCGGGGATGCCGCCGAGCAGCACGCCCGAGCCGCCCACTTGCGATTGGAGAAAATACGCGCCGACCTGGATCGAGAGACGGCCCGCGATCTGCGACATCGGCTTCAGCAGTGGAAACTGCCCGTCGTTGCCCTCGACCGTCTCGTAGGCGATGCCGAGAATGCCCTTGCGGCAAAGTTGCTTCGCGAGCGCCGGGCCGGCGGCGAGGTGCAGGTAGGTGAAAATCGTCTGACCCTGCTGCATCAGTCCATATTCCGCCTCGAGCGGTTCCTTGACCTTCAGGATCATGTCCGCGTTCTTCCACACCTTGGCGGCGGAAGTGGCGAAGGACGCGCCCGCGGCCTTGTATTCTGCGTCGGTGAAACCGGCGGTCACGCCGGCGTTCTTTTCCATGAGCACCTTGGCGCCGAGCGAGGTCACGCGGCGGCAAAGGCTGGGGGTCATGGAAACGCGTTTCTCACCGATCTTAATTTCTCTGGGGACTCCGATAATCATGTGCTTCGGGATACCGGCGCCCGCCGGCAAGACAAGAGCGCACCGGCCACGCACCGGGGTAGTGCCCGGCCTTTTTGCCAGACGAGGACATCCTAATTCTCGACAATATCCGCCGCCGGCGCGATGAACACGCGAGGGCCGGCCCGCCGATATCGCTGATGGATAACCCACTCTACCCTGCCTTGGCGGCATCCGTCGCCAGTCTCGCCCTCCTCGCTTGGAGCATGCATCTGCGCCGGCGGCACCGGTTGCTGAGCGATCTGCCCACCTCGAAAACCCACGGGGTTTTCATCGGCTTCGTGGAACTGAAAGGCACGGCGGAGGCCGAATCGCCCCTGCGGAGCAAGCTCGCCGAGCAGACCTGCGTGCATTACCGCTACAGCGTCGAGGAGCGTTGGTCTCGCGTGGTGACCGAGACCTACACGGACGCGAACGGCAAAACGCAGACCCGCCACCGCACGGAGAGTGGTTGGAAGACAATCGCATCGGGCGGCGAAACGATTCCGTTCTACTTGCGCGACGACACCGGCGCGGTGCTCGTGCAACCCGCGCGGGCGAGCATCGAGCCTCGCGACCTTTTCAGTGCCACGGTGCGGCCGGGCGATGCGCTCTATTACCGGAAAGGTCCGCCCGGCGCCGTCGCGCACTCGGACCACGTGCGGCGTTTCAGCGAATCCGGGATTCCCCTGCACGCGCCACTTTATGTGGTCGGCCAGGCGCGCGAACGCGCCGACCTCGTCGCGCCCGAAATCGCAGCGAGCGCCGACGCCGAGTGCTTCATCATCAGCACGCGGAATGAGGAACGCGTCGTGCGAGGCTACGGCGTCGGTTCCTGGGTGACGTGGCTGCTCGGGGCGCTCTGCGCGGGCACCGCCGGCCTCGCCGCGCAAAACGCCTTCGCCCTCGCCGATCCCGTCGTCCCGGTCTCCGCTGCGCTCGCGCTCTATCTCCTGTGGTGGGGCGGCACGTGGATTTGGATGGTTTACAACAGTCTCGTCGGTCTGCGCGAACGCGTCCGCCAGGGGTGGTCCCTGGTCGAGGTGCAGCTGAAACGGCGGCACGACCTCATTCCCAATCTCGTCGCGACACTCTCCGCTTACAGTTCGCACGAACAAACGCTGCAGACTGCACTCGCCGCCCTGCGCACTCAGGCCGCCGCCACCGCACCCGGCGCTGCCGGACCCGATTTCCATGGGCTCGCCGCCTCCCTGCGCGCCGTGGTCGAACGCTATCCGGAATTGCAGGCGCAGGCAGGATTCGCGCATTTGCAAAAAACCCTGGTCGAAACCGAGCAGCGCATCGCCCTCGCGCGAACATACTACAATGACCTCGCCACCTACTTGGCCACGCGTCTCGAACGCGTGCCGGATTGTTTCGTCGCGCGCCTGGGTCGGATGCAACCTGCCCTTCTGCTCGCCGCCGCCGATTTCGAGCGCGCGCCAGTCGAGGTGAATTTCTCCACGAACGAATAATCCCATGAGCAAGCCTCTCAACCTCATCGTCGCCTGCGCCGAAAACCGCGTGATCGGCCGCGCGGGCCGCCTGCCGTTCGACATCCCAGAGGACAAGGCGTGGTTTCACGAAAAAACCGCCGGCACGACCGCCGTGCTCGGCCGCATCTGCTACGAGGTGTGGAAACAAGTGCACGCCGACGGTCGCGTTCCCGTGGTCATCACTTCGCATCCGGAAATCGTGAAGGCGGGCGGTCACGTCGCGCATGACGTGCCTGAGGCGCTCGCCATCGCGCAAGGTCTGCCAGGCGAAATCATGATCTGCGGCGGCCAGCGCATCTACGAAGAAACGCTGCCGACCGCGGATCGCATCTTGCTCACGCTCGTCCACGCGGAGGTCCCGGGCGACACCTGGTTCCCCGAGTGGCGACACCTCGCGTGGCGCGAGACCTGGCGCAAGGAAAGTGCCGACGCAAATTACCGCTACACCTTCAGCGTGCTCGAGCGCGCGAGGTAGGGCGTGGTAGCGCCAGCGTCAACCGGCCCTGCTCCCCGTCACTGCCGCGTCGCCCGTTGGTCTCGACCGTTTTGGTGCAGCACGAGCGCGACGACTTTGCCGGCCGCGTCGCGTTCGAAGCTGATGCTGGCGGGAACGGCGCGGAGAAATAATTCGTCCTTCGCGGACGCGAAGACCGGAAACTTCGGCTGCCCCGTCAACTGCACGAACAACGCGTCGGCTTCCAGCGTTACGATGAAGCTCACCGGTCCCAACGCGTAACTCCCCGGATAATCGGCGAGCAGGTCGGCCGGGAGTTTCACTTCCGGCGGCAGCTTCGGCGCGGCTGGCGGCATCCGGCCGGCGAGCACCGAAAAGCCCAGCGCCTCGAGTCCGCGCGCGCTGTGATTGGCGAGCAACACGAGGCCGGTCTTCTTCGTGAGATTGAGCACGAGGAAGCTGCGATAACCGTCCGTGCCGCCGTTGTGCCAGACGATCGTGTCGGGTCCGCGCGATTCGATGACCCACGCGTGCCCGATTTTGCGCGTGGGTTGATCGCCGTCGGCGAGCGGCTCCCGGGTAACCGCGAGCACCGGGTTCAGCGGAGTCTCCACCAAACCGAGATTCGCCAGCACGAAACGGGCGAGTTCGCGCGTTGTTGACATGAGGCTGCCGGCCGGCGCCTCGGCCTTGAAATCCAGATTCGCCGCGCGCCCCGCCGCGTTGTGCCCCGGGGCCAACTGCGCCGGGTCCACTTCCGTCCACGCGAGCTTCGTCCCGCTCAAGCCGAGCGGGAGCAACACGCGGTGACGCATCGCGTCGGCATACGGTTCGCCCCAGGTGTGCGCGACGGCGTGGCCGAGCACGGCGAAACCAAGATTCGAGTAGGACGACGCGCTCGGTTTCGCTGTCGGTGCGACGGTCGCGTAGGCACTCTGCAGCACGTCGAAGTCCACCGGGCCGCGCGGCGCGCCGGGCGGTTTCGCCGCCATGCGCGGCAGGCCCGAGGTGTGCGTCACGAGCTGGCGATAGGTGATCGCACTCGGGGCGAACGGCTCGCCCACTGTGTCGTCGAGCTGGAGTTTCCCCTGTTGCACCGCATCGGCGAGGAGCGCACCCGTGAACACTTTCGTCAGCGAACCGATTTCGAAATACGTGTCGGGGGTGATCGCGCGCGCTTCGTCGGCGGCAAACTGGCCGGCATGCGCAAACGTCACGCCGCTGGCATCGACCCACGCGGCGGCGACGCCGTGGGGATTTTCGCCGAGCCATTGACGCAGTGCGCCATCGAGATCGACGGGCGGCGCCGCCTGGAGAACGGTCGCGACGGTGCCAAACAGGACAACAGAGGATAGTTTCATAGTGCAGCGAAGGAGCGTCACGCACGCTTCGGTTCGCCTGCACGGTGGCTGAACGGCCCACCCGACGCGAGCGGCCATCGGCCATCGACTCGAATTCAGCGGCCGGTCCAGCTTACGCCCGGCCGATCGAGCGAGGCTCTCAACTACTTCGCCGGACCGCGGTCGGTGTAGGTGGTGTCGATATGGAACGGCAAGTAGAGCGGGCAGAACGCGAAGGCCGACGTGAGCAATGGGGCCACGCCCACGAGCGCCCACCAAGATTTCTCGTGCACGCCCCAATACATCAGGGCGCAGCCGACAAAGAAGCGGATCGCCGCATCGTAGGAGCCGACATTGTGTTTCATTGGGACCTCCTGGGTTCGGCTTTAAGCTTAGTCCCATTCGGTCGCCCCGGCTGCGCATGCCTTGCCAAACCCGCGCCGCGAACAGCCGCGCCCGGGATTTTTTCTCCAACCTGATTACCGTGACGGCAACGCCGCGTGCGCCCGCGCGACCTCGATGTATTTCAGTGCCCAGCGCTTGATTCCGGCACGTTCTTCCGGCGTGAGCGCGCGGACCACCTTGGCCGGAGAACCGAGAATCATCGAACCGGCGGGAGCGACGAAGCGCTGCGTCATGAGCGAATTCGCGCCGACGATGCATTGGTCGCCGATCTGCGCGCCATCGAGAATCGTCGCGCCCATGCCGACGAGACATTCGTCGCCGATCGTGCAGGCGTGGACGATCGCGCTGTGCCCAATCGTGCAATGTCGGCCGATCTTCACGCCGTAATCGTCGGCGAGGTGCACCATCGTGAGGTCCTGGATGTTCGTGCCTTCGCCCACCTCGATCGTATTGATGTCGCCGCGCAACACGCAGCCATACCACACGCTGCTGTGTGCCCCGAGCGACACGGCGCCCAGGACGGTGGCGTTGGCTGCGACGAAGGCGGCGGGCGCCACTTCGGGTGATTGCGCAAGGTAACGCGCGAGACGTTCACGAACATCCATGCCGCATGCTAGGTCGGCCGCCGGCCCGGGGCCAAGCGCAGAGCGAGCGGCGATCGTCAGCGCCCGCGGGCGCCCCCGGCCAGCCACACGACGAGCCCGACCGCACAGGTCGCTGCCACCGCGAGAGCACAGCAAGCGGCACCAAACAGAATTAACCAATCGAAGAGCGACGTCGGCATCATGGTGGTATCTCCCGTCGAGACGCCGGAGACGGGCCAGAAGTTTCTCGCGGTTGCGAAATTGTCACGCATGCTCCGCCGAACTCGTTTCCCTATGGACACTCTTACGCACGTTTTACGTGGCCTGCTCGGACTGGCGGCATTTGTGGGACTGGCGGTCCTCCTGAGCGAAAACCGACGAGCGATCAACTGGCGCGTCGTGGCAATCGGCCTCGCGCTGCAGTTCATCTTCGCTGGTCTCGTCATCTACGCTCCGCCGGTGCGCTACGCCGTCGAGGCCGTGGGGAATTTCTTCGTGAAGCTCCTCGCCTTCACCGGCGAGGGCACGAAATTCCTCTTCGGTTCGCTCGTAGACTCGAACAAACACGGCGTCGTCTTCGGCCTCAGCATCCTGCCGTCCATCATCTTCTTCTCGGCGTTCACGTCCGCTCTCTACTACCTCGGCGTGCTGCAGAAAATCGTCTATGGCTTCGCGTGGGTCATGACGAAGACGATGAAACTCTCCGGCGCCGAGACGCTCAGCGCTTCGGCGAACGTGTTCCTCGGCCAAACGGAAGCCCCGCTGCTCATCAAGCCCTACCTGAACACGATGACGCGCTCCGAGATTCTCTGCGTCATGGTCGGCGGCATGGCGACGGTCGCCGGCGCGGTGCTGATCGCCTATATCAGCTTCCTCGGCGGCAATGATCCGGCGCAACAGGTCATCTTCGCCACGCACCTCATCACCAAGTCCGTCATCTCCGCCCCCGCCGCGCTCATCATCGCCAAGATTCTCGTCCCGCAAACCGAGAAGGTCGAAACCGCCCTCGAAGTCCCGCGCGACCGGATCGGCGCCAACCTGCTCGATGCGATCTGCCTCGGCACGACCGACGGCATCAAACTCGCCGTCAACGTCGGCGGCATGCTCATCGTCTTCACCGCCCTCGTCGCACTCGTAAACTACGTGCTCAGCGGCTGGATCGGCGATCCGCTTGGTCTCAACACCTGGGTCGCCAACGTCACCGGCGGTGCGTTCAAGACCTTCTCGCTCGAATTTCTCCTCGGCATGCTGTTCGCGCCGGTCGCATGGCTGATGGGCATCAGCAACGACGCGCTGCTCCAGTCCGGTTCGCTCCTCGGCACGCGCACCGTCCTGAACGAGTTCGTCGCCTTCATCCAGCTCGGCGACCTCAAGGCCGCCGGTGCCTACAACGATCCGCGCAATCTGATGATCATGACCTATGCGCTGTGCGGCTTCGCCAACATCGTCTCGATCGGCATCCAAATCGGCGGCATCGGCGCCATCGCGCCCGCGCAACGCGAGAACCTCGCGAAGCTCGGCGTGAAGGCCTTCCTCGGCGGCAGCATCGCGTGCTTCATGGCCGCGGCCATCGCGGGCATTCTCGTGCCGGTCTGAGCGTGATGAAAGCGCGCGCGACCGCGTTCGCGGTGTTCCTGGCCTGCGCCGGGCTCGGCTACGCCGGCCCGTCCGCGCCCGCCGATCCTCCCTCCGGCCCGCCTCTCACACCGCCGGAACTCGCCGCGCTGATCCGTCGCGCGGAATCCGCCGTGGTCGCCTTCGAGAATTTCAAGGATCAGCGCGAATCGCGGGACGCCGTCGTCACCGACCGTGCTTGGATCGAAAAGCTCGCCGCCCTCGTCGAAGCGGGACCGCTCGAACCGCGCGCCGTCTGTTTTTGCATCTCGACGCCGCGCATCGAACTCTACGACGCGCAAGGGCGGCTCACGAGCCTGACCTTGCATCACGACACGAAGCTGCGCCACTCCGGCCCGGGCTTCGGCGATTTCGAGATCGGAGCCGCCCGCAGCCGCGCCATCCTGGACCTCGCGATGTCGGAGAAGAAGAATGCCCGCGAACGCGTCGTCCCGAAGTTGAAGGACTCGCGTCCGAAACGGTGAAGTCCGAGGTGGCGACGTCCGAGGTGTGATGTCGGAGGTGGTAAGTCCGAGGTGGTAAGTCCGAGGTGGTAAGTCCGAGGTGGTCGCCGCTGTCCCAGCGGCGACAAACGCCGCGCACCGCATGCCTCGTCCGCGTCGCCGCTGGGGACAGCGGCGACCACCTTCCGTAGGGGCGGACCTTGTGTCCGCCCGCCGAGGGCGTGGACAAGCCACGCCCCTACAACGGACTCAAGACGCCCGCGAAGGTATGATTCGTGAGCGCGTGCGCCGGGACGAATCCCTCTTCCCTTTCGATCGTGCTCCGGCCGAAAGCGCGGCAACTCGCACGCTCCTCCCGTCCGCGCCCGCCACCTCACTTCTTCTTCCACGCGCCGCTCTCGTCCTGCACCCACACGCCGGACTTGCTGGCGGAGGCGATCTGCTTGGCGCGGGCCCGGCCGACGGAATCGGCCGTGGCGCCGGTTTCCTTGGCGATGAGCGCGTAAACGGCTTCGCGGTCGCGGTTCTCCTCGGCGACGACTTGCGCGGCGTTGCCGCCGCCGTCGCGCACTTCGAGCAGACCGCGATTGTTTTCGCCCACGGCACCCTTCGCTTTCAGGTCGTCGATTTGCGGGATGCGCTGCGCCATCCGCTGACGGACCTCAGCGGCGCTTTGCGCGAACGCGGTGGAAACCGACAGCGTGAGAACGGCGAGGCAGAGAAAGAAAAGGCGGCGGGTCATGGTTTGGTCTCCTGTTTCGAAGTGTCGAGGCTCTTGGATTGGGCATCGAGGTCGCCGAAGAAGTCCTCCAGCGCGCGTTCGACCTTCACATTGACATCGACGGTGATGTGGATCGGCTTCACCTCGATCGGCTCGGTGCGGACGCTCAGGCAGCCGGAGGAAAAACCAGCCGCGGTGACCGCGAGGCCACAGGCGAAAAGTCGAAGGCGGGATGTCATGGCTGAAGATTGGTCAAAGTCCGGCGAGCTTGGTTCCGCCGGTGGGACGGAGCAACCGGCGATTTTATTCAATGGCCGGATCAGAAACTGAGCCGCTTGTCGAAACCGAGGTTGAGCAACTGTTCGAGGGGGCCGTTGACGTTAAGGTTCAGGTTCACGGGCGCCTTGACGTCCTTGTCCACCGGTTCACCCGCCAGTCGAATCGTGGCGGAGCGGCCGGGGGGTGCGTTGGGCGGGCGGATATCCAGCCGCAGTTCGGTGAGGCGCAAACGCAGCAAGCCGGACTCGACTTTTTTCAACGTCGGGTAACTCGGGTTGCTCGGCGCCACGCCGCGCGTGAGCAAGCCGCTGGCGTTGAACTGCACCTCGGCATAAGCGCCCGGTTTCAATTCCAGGTAGCCTGTGCCAAGCCGCAGCCCCCCGCTGTCGATCCGGATCGGGAGCCGTCCATCGACGAGTCCGGTGGCCTTCGCCGGGACATCCTTGGCGAGCGCGAGCACTTGCTCGACGACGATGGCGTCGGCGATGAGCGTGGCGTCGAGTTCGTTGTTCTTCGGGAAAAACCTGAACGGTTCCGCCGACAACGTGCCGCCAAACGCCCGTAAACGCGCGCGGGTCACCGCGATCTTGTCCGGTCCGGCAAACGCGAGTTCGAATTCGAGATTCTTCGCCACGATTTCGCCCGCGCGCAATTCGCGCATGGTCACCGTGCCCGGTTCCGACACCACCGCGTCGAAATCGCTGAACGTGAAATCCGCCTGCACGCTTTCCGCGGTGACGTTGCGCTCCGGATAGACAAACCGTCCGTCGCGCAACTGCACGCGGCCGTTCGCCGCAAATTTGTCGTTCGCGTAACTGCCCGTCAGCGTCGCACTGAGCTGGCCCGCCAGTTCCCAACGGCCGCCCGGCAACACGATAAGCGACTGGATGAACCCGGCCCAGTGCGCGAGATCGAGTTCGCCGCGCGTCACGCGAAAGCCGAGCGCCTGCTGCGGATAATCGAAATCACCCTCCGCTTGCACCACGAAGCCCGGCGCCGAGGCATCCACCGAGCCGGTCCAACGATTGTTCGCGCCGAGCTTCGCCTCGAACTTGATCGTCAGATCCTGCGCCGGTTGTCCTGCCGCTTGCACGACGAGCACGCCATCGACGCTGAGCTGTTCGGCCGGCACGGCGAAATCGCCGGCCGACCCACCACCTCCTCCGCCGGAATAAGTCGCCCACGCCCACGGGTTGGTGTCCGAGCCGTCGATCGTCACCGGCACCCGCAATCCCTCGACCTTCACCGCACCGAGCGAAGTCTGCCACCAGCGCGCGCGATCGATCGTCACCCGTCGCGCGTCGAAGCGCTGCGTGCGTAGGTTGAATCCGAGATTTTCCAGCTGCACTCCCCAGGGCGATGCCTCCGTCACCGCGAATTGCACATCGCCCGCGCCCGCCATTTTCAGCGATGACGTAATCGCCGCCGCCATCAACGGGCGCCGCAGCAGCACGAGCGCACCGATCATCACGAGCAGGCAGGCCGCGGCCCAGACCAATTTGCGACGAGCGGGGCGGACAGCGTGCGACATCGCCGAACCTTTTGCTCAACTCCGCTGCCGTTGCCAACTGAAAGGTGATTCGGGGGGCCTGCTGGAGCAAAGGACGCTCGCCGCGAGGAAACCCTCACCGCACCTGGCCGGTCCCGCGCGCGACGTATTTGTAGGTCGTGAGTTCCTCGAGCGCCATCGGACCACGCGCGTGCAAGCGGTCTGTGCTGATGCCGATTTCCGCACCGAAACCGAACTCCGCGCCGTCGGTGAAGCGCGTGCTCGCATTCCAGTAAACCACCGCGCTATCGACGGCCCGCAGGAAGATTTCCGCCGCGGTCGCATCCTCCGTGACAATCGTATCGCTGTGGTGCGAGCCGTTCGCCGCAATGTGCGCCACCGCGGCGTCCAGCGAGTCCACGATCTTTACCGCGAGAATGAGGTCGAGAAACTCGGTGCGAAAATCCGCGTCGGCCGCCGCCGCGATGCCCGGCGCTTGTTCGCCGCCGAGCACAGTGAGCGCACCGGGATCGGCGCGCAATTGCACGCCACGATCGCGCAACACGCGGGCGACCCGCGGTAAAAATTCAGCCGCGACATCGCGGTGCACGAGCAGCGTCTCGATCGCGTTGCACACGCCTGGACGCTGGCACTTTGCGTTGAGTGCGATCCGTTCCGCCATCGCGAGGTCCGCGGCCGCATCGACGTAGAGCGCGCAAATGCCGTCGTAGTGCTTGATCACCGGCATGCGTGCGTGCTGCACGACCGTTTCGATCAAGCCCCGGCCACCGCGCGGGATCAGCAAATCGACAAACTCATCCAGCGCGCACAACTGCCGCACCGCCTCGCGATCTGCCGTCGGCACAAGTTGCGCCGCGTCGCCGGGCAATCCCGCCCGTTCCAGGCCGCGCGCGACGGCCGCTGCGAGCGCATGGTTGGACGCGAGCGCTTCGGAACCGCCGCGCAGGATGACCGCGTTGCCGGATTTCAGACAGAGCGCCGCCGCGTCCGCCGTCACGTTGGGACGCGATTCGTAAATGAAGCCGATCACGCCGATCGGCACGCTGATCTTCGCGAAGCGGAGACCGTTTGCATGCGTCCAGTCGCGGAGGTTGCGGCCAACCGGGTCGGGCAACTCCGCCACGGCACGCACGCCTTGTGCGATCGCGGTGAGACGCACGCGATCAAGCGTGAGGCGATCGAGCATCGCCGGCGACAGTCCGCCCTCGCGCGCTGCGGTGAGATCGGCGGCATTGGCCGCGAGGATCGGATCCGTCGCGGCGAGGAGTTCGTCCGCGATGGCGGCAAGCGCACGGTTTTTTTGTTCGCTCGAGGCCAACGCGAGCACGCGCGCCGCGGCGCGGGCGCGCCGGCCGAGGGCATGGACGATTTGCTGAAGGTCAGACATCGCGAATCGCGGCTTATGAGCGGGGTAATGTCATTCTGAGCGCATGACATTTAAGGGAGTCATGGGCAGGCCATCACTCATCATGTCCGTTGCGCGCGGAACACCGTGCCGACTTTGTGGCCGGCGAGCGCGGCTTTCAGCAGGTCGGGCGTGCGGCCGTTCAGGATTTGCACGCGCACGCCCCCGGCCGACGCGATCGCGGCAGCCTGCAATTTCGTCGTCATCCCGCCGACCGAGAGGCGGCCCTTGTCGGGCCGCACGAGTCCGCTGGCGGTCTTGATGTCGCGCACCTCGGGCACGACGTGGCCCTCGGGATCGAGCACGCCATCGACGCTGGTCAGCAGGAACAGGCGGTGCGCGCGCACAAGCAGCGCGACCTCGGCGGAGAGCCGATCGTTGTCGCCGAAGTTGAGTTCCTCGACCGCCACGGAATCGTTTTCGTTGATGATGGGAACGACCCGGCTGCGGAAAAGCTGTTCGAGCGTGTTGCGCGCGTTGTCGTGGCGCGTGCGACTGTCGAGGTCGCCGTGCGTCAGGAGAAGTTGTGCGACGTTGAGGTCGTGCGCCGCGAACATTTTCGCGTAGAGTTCCATCAGGCGCGACTGCCCGACGGCGGCGCAAGCCTGGCGGGCGGCCAGTTCGCGCGGTCGTTCCGGCATGCCGAGCGCCGACATTCCGGCGGCGACCGCACCGCTCGATACGATCAGGCATTCGTGGCCGGCACGCACGAGCGCCGCAACCTCGGCACTCAGGCGGGTGAATTGTCGGCGATCGAGATTGTTGCCGCGCGGATTCGTGAGAATGCCGGAGCCGAATTTGAGGACGAGGCGTTGCGCGTGAGCGGCCATGACGGCGCAACCTCGCGCCAGCGCCTCCCCCGGGCAAGGGCGAAAGGTGACATAGCCGGAGCGACCCGCGCGGACCCACTTTCAAGCTGGGCAACCGCAGCCGGGCGCGTAACGCTGCGCGCCGTCGTGCCTGCCCCGTCACGCCGTTTCGCCGCTCTGTTTGTTGCGCTCGCGCTGATCGCGGCGCCGTGGCTCGAGGCGCGCACGCGGCGGGCGCCATCGAATCTGCGGGATTTTTCCGCGCGCGTGACGAAGGTGCGCGACGGCGATTCGCTCGAGGTGCAAAAGGGCGAGGATTTCTACGAAGTGCGTCTCGCGCGACTCGATGCTCCCGAGCTGCAGCAAGCCCGCGGCGATGGCGCCAAGCTATTCACCGAAACCAAAATCCTCGGCGCCGAGGTGCGCATCCGCGCGAAGTCGATGGACAGCTACGGGCGCCTCGTCGGCGACGTGACGTATCGCGGCGGACGTTCGCTCAACGAGGACATCGTCGCCGCCGGCTGGGGCTGGTGGTATAAGCGGCTTTACCCGAAGGATCGAATGATGGAAGGGCTGGAGCGCCGCGCGCGCGAACAACGCCTCGGCCTCTGGCAGGACAAAAACCCGATGCCTCCGTGGACGTGGCGGCAGAAAAACAAAAAATAGATTTCCATGAGCAACCGACCCCGCCCCTCCCACGCTTGGCGCGACAAACTCCCCGGCCGCAAACCCGAGGCCTACTTCCGCTGGCGCGGGCAGGGAGTTTCGCGTCTCGAAAATCTCGCCGACGGCGTGTTCGCGTTTTCCGTCACGCTGCTGGTCGTCGCGCAGCAGGTGCCGACGTCATTCGACGGACTGATGGCGGTGGTGCGGTCGTTCCCGGCCTTCGTCGCGTGCTTCGCGCTGCTGATGGTTTTTTGGAACGTGCACTACAAATTTTTCCGCCGCTACGGGCTGGAGGACATGTTCACGCGCGTCGTGAACTACGCGATTCTGCTGCTCGTGCTGTTCTCGGTGTATCCGCTGAAATTCCTGTTCAATTCCTGGCTGGGAGGCAGTGCCGGCGTCACCTCGCTACCCGATCTGTTCCTCGTCTACCGGATCTACGGCCTCGGCCTCGGTGGGATCTGGCTGCTCTTCGGCCTGCTGTTTTGGAATGCCTATCGCCAACGCGAGCGGCTCGGGTTGTCACCGGTTGAGGTCATCCTGACCAAGCTCGATCTCGGCAGCGTGACGGTGAACGTGGGCACGTGTGCTGGCTCCATCGTGCTCTCCTTCCTCCCGGTGCACCCGTGGGTGCCGGGCGTTTTCTACGGCACGCTGGGCATCAGCATGTGGCTCAATGGCACCTTCTGGGGCCGTCAGGTGCAGGCAGAGCTCGATCGCCAGCGCGGCAGTCGCGACGCGCGCTACTCAAACGCGTGATCGTCCGGCGCGCCCCGCCTCACTGCACCGACACGGGTTTGAGCTTCCAGATCTTTTCGGCGTAGTCGCGGATCGAGCGGTCGCTGGAGAACTTGCCGACGCGCGCGGTGTTGAGGATCGCCATGCGCGCCCAGCGGCGCGAGTCGCGATACGCGGCATCGACCTGCGTCTGCGCGTCGCAATACGCGCGGAAATCGGCGAGCACCATGAACGGATCGCCGCCGTCGAGCAGGCTCGCCCGCACCATCGCGGGCAGGTTGGGCGACTCGCCTTTGACGAAGTAATCCGACCCGAGCCAGTCGAGCACGGCGCGGAGTTCCTCGTCCTTTTCATAGTAGCTCCACGGATTGTAGCCGGCCACGCGCAACGCCTGCACTTCCTCGACGGTGTGGCCGAAGATGAAGATATTGTCGTCGCCGACCTCCTCCTTGATTTCGACGTTGGCGCCGTCGAGCGTGCCGATGGTGAGTGCGCCGTTGAGCGCGAGCTTCATGTTGCCCGTGCCGGACGCCTCCTTGCCGGCGGTGGAAATCTGCTCCGACAAATCCGCGGCGGGGATGATGCGGGCGGCGAGTGAGACGCGGTAATTCGGGAGAAACACGACCTTGAGTTTGCCGTTCACGCGCGGGTCATTGTTCACGTGCACGGCGACGGCGTTGATCGACTTGATGATCGCCTTGGCGAGATCGTAGCCCGGCGCAGCCTTGGCCGCGAAGAGGAACACCCGCGGCACCACATCGAGCTGCGGGTTGTGCACGAGCCGGCGGTAGAGCGCGAGGATGTGCAGCAGGTTCAGGTGCTGGCGCTTGTATTCGTGCAGCCGTTTGATCTGCACGTCGAAGAGCGCGTCGGGGGAAACCTCAACGCCGCAGTCGCGCTTGATGATGGCACAAAGCTCGACCTTGTTCTGGCGCTTGATCGCCATGAATTCGTCCTGGAACTTCGGGTCGTCGGCCCACTGTTCGAGCTTCCGCAATTGGTCGAGTTCGCGCGGCCATTGGTTGCCGAGCTTGGACGTGATGAGCGCGGAAAGCCGCGGATTGCAGGCGCGCAGCCAGCGGCGCGGCGTGATGCCGTTCGTGACGTTGAGGAATTTGCCCGGATAAAGCGCGTCGAACTCCGGAAACAGATTCGCGCGCAGCAAACGGGTGTGCAGTTCGGCGACGCCGTTGACGGCAAACGAGCCGACGACGCTGAGGTTCGCCATGCGCACGCCCTTCGCCCCACTTTCGTCGATGAGCGAAACGACGCGCTTCTTCTCGTGATCGCCCGGCCACTTCGCTTCGCAGAGCTGCATCAGGTGGTCGTTAATTCGATACACGAGCAGGAGATGGCGCGGCAGCACGCGCTGGAACAGCGGCACGCTCCAGCGTTCGAGCGCCTCGGGCATCAGGGTGTGATTCGTGTAGGCGAAGACGCTCGTGACGATTCCCCACGCACGATCGAATGCCATGCCTTCCTCATCGATGAGGATCCGCAGCAGCTCCGTGATCGCGAGCGCCGGATGCGTGTCATTGAGCTGGATGCACTGCTTGTCGGCGAAATTGTCCCAGCCGTTCGCCGGGTTCGAGAAATGGCGCCGGATGATGTCGCGCAGCGAGCACGTGACGAAGAAGTATTGCTGGACGAGGCGCAGCTCCTTGCCCGTCTCGGTCTTGTCGTTCGGGTAGAGGACTTTTGAGATCGTCTCGCCGTAAGCTTTCTCGCGCACGGCCTCGATGTAGCCGCCTTCGTTGAACGTGCGGAGGTCAAAGTCCTCCGTCGCCTTCGAGGCCCAGAGACGGAGAATGTTCACCGTGGTCGTGCCGAAGCCGACGACGGGAATATCGTAGGGGAAGCCGAGGATCGTCTTCGTCTCGACCCAGCGCCAGGTGAACTCGCCCTGATCGTCGAACACCTGTTCGCACCGCCCGAAGAGCCGCACCGGCTGGGTGAATTCCGGCCGCACCAATTCCCACGGCGCGCCGTAGATCAGCCAGTTGTCGGGATGCTCGACTTGATGGCCGTTGACGAATTCCTGGCGGAACAATCCGAACTCGTAATGAATGCCGTAGCCGACCGCGGGCAGATCGAGCGTCGAAAGCGAGTCGAGGTAACACGCCGCGAGCCGGCCGAGGCCGCCGTTGCCGAGGCCCATGTCCTCCTCCTGCGCGCGGATTTTTTCCAAGCTCTGGCCGACGTCCTCGAGCGCCTCGCTGATCGGTTCGAGCAGGCCGAGGTTGATGACGTTGTTCAGCATCAGTCGGCCGATGAGATACTCGAGCGAAAGGTAATAGACGCGGCGGACGTTGCCCTGCCGGTGCGCCTTGTAGGTCTCGAGCCCGCGCTCGATCATGCGGTCGCGCACGGCGGTGGCGGTGGCGATCCACCAGTCGCGCGGGGTGGCCGACTCGAGATCGCGCCCCATCTTGTATTTCAAATAGTGCAGGATCGCCGTCTGAATCGCGGCGCCTTCCGCACTCAGTGCCTTGCGCGTGTTCTTGGTCTTGGTTTTCGGCGAGGAGTTGGCGGGCATGAGGCCGCCATCCAAAAACCCGCCCTCCCGCGCCGCAAGGCGCGATTGTGGTTTTGACCCCTGATGCCGGGAAAAACCCGATTCGCTCTAAGAATTGTCCGGCTGCGCGAAGATTTGTCGCGCCCGGCGCCGCGCGGTGCGCTGCGCTTAGCGCTGAAAGCGCTTCGCAAGTTCGCCGCGACTCAGCTCGAAATGCGTCGGCCGGCCCGCCGGACTGGTGTGCGGTTGCGCGCAGGCAAACAACTGCCCGACGAGAGCGAGCGCGTCCGTCTCATTCGTCGTCTCGGGCAGGCGCACCACCTTTTGCGCCGCGAGCTGCGCGAGTTCCTCCTCCGCGAGCCGCGGATTTTTCTCGTCGAGCCGTCCGTCGCGCGCGAGCGCCAGCACATCGCGCAGGAAAACTTCCGCTGTCTCCGGCTCGAGCCAGGTCGGCACGGCCTCGATGCGGAAGAAATTGCGGCCAAACTCCGCGACGTCGAGCCCGTGGGCGAAGAGAAACTTCAGGCGATCGAGCAACAGCGCGCTGCCGACCGGATCGAGTTCGACCGACACCGCAAACAGCAACCGCTGACTCGCGACCTCGCCCTTGGCGAACTGCGCCTGCAACCGTTCGAACCACACGCGCTCGTGCGCCGCGCGGCGATCGAGCACCACGACACCGGCGGGCGACTCAAACAACGCGAAATCGCCGTGCGCCGTGCCCAGGAAGCGCCAGCCGGTGAGGCGCGGGAAGGCTGCTGCGCTGAGCGCGGAAGGCGGAACGCCAGCGGGATTTTCGATTTTGGATTCTCGATTCTCGATTGCCGAAGAATCGAGCGAACGCGGCGACGCAAGGTGGCCCGCGACCTCCGGGCGCGGGTGAGCGACGTTGCTCGCCGGTCCCGCACTCGGTTCGGGTTTCCAACTCGGAAACGGCTGCGCGATCGTCGGCTGCGGCCGAATGGGCGCGGTCGCCTGCGCCAAATCCGCACTCCGCGATCCGAAATCCGCCGGCGTCTCCACCACCGGCGCCTGCGCCCCGCCCTCGCGCAGCTTCTGCAGCACGGCGCGAATTACGAACCCCCGCACCTCGCCCTCGCTGCGGAAGCGCACCTCGCGCTTCGCCGGATGGACATTCACGTCCACCGCCGCGGGACTCATCTCGAGAAACAGCACCGCGACCGGATAACGCCCCTTCGGCAGCGTCGTCGCATACGATTCGATCAAAGCGTAATTCAGCGTGCGGCTATCGACCGGGCGGCGGTTGACGAAGGTGATCATCTCGTGTCGCGAGGCGCGCGAGACCCCGGGCTTCCCGATCAGGCCGGTCAGCCGCAGGCCGCTCTCCGCCGCATCGACCGCGAGCAGATCCGCGGCGAATTGCCGGCCGAAAATCTCCGCCACGCGTTCCTCCAGCGTCGCGCACACCGGCGACTGAAACAGCACGCGTCCGTCCTCGATCAACGTGAACGCCGTCTGCGGACACGCGAGCGCGTAGAGCCGCACGGTCTGGATGATGTGCGCGGATTCTGTCGCGTCGCTTTTGAGGAATTTGCGCCGCGCTGGCACGGCGCTAAACAAGTGCGTGACGGTAATGCGCGTGCCCGGAGCCACGCCGCATTCGCGCACGTGGACGAGCTTGCCGCCGTTGACCAACACCTCGTGGCCGAGTGCGGCGTCGGCGCGACGCGTCTGGAGTTCGAACTTCGCGATGCTCGCGATCGACGGCAGCGCCTCGCCGCGGAACCCAAAAGTCCCGAGCGCATCGAGATCGACCGTCTCGACGATCTTGCTCGTGGCGTGGCGCTCGAGCGAGAGCAGCGCGTCGTCCTTCGTCATGCCACAGCCGTTGTCCTCGACGCGCAGGTAGCTGCGCCCGCCGTGACGAAACTCCACTTCGATCTTCGTCGCGCCGGCATCGAGCGAATTCTCCACCAGCTCCTTGATGACCGCGGCCGGACGCTCGATCACCTCGCCGGCGGCGATTTGATTGGCGACACGATCGGAGAGGACGCGGATGACGGGCATGGGGCGCGAAATCGCCAGCGTGCAATTTTCAGTGGGCGCGGCGAGCCTATCGTTTCGCGTCGGAACCGTCGGCGGGCTTCCGCTCCCGGTCGGCCGGTTCGACGAGGTTGATGAGATAAGTCATCGCGCGGAACGGCCGCAGCAACCAGCTGCCTTCAAGGAGCGGATCGACGCGCCCGGCGCGTTCCTGCATGCGATTGACCAGCAGGACGAGCGCCAGCACGCCGATCAGCGTGACGACAAAGAAGACCTGAAACGCGCCCGGCGCCATCATCGCGGTGCCGTTGCGCGAGTCCTTCAGCACCAAGCCCCAGATCGCCGGCGACAATCCGCCGAGGAACGCGGTGAACGCGCCGTGCAGCGACACCGGCAGCGCGCGATCGTGCTCGGGAAGAATCTTCGCGAGGTAGCTGACGTTTGCCGCCGTGAACACGCCGCCGCCCACGCCGAGCAGAAAATAAAGCATCGGCATCAGCACCGCGATGGCACCGGGCCAGCGCAGACACAGCAGCCAGCCGACGACGATCACGCCGAAGCAGACGAAACTCGCGCGGAAAAACGGTTTCGCGCCCGTCGCGTCGATGCGCGAACGCATGAACCAGTTGCCCGCGATCGTGCCGCAGTATTGCAGCATCGTGTAAGTCATGATCGCCGAGACGCTCAGACCGACTGTCGATTTCAGGTAGTAGGCGCCGAACGGCGACAGCGGCGTCACGACGACGTAATAAAGGATCGCCAGCCACAGGTAGGTGCGGAACGGCCCGGAGCCGAACAGATGGCGCGGCGTGTCGGCGCGGATTTTGGCCAGGCTCATCACCGTCGGGTGCGTGATGTCGGGCAGCGCTTGCAGACAACGCAGCGCGAACCACGCTCCGGTGATGCTGATCGCGTATTGGCTGAAAAACGCCCACCGCGCCGGCAACACCGCGAATAGCAACGCCGTCACCGCGAGCGTGCCGACCGCCGCCGCGCCGGCCATGATCTGATCGGACGCCCAGTAGCGTCCGCGGACGTTTGCCGGCACCAGCGCCTGCAGCCAGGTCGTGATCGCCGCCGCCCCGACCGACCGGCTGAGCGAATAAAAAAACATCGCCGACACCATCGCGTAAATCATCCACGGCACCGGCTCCGCCGGCGCGATGACCGCGAGCGCGAGCGGCACGAGCAGAAACCAACTCCGCGCGCCCCACCCCGCCAGCGTCAGCCGCTTGAAGCCGAGCTTGGGCAACAGCAGGGTCGCGAAGACCTGCACCGGCGTCAGCAACAGCGTCCAGCTGTAAACCAGACCGGTTTGAAACGCGTCCGCGCCGAGATAGGCCATGAACAACACCGACGGCGTGCCCGTCGCCACCTGCCAGTTGAGCGCGTTGAAAAACGCAAAGTGCAGCCCGCGCCGATACGGGTAGAGCTCCGGGTCGTTTTTCTTCGTCAGGAATGGCATCGGCAGACTGTCCACTTAAACGCACCTCACCAAACGCGTCAACGGAGCGGCCGCTTAAGACGCAACCGCTCGGATCGAGTAGGTCCGGCTTCAGCCGGACCAACGGTGCGCGCTCGCGCGTCCGAAGTAGCGCCGGTCTCC
>PNJQ01000042.1 GCA_013821985.1 Opitutus sp.
GCGGTCGAGATCGGCGCGATAGACGATCGAGAGCGGCACCTTGACGCCGTCGCGCATCGTGGCCCAGACGCGCTCGGCGCGGTAATTCTTCGGATCGAAGCCGCCCAGCACGTCCTGCTGCTTCACCAGGGTGCGTTCGCCGGTGCGGAGATTGGTCGAATAGACCGACGAGGGCCGCACCATCGACTGATAAGTGAAGCGCACGTCGTCGGTGTCGTAGGTGAGATTCTGCGCCATGCTCACCTCATAGGCCTCGTCGGGCATGGCGAGGCGGGTGGACTTGCCCGTGGCAAACTCGTAGGCGCGCAGGTGCGGAAGCCCGTTTTCGCGCTCCTCGACGACCATGAAGCGCGCGAACATGTTCGTGCCTTCGATCTTCACCGCGGGATTGTGCGGGATGACTTCCTCCCACTTGGCGGGATCATCGATCGGCGCGCGGACAATCCGGTAGTTCTTCGCGTCCTTGTTGGTGTTAAAGTAGAATTTGCCTTCGTGGTGATCGGGGAACGTGCGGACATTTTCCTCGCGCGGGAGCAGCAGCTTGAATTGTCCGGTGTGGTCACTGGCGCGGAGCGCGCGCGCGTCCGACGTGACCTTGCTGACGGCGTAGGCGAACAACCACTCGCCATCGCGCGATTTGCCGATGCCGACGTTGTAGAGTTCGTCCTGCTCTTCGTGGAGTTGCTCGTGGCGGCCGGTGCTAATGGTGAAGCGATGGACCTTATCCGAACGCTTCGACGCGTTCTCGGTCACGTAATAAAGCACGTCGTGCCCCGCGCCCCATTCGAGGTCCGAGACTTTGCCGACCTGCTGCGGAATGAGCTGCTTGGTCGCGAGGTCCATCACGAAGACCTCGTATTGGCGGTAGCCGGTCCAATCGATCGAGTAGGCGAGACGCGTGCCGTCGTCGCTGAGACGGTAGTGTCCGATCGCCACGTAGGGTTTGCCGGCGCCGAGTTGATTCAGGTCGAGCAGCACTTCCTCCTTCGCGTCCGCCCGATCGGCGATGCGGCAATAAATGGGATACTGCTTATCCTTTTCCGTGCGCGTGTAGTAAAGCCAGCCGAGGAATGGCGTCTTCGCGCTCGTGTCGTCTTCCTTGATGCGGCCGCGCATCTCCGCGAACAGCGCGGCGCGCAGCTCCTTCGCGGGCGCGAGCACGGATTCCGTGTAAGCGTTTTCCTGCTCGAGATAGGTTTTTACCTCCGGATTGTCCTTCTCGCGGAGCCAGAAGTAGTCGTCGATGCGCTTGTCCTCGTGGACGGTGACATCTTTCGGCTTCTTGGGCGCGACGGGCGCTTGGGGAGTGGCCAAATCGAAATTGGCGAACGAGGGGACGGCGACGGACATGAGAAGCAGGAGCAGCGTGGGGAGTTTCATGCGGGGGAAATGCGGTGGGCGGAGAGGGCGGGCTTAGCGTTTGGCCGGCGGTCGGGGTGCGGGGATTTGCAGGCGCTGGGCCAGTTCGATGAGACGCCCGCGAAGAATCTCGTTTTCCTCGTCGGCGGTCTTTTGAAAGGCGGAGCGCTGCGTCACGCGTTCAGCCAGTTCGGAGCTGAGGATGAAGATCATCTCGCGCTCCACGAAGAGCAAGGTGCCGCGCTTCGCGACTGGCGGGGCGGCGCTGGTATCGACGACGTTGCCTTTGCCCTGGAAGGCTGAGCCGCCCGGCAGGAGCGTGAACACGAGCAGGGCGCCGCCGCGGAGCTCCGGCGTGAAGAGGCTGCGCTCGTTCGCCACGCCCGCGAAACGTTGCGTGAAGTTGGCGAACACATGCTCGGTGTAGAAGTAGGTGAGAAAGTCCTTGCGGCCGCGCGTCTCCAATTCCCACTTGTTCGACATGTCGAGTGGGAACGCCGCGACGCTCACGTGCGTGCTCACGTCGTCCGTGAAGGTCACGACGTTTTCGGTGTCGAAGACTTTGCCGCCGAGTTCGGGCAGCACCGGCACCGGAAGCCGGAAGCGACCCGCGTTGGCGGTGTAGTTGCCGTTGCGCACCTCGCCGTAGAGGCCCGCCGTCGGCAGCTCCTGCGCGCTCATGGCGGCGGCCAGCGTGCAGCCGGCGAGCAGGACGGGAAGACACGGAAGCCTCATGGGGAAGCGGCGAACCTTGGGGACCGACGGAAGAATTTCAAGCGCGGGCACGCGGGTTTAGACGACCAGCCGTTGCCAAAGTGCCACCGGGATTTCCTCCGGCCGGGCGCGGCCATCGAGCCCGGCCGCGGAAAACAATTCCAACCACGCGCGACCGCCGTCCGGGAGCCGGTCCCGCAGGAGCGAGGCGATCTGCTTGCGGCGTTGCTGAAAGACACCGCGGATGAGTTGCTTCGTGGCGGTCGGGAAAATGAACGGTTCGGGCCGGCGCACGAGGTTCAACAGGTAGGATTCGACTTCGGGCGCCGGATAAAAACAGCTCGCGGGGACCTTGTGGCCCCGATCGGTGAGAAACGCCGACTGCACGAAGATCGAGATCGCACCGAATTGCTTCGTGCCGTGGCTCGCGACGTAGCGCTGCGCGGCTTCCTGTTGCAGCATCAAGACCATGCGTGTCGGCAAGGGGCCTCCGAGCACGGCGTCCATCCACGGCGTCGAGATCGCGTAAGGGAGGTTGGCGACAATCTTGAAACTCGCCGCGCGCTCCGCGGGCACGTCGGCGATGGGATGTTCGACGGCGTCCTCCTCGATCAGGTGAAGTTTGCCCGGGTGCTCCGCGGCCAGGGTGGCGCGCAGATGCGCGGCCATCGTGGCGTCCTTTTCCACCGCCCACACCTCGGCGCCCGCCGCGAGCAAGGCCGACGTGAGCGTGCCGAGACCGGGTCCGACCTCGACGACCGCTTCACCGGGTTGCACGCCGCCGAGTTCGACGGATTTGCGGACGATGTTCCCGTCGATCAGGTAATTTTGCCCGAGAAAACGCTTCGGCGAGTGGCCGAGGCGCGCGAGAAGTTCGCGGGTGCCCGTGAGGGTGAGCGGCATGTCAGCGGCGGCCTTCGTCGGCGTCGAAGAAGTCAAAAAAGGTCACGAGGTCGGTGCGGTCGGCCATGCCGGCTTCGGCCTTGTGTTGCTCGAGAATCGGCGTCGCCTCGTCGCGCCACCCCCGCTTCGAAATGAAGCCGTTCCAGACGACCGCGTCCTCATCGTTGAGTGGGCGGCCGTGCTCCTGGCACCACGCGAGCGCCTCCGCATCGGTGGCGCCGGCGAGCACCACGGCTTTCAGCGATTCGTAGTCCACGTGGAGGAAGCGGCACATCCGCGCGTCCATGCCGAGGCCGAGGTTGGCGTGGAAGTCGGCGCGCAATTCGCCGCGCGCGTGCCGGCGGATCTTGTCGAGCAGGCGCGGCAGATAAAAAAGACCGCCGACGGTTTCGCGGGGCGAGACGGGGACTTGGCTGGGATTCATGCGACGCTGAATTCGTGGATGAGCACGGCGGGGTCGTCGGCCTTCATCAATGCCTCGCCGACCAGAATCGCCTGCGCTCCGGCGGCGCGCACGCGGGCGGCGTCGCGTCCGGTGAAGATGCCGCTCTCGCTGACGGCGATGGTTTCCTTGGGGAACTGCGGAATGAGCCGCTCGGAAATCGCGAGATCGGTCTTGAAGACGACAAGGTCGCGATTGTTGACGCCGATGATCTTGGCCCCGTGGTTTACGGCGCGTTCGAGGTCCTTTTCATCGTGGATCTCGAACAGCGCGTCCATGCCCGCGGCGGTCGCCGAGCGGAAGAGGTGTGTGATCTCCGCATCGTCGAGTGCGCGCACAATGATGAGGATGGCGCTCGCGCCGGCTTCGCGGGCCTGGAGCACCTGCACCGGGTGGACCATGAAATCCTTCCGCAGGCACGGCAGGCTGGGCACGGTCTTTTCGAAATAGCTCGTCACTTCCTCGAGGTCCGCCATGCGGCCGCCGAAGTAGCGCTCGTCGGTTAACACCGACAGCGCGCTCGCGCGGGCCTCGAAGTAGCGCTGCGCCTGTTCGATCGCGCTCGCGTTTTCCTTGATCGCTCCGGCGGAAGGCGAGCGGCGCTTGATTTCGGCAATGACGGCGAGCTTGCCGTTCGCACAATGCAGCGCGTGGGCGAACGACGGCACCGCGGGCCGCGAGCCGTTGACGCGGGCGAGTTCCTCTTCGAAGACCGGCCGGATGATTCCGGCAATCTCGCGCCGCTTTTGCGCCATGATCTCGGCAAGTTTGTCCATGGGGAAGCGGACAGGATTGGGCAACGTCCGCGCAGTTCAACCCACAAGTTTCTTGCCGCCGCCCGAATGCCGGAAACAGTGAAGGCCGATGAGCGCCATCGACGACCTCCGCCGCACCATGGCGAAACTCCGCGCGCCCGACGGCTGTCCGTGGGACCGCGAACAAACCCACCAGACGCTCGCGCGCTGCCTGATCGACGAATGTAGCGAGCTGCTCGACACGATCGATCGCCACGACATCGCGCACATGCGCGAGGAACTCGGCGACGTGCTCATCCAAGTCGTCTTCCATGCGCAGCTCGCGGCCGAGCGCGGCGAGTTCGATTTCGACGACGTCGCGCGCGACATCAACGACAAGCTCATCCGCCGCCACCCGCACGTGTTCGGCGGCACCGCGACCGCCGAGAACGCCACGCAGGTGATCGAAGTCTGGGAGAAGGTAAAGGCCGGCGAAAAGGCCGCGCTCGGCAAGAGCGAGTCAACGGTTTTCAAGAAACTTCCGCCGCGCCTGCCGGCGCTGATGTTCGCGGAGGAAGTCGCGAAGCGGATCGAGAAGCAAAAGCTTCCCGCCGACGGTGCCGCAAACTGGGAGTCGATCGACCAGCGCGCCGCCAAACTCACGAGCGCGGGTGCCGGTCGCGAGCTCTTCGAACTCGCGGCCGCGTGTCGTCAGCGCGGGATCGACCCGGAAATGGCGCTGCGTCAGGAATGCGATCGCGTGATGCGGGAGGTCGAAGTCAAGGTGGCCGAAGGCGGCGTGGCGTGAGAGCGGCTGTGGCGTGTAGCGCCATCACCTCAGCCTTCGAACACATCATGTTCTTCGAGTCCTGTCATGCTGAGGAAACCCTGCCGCGAGTGACGAATGACTACTGACTCCTCAGCCCCCGCGGAAATTCCGCCGTCCGTCGCAGCGGAATGGCTGCAGCCGTTCCTCGATTTTCTCGCCAAAGAGCGCCGCTATTCGGCTTACACCGTCCGTAATTACCGGCAGGCGTTCGAGGACTTTTATCGTTGGGCACAGATTGACAGACGGTGGTCGGGCGGTGTGGGCGGATTCACGACGCGCGACATGCGTGACTTCGTGATCGAGGGCCAGCGGCGCTTCGGCCGCCGCACGCTCCACAATCACGTGTCGGGGCTGCGCGCGTTTTTCCGCTTCTGGCAACGCCAGGGCCGACTGGAGAAGAATCCGTTCCTCGGCGTGCCGTTACCCAAACTTGAGAAGGCACTCCCGAAATTCCTGACCGAGCCGCAGACTGCGCTCCTGCTCGGTGGCCCGCAGCGGCTGTTGGCGAACGACTCGCTCGATGCGTTCACGGCGTGGCGCGACCGGCTCGTGCTCGAACTCCTCTACGGCGGCGGGCTGCGCGTGAGCGAAGTCGTCGGACTCAACTACGGCGCGATCGACTTTGGCAACGGCAGCGCGCGCGTCCTCGGCAAGGGCCGCAAGGAGCGCATCTGTCCCCTGGGCGCAGTGGCCATGGCCGTGGTGCAGAAATTCCGGACGGATTTCGCGCGTGCGACCGGTCCGGCCGATCCTGTGCTGATCACTCCTCGCCACGAGCGGCTTACGGTCCGCGCCGTGCAGTTAATCATGAAGCGCTACCTCGCTCTCGCGGAACTGCCGATGGATTTGTCGCCGCACAAGCTCCGCCATTCCTACGCGACGCATCTGCTCAACTCCGGCGCCGACTTGCGCGCCGTGCAGGAATTGCTCGGCCATGCGAACCTCGCCACGACGCAAATCTATACCCACACGAGCGTCGCGCGCTTGAAGGAGATCTACGCGAAGGCGCACCCGCGCGCGTAGCCAAAGCCGCGCGGCTCGTTTTGTCGGAGCCTGCTTGCAGGCGATACGAAGTTTGGTCCGCGGACGGGCGTCCTCATCGCCTGCAAGCAGGCTCCTCCAACGATCCGTTCGCCAGCACCCAGCGGAACACCGCGCTGTTCGGCTCGCGCGCGAGGATTTGCAGGCCACCGGTCAATCCGTCGCCGAGGGCGACGGGGATCGTCAGGCACGGCAGGCCGCCGAGACTCGCCGGCGCGGTGAAAGTCAGGATCGCGCGTCGCGCGTCGGGGGTGCACTCGGTCTTCGTCAACGCCGGCATCGGTGCGCTGGGGAGCACGAGAAAATCGTGCACCTGGAAAAACTCCGCGAACGTCTCGCGCACGCGCTGAAAGGTGACGCGCGCGGCGGTGATTTTCTCCGCGGGGATTTTTCCCGCGTCGGAGAAGCGCTGCCAAATCACAGGGTCGTAGTGCGCCTTTTCGACTGCGAGCCACGGGGCGTGGATCGCGTGGGCCTCGCTCATCACCACGGTGACGTAGGCGTCCACGGCGTCGCGCCAGCTCGCGAGCAAGGTGTCCCGCGTCAGAACGTCGGCCGGCGCGGCGAATTTTGCCGCAGCGTGCGCGCAGGCATCGTTGACCGGTGAACGGGGGAGCAGTTCGTCTGCACGGAGGAAAACGCCGCGAGGGGCGGAGGAGGAGCGTTTTGTCTCCGCCCCGACGAGCGCTGTGAGGAGTTCCCTCATGTCGCTCGCGTGCGCGGTGAACCAGCCGGCGGTGTCGCAAGTTGGCGAAAGCGGGAAGGCGTCGGCGATCAGCGCGTCGCCCGGGACGCCGCGATAACCGAATAGTCCGCAGAACGCAGCGGGCACGCGCACGGAGCCGCCGGTGTCGGTGCCGATCGCGAACGGCACGACGCCCGCTGCGACCAGTGCGGCCGATCCGCTGCTCGAGCCGCCCGCGAGCCGCCCGGCGAGATGGGGATGCGGGCAATCGCCGAACGTGCGGTTTTCGCCGGTCAGGCCCGCGGCGAATTCGACGAGATGCGTTTTACCCGCGAGCGCGGCGCCGCGGGCTCGCAGTTCGGTGACGATCCGGCTGTCGCGTTCGACCGGCCGGACGCGTCCGAGAAAAGCCGAGCCGGCGTGAGTCGGCACACCGGCGACGTCGAACAAATCCTTGAGCAGATAAGGCAGGCCGCGCAGCGGTGCATCAGCGGACGCGGCGGCCAATTCGCCCGCCAGATGCACGGCACTCGGCATCCACGCCAGCGCGGCGCGGCGCAGTGCGGGATTGAGTGATTCGACGCGTTCGTGAACTTCGCGTGCTGTGGCAGCGGGCGACAGATCGCGCCACGCTGCGAACGGCAAAGGGTCTGGCGTTTTGCGGGCGTTCGTATCCACTCGCGCGTTCATGGACGCAGCCGAGGCCATCGTCAAACTTCGCGCCGTGCAAAAGCGGTATGGCGACGGTCCGGTCGTGCTCGAGCGATTCGATCTGACGGTGCGAGCGGGCGATTTTGTGAGCCTCATCGGCCCGAGCGGTTGCGGCAAATCCACGGTATTAAAACTGATTTCGGGGCTGAGTCCGGGCACCAGCGGCGACGTCAATGTGCTGGGCACGACGCCGCGGCAGGCGCGCGACCGGCAGGCGTTCATTTTTCAGGACGCCACGCTGCTGCCCTGGCTTACCGCGCAGCGCAACGCCGAGGTGCCGTTGCGGTTGCGCGGGCTGGGACAGGTCGAGCGATCCGAGCGGGCAGCGGAGATGCTCCGGCTCGTGGGCTTGGAGGAGTCGCGCGCCTACTATCCGCGCCAACTATCCGGCGGCATGAAAATGCGGGTTTCGCTCGCCCGCGCCCTGACGTTGCAGCCGGAACTGCTGTTGCTTGATGAGCCGTTCGGCGCGCTCGACGAGATGACGCGGCATCGGTTGAACGAGGAACTGGTCATGCTGCGCGAGCGGACCAAGTTCGCGGCGGTGTTCGTGACGCATTCCGTCGCCGAGGCGGTCTTTCTCTCGAACCGCATCGTCGTCATGGCGGCCAATCCCGGACGCACGCACGCGGAAGTCGCGGTGCCGTTCGCGTATCCGCGCGGCGCGGAATTACGGGAGCGGCCGGAATTTCAGACGAAGGTGAATGAAGTCACGCGATTGCTGCATGAGGTGGAGGTTGTCGCGCCATGAAACGCACACCGACGTGGCTGCTGTGGGTTTTGCCCGTGCTGTGCGGCGGACTCTTCTTTGCCCTGTGGTATGGCGTGCGGGCGTGGTCCGGATTGCAGAGTTGGATCCTGCCGACGCCGCATGAAATTCTCGCTGCGGCGTGGAAGGAGCGGCAGCGGTTGCTCGGCGCGGTGGGCAGCACGGCGGTGGGTGCCCTGGCGGGCTTCGCGCTCGCGGCCTCGCTGGGCTTCCTGATGTCGCTGCTGCTCGGGGTCTCGCGATCGCTGCGCGCCGGACTCTATCCGTGGCTGCTCGCGCTGCAGATGACACCGGTGATCGTGCTCACGCCGATCATCGTGTTGTGGGCCGGGCCGGGCATGCCGGGCATCATTACGATCACGTGGCTGATCAGTTTTTTTCCGATCGTGGCAAACACGACGCAGGGACTGCTTTCGACCGACATGAATCACGTTGCGCTCTTCCGCATGTGCAACGCGACCCGCTGGCAGGAACTGGTGTTGCTCCGCGTGCCGGCGGCGATGCCGTTCTACCTCGCCGGTCTGCGCATCGCGGCGACGCTGGCGCCGATCGGTGCGATCTTCGGCGAATACATGGTCGGCAACGCCTCGGGGGGGACGGGCGGGCTCGGTTTTCTCGTCTATAGCTACAACACGCAGATCAAAATTCCCGCGCTGTTCGCCACGGCGTTGACCAGCTGTTTGCTGGGTTTCATTTTCGTCGCCGCCGTTTCCTGGCTTAACTGGACCGTGCTGCACAAGTGGCACGACTCGTTTGAACGCGATGATCACTGACATGAAATTTTCCACGCTGCTTTTCCCCTTCGTCGCACTCGCGCTCGTTTCCGGCTGCGGAAAAAAGACGCCCCCGGGCGATGCCTCCGCCGCCGATTCGGCTGCGCTGACCAGAATCAAGTTCCAGACTGACTGGTTCCCGCAGCCGGAGCACGGGGGCTATTATCAGGCGCTCGCGAAGGGCTTTTATCGTGAGGAGGGCTTGGACGTCGAAATTCTGCCCGGTGGACCGAACGCGCAGGTGATGACCGGCGTCGCGACCGGGCGCGCGCAGATCGGCATGACGAACGGCGACGACGTCATCGTGGCCGTCTCGCGCGGCGTGCCGCTGAAAATGGTCGCGGCCGAGATGCAGCGCGACGCGCAGGGCATTCTTTATCACAAGTCGAATCCGGTGCGCGACCTGCGCGACCTGAACGGCAAGACCATCATGGCCGGTGCGGGCTCCGTTTGGATCCAGCTCGTGCAGCAGAAATACGGCATCAAGTTCAACCTGTTGCCGCTGGTCGGCGATCTCGCGCGCTTCATGAACGACGAGAAGTTCGTGCAGCAATGTTTCGTGACGAACGAGCCGTTCTTCGCCCGGCAACGCGGCGCCAAGGTCGGCGCGCTGCTCATCGCGCATCCCGGCTACGAGGCCTATCGCGTGATGTTCACGAGCGACGAGTTTCTGCGACAGCATCCGGAAGTCGTGCGGAAGTTCGTGCGCGCCAGCATTCGCGGCTGGATCGATTACCTCGGCGGCGATCCGGCGCCCGCGAACGCGCTGTTGCAGCGACGGCGCTCCGATCTGCCGGACGAGTTTTTTGCCTTCAGCATCCAGGCGATGAAAGATTACCGGCTCGTGCTCGGCGATCCGCAGCGCGGCGAAAAGATGGGTCAACTCACCCCCGCGCGGCTCGAGACGCAATTGAAGCTGCTGCGCGAGTTGCAGGTGACGGAGCGGGATTTGCGCGTCGAGGACGTGGCGACATTCGAGTTCCTGCCCGCCGACGCAAAGTGAGACGAGCCGGGTGGGTGGGTGTTTTGTCGCGAATCCCCGGCTTGTCATCCGCTCGCGGGTTTGTTCGCCTGCGCTTCCTCTCATGAACGCTCCCCTGGTTCGACTCCCGCTTGTCCTTGCCCTGTTCGCCCTCGCCGGTTGCGGCGACAAGAAGGACGCCGCCAAATCGGCCAAGGGCCTGGAGTCCCCCGAGCAACGCGCGAGCTACGGCGTCGGCTACAGCATCGGCCAGAATCTCTCGCGGCAACCGGGCCTGAAAATCGACCAAACGGCATTCGCCGCTGGCGTCGAGGATGCGCTTGCTGGCGCGAAGGTGCGCATCGACGAGAAGCTGATCCAGACCGCGATCGAAGAGGTGCAGCGCAAGGCCGCGGCGGAAATGGAAGCGGCGGGTAAAGTGAATCTCCAAGCGGCGAACGAATTTCTGGCGAAAAACAAGACGCGCTCGGGCGTGAAGACCACGGCGTCCGGTCTGCAATACGAAGTGATGCGCAAGGGATTTGGCACCGCGAAACCGAAGGCAACGGACAAGGTGAAGGTGCATTACCATGGCACGCTGATTGACGGCACGGTGTTCGACAGCTCGGTGCAACGCGGCCAGCCGCTCGACATTGCCCTGAATCAAGTGGTTCCGGGTTGGACCGAGGCGCTCCAACTCATGACGGCGGGCGACAAGTTCAAGCTCTTCGTCCCACCGGCGCTCGCTTACGGTCCGCGTGCGGCGGGCAAGATTCCGCCGAATTCGGCGCTGATCTTCGAAGTCGAGTTGATCGGGATCAACTGAGCGCGGCAGCGAAACACGGCCGGTGCCGGGAAGGTGATCGCCATTGTCCCGGCGCCGACGCAAACGCGTTGAGAAAACGCGTTCGCGCCTCGTTGCGCGAGAGTCCTCGGCGTCGTCGGGACGCGGAGCCCCGCCGCTTGTGCGCCGAGTGTGGGCGGGCTTCCGCCGTCCCCGCTCACGCGAGCTGCTTGACCAGCACCTTCGAGTTGCGGCCGCTCTCGTCGTAACTCCTGAGCCGCGCCTCGGGCAATGCTTCCTTATCCGTCTCGGCGAAACCGCACACGGACGTGAAGAACGAAAACGCCTGAGTCGAGAGCGCGAGCACGGTCGTGGCGCCGCGGTCCTTCGCGACCTTGCAGCCGTAATCGACCATCTTCTTGCCGATGCCGCGGTGGTGGTAGAACGGCATGACGTAAAGCGAGCCGACCTCCGCGAGACCGGGCTTGTCGGCGAAAAAATTCACCGAGACGCAGGCGATGATGTTCTCGTCGATTTCGAACACGTAGAAGTTTTCGATGTTTTTTTCGATCGCCTGCTGCGTGCGGTAGAGGAGTTCCTCGCGCTTCACCGCCGAGCGGGTCAGGTTGTAGATCGCGCGGACATCGCGCTTCGTGGCCTGGCGGATCTGCTGGTATTCGTTGCCGTGGATCAGCGTGCCAACGCCTTCGTTGGAAAAAATTTCGGTGAGCAGACCGTCGATCATGCGGCCGTCGAGCAGGTGGACGCGTGGCGTGCCGCTCTCGATTGCCTTGACCGCATGCGCGGCCTTCGAACGCATCGGCTCATTGATCGAGTCGGGCTTGTTCGCGATCACGTCGCGCAGCAGGTCAACGTTGATCTGCTGTTGAAATTTCCCCGCGATTTCGAGGCCCGGGTTGGGCGTGAAGAAAATGATTTTCGTCGCGTGCAACGCCTCGGCAAGTTCCGCCGCGAGCAGGTCGGAGTTGACGCGCAATGGCCGGCCATCGCGATCGAACGCGATCGGGTTCACCACCGGCACGACTCCGGAGGCGATGAGCTGGAGGAGGAACTCCTTGTCCACGCGGTCCACGCGTCCCGTAAATTGATGATCGACGCCGCGAAGGATGCCGAAGGGGGCGGAGCGCACGGCGTTTGTCAGGGCGGCCTTGAGATTGTTCTGCGTCAGGTCCTCGAGCACGAGATGCGTCACGCGACCGGCGGCGCGGATCGCGAGATCGAGGGTCGCGGCGTCGGTGACGCCGGTGCCGATGGAATCCGTGATCGGCACTTTCCGGAGAACGGAGAGTTCCTCGATCTGCCGGCCGATGCCGTGGACGATCACGACCTTGATGCCGAGCGAGCGGAGGACGGCGACGTCGAGGAGAATGTTGCCGAAGTTTTCGTCGGATACGATGGCGCCATCGATCGCCAGGATGAAAATCTGGTCGTGATAGCGCGGCACGTATTTCAGGATGCCGCGGAGATCGGTGGGCTTGATGTCAGCGCCGTTGGACATTGTTGGGACGGTTTTAATCGGGCATCGCGCCGCGCCCGTCAATCGGGATGTGGGGCCAGCGGGTCAGCGCACGAGCATCGTCCATTGGAGCGCAGGTCCGTTGGCGGCTAGGCGCACGGTGTAGCGGCCGGGCGGGAGGCGGTCCGTCGGCATGAGCGCACAATAATCGGCGTCTTTCCAGCGGCTGAGCAGATTGTTGCCCGGTAGTTTTTCGAGCGTGGGCACCAGCACGATTTCCTGATCGCGGAGCAGGGCTTCGACGCGGCCGAGTTGCAGGCGTTGGTCGGCGAGGCTGGCGGTGAAGTGGATCGGATACACGGTGCCGCGCACGACGCTTTCGGGAGCGCTTACGCGGTCGATCGACGCGAGCAGCACCGGTTTTTCCGCAAACGAAGCGTCAAGTTCGGCGCCGAGTCCGAGACCGGCGCGCGCCGTCGAGGCCGTGAGGGAGATGCCGGGCTTTTCGAGCGGTCGCGTGATCTCGACGGGAAGCTTTTGCCAGCCGGCCTGCAGCAGGCGCGCCGTGGTCGCCCGCTTGTTCATGTCCTCGTAAGGTTTGAACGCGGGCCCCTTTTTCCGGTAATAGAGGTTCACCACCGTGTAGCCGACGACGAACAGCGCGATGGTGAACACGACCCACTTCATGGGCCAGGGCTTCGGGGTCGGGAGCTTCGCGCGCGCACTCATTCAGCGCGGAGCAAAGTGCGCGGCGGGCTGCGGGACAAGCGGGATTGCGGGTGATCGCAATCGGCGCGTCGGTGGATGGTAGGTGTGGTTGCGACGGGCGCGTCGGAAACGCGCTGCACGGAATCCGCGGTGGTGGGAGGGGCTTTATGCCCCGACGGTTCGGTCGCGCAACGTTGGGGCGCAAAGCCCCTCCCACCAGAATCGCCGCCGGGATGTAGCGCAGGCTTCCAGCCTGCTCGTATTGCGGGAGCAGGCTGGAAGCCTGCGCTCCTGCGGGCGACGCGCTTGACCGCAAAAACCATTGCGCGAGGGCGGGGGAGTTGTTCTGTTGCCAGACTCACATGAAAAAGTGGTCGCAGACGTTCATCCCCACGCTCAAGGAGAGTCCGGCCGACGCCGAAATCGCCTCGCATAAACTCATGTTGCGCGCCGGTCTCGTGCGCAAACTGGGTGCCGGCTTCTATACTTACATGCCGATGGGGCTGCGCGTGCTGCACAAGATCATGGCGATCTGCCGCGAGGAGATGGATCGCGAGGGCGGCATCGAACTCGCGATGCCGCACATCCATCCGGTGGAAAACTGGCAGGATGGTCCGCGCTGGGCCGCGGCCCGTGAAATCATGTATCGCGTCGATCACGCCGGCGCGGGCAAGGGCCGCGCGAAGGAACCGGAATACGTCCTCGGGCCCACGCACGAGGAAGTGATCACGCCGCTCGTGAAGACGGAAATCACGAGCTACCGCGACCTCCCGAAAAACTTCTACCAGATCACGCACAAATTCCGGAACGAGATCCGTCCGCGCTACGGCCTGATGCGCGCGCGCGAGTTCATCATGAAGGACGCCTACAGCTTCGACGCGACGGATGACGGCGCGATCGAGAGCTACAACAAGATGAAGCGTGCCTACACGGCTTTCTTCACGCGTTGCGGGCTGAAGACGATTCCGGTCGAAGCGGACACCGGCGTGATGGGCGGCAGCTTTTCCCACGAGTTCATGGTGCCCGCGCCGGTCGGCGATGATGACATTGTCTATTCGGACGCCGGTTACTCCGCGAATCGCGAGAAGGCCACGAGCGGCATCGTGCCGTCGGACCTGGCTGATGCGGCACCGATCGGCGCAGTCGAGGAATTCGCCACGCCCGGCATCGTGACGATCGCCGCGCTGGAAGCCGCGCCCTACGGCGTCGCGGCGGACAAACAATTCAAGACGCTCGTCTTCATGGGCGACGGGAAACCGTTCCTCGTGATCGTGCGTGGCTGTGACGACGTCGAGGAAGCGAAGCTCGGCTCGCTGGGTTTCCAGCTCTGGCGACCCGCGACGCCCGAGGAAATCGAACCCATCATGGGCGCGAAGCCGGGTTCGCTCGGCACGGTCAAAGGCACGATCAAGAATCCCGACGCACTGGCAGGCATCTTCGCTGACCACGCGATTCGCCTCGTCGGCAACGGCACGACCGGAGCGAACAAGGACGGTTTCCACCTGCGCCACGTCAACGTTGCGCGCGATCTCGCGATCACGAAGTTCGGCGATTTCCGCCGCGTGCGCGAAGGCGAGCCGTGCCCGAAGTCCGGCCAACCGCTGAAGATCGTGCGCGCGATCGAAGTCGGCCACGTTTTCAAGCTTGGCACGAAATACTCCGAAAAGTTCGGCGCGGTTTATACCGACGACAAGAAGCAGTCGCACCCGATGGTGATGGGCTGCTACGGCATCGGCATCAGCCGCACGCTGCAGGCGATCGTGGAGCAATCGAACGACGCCGACGGCATCCTCTGGCCGTGGAGCGTTGCGCCTTGGCAGGTCATTGTCGTGAATCTCGACCCGCAGGACGCGGGCGCGTCCGACGTCGCGCAAAAACTGGCGGCGGCGGCCGAAGCCGCCGGTGCCGATGTGCTGCTCGACGACCGCGCGGAGCGTCCGGGCGTGAAGTTCAAGGACGCCGACCTCATCGGCATTCCGCTGCGTCTCACCGTGGGCGGCAAAGGTCTCAAGGAAGGCATCATCGAGCTGAAGTGGCGCGCCCAAAAGGAAGTGCGCAAGATTCCGCTCGCCGACGCCGAGCGGGAAATCGCCGGTGCCGTGCGTTCGCAGATTTGACCCGCCCTCGCGTCACATCGCAGTGGAAAACGCGCCGCAGCTGACTAGTTTCGGGCCAGTGGCCGAAGCGAATCCGTTTCATTCCCCGTCCCAGGCGACTGCGACCGAAACGCAGCCCGCGGACTTCTGGCATGTGGTCGTGTTGAACGACCCCGTGAACCTCATGTCGTATGTCGTGATGGTCTTCAAAAAGGTGTTCGGCTTTGACGAGACCCGCGCCCGCAAGCACATGCTCGAAGTGCACGAAAAGGGCCGCTCGGTCGTCTGGAGCGGCGGGCGGGAGCAGGCCGAGGCTTACGTGTTCACCCTGCAGCAATGGCATCTCACGGCCGTGCTCGAATCGCATGAAGCGCGTTGAGGTGAAGCTCAACCTCGACGCCGTCGCGCCGCTGCTCGACGTGATTAAAGGCGCCGCCGACAAACTCGAGCCCCGCCTCGCGATCGAGCCCCAGGTGCCGGAGCACGACGCCGAGTTCGCCGACGAGTGGAAACGCGAACTGCTCGCGGCGCAGAAGACCGACCTCGGCGTGATGCTCGGTTTGTTCGGCAGCGAGTTTTTCTCCGACGGCGTCATCGCGCTCGATCCGACGAATTCCGAGGCGATCCTCCGCGCTTCGGCGGCGATCCGGCTGAAGTTGCGCGAGCTGCATCTGAAAGAGTTCGAAGACGAAAACCTCGAAGCCGGCGAAATCGATTTGGATGAACTCCCCGAAGTGCAACAGCGGGCGTTCGCGGCGTATGTTTTTCTCGCTACGCTGCAGGAAGTCATCGTCCAGCACCTCGATCCCACGGTGTTGGAGTAGGGCGGGGTTACGGCCGGTTTCAGCCCGTCCCACAGAACTGAATTTTCACCCCCACACGCGTGTCATCCTGAGCGAAGCGAAGGATCCATGTGCTCGGGCGCGATGCAGGATTCGCACGTGGATTCTTCGCTTCGCTCAGAATGACAGGATGCGCTGAAGCCGGTCCGACTTCCCGCACGGATGCCTCGCCAGGTGGCGACCAAGCCTCAAGGACCAACGTTTCACGGCGTGGAATCTTCGCAGCGTATTCCTTCAAGTCCACGTTTGACGGAGCAGGGCGGAGGACTACGGTCCACCCCGACACCCTGCAGTGTTCGAGGTGCCTCGATATACGCTCTTTGCCTTTGATACCATTTGGGAGCCGCCAAGCGGCGCGCGGATGCCAGGCCGTCAACCGGAAGGCAGAAACGCGCCAGGTGGTGCCCACCTTAACCTAGAAGGTTTCGGAGCAACTGTAGGCATACGGCACAGGCGGGGTGTCACTTTTTCAATTTCTCGCCCCTTTACCCCGCACACCATGGAAAGACTGCCCTATTACCAACTGTTGCACGTTCTGTCGCTGATCGTGCTGACCGCCCAAACCTACATGGCGTTCGCGAATCCGCTCCCGGAAAATCGCAAACGCACGATGATGATCACCGGCATCGCCGCGCTGCTGATGTTCATCAGCGGATTCGGCATGCTGACGCTGAACAAGATCCCCTTTTCCAGCACGGGCTGGGTTTGGGTGAAAACGTTCTGCTGGCTCGGCGTCGCCGCGATGGCCGGTCTGGCCTACCGCAAGGCGCACCTGCGCGCGACGCTCAGCGTCGTGACCATGGTGCTCCTCACCGTGGCGATCTTCATGGTGTATTTCCGGCCGTTTTGATTAAACGGCCAGGATGACGTCGGACTCGCTTTGCGGCCTGTGGATTGACGAAACAGGCCGTGCCCACGTGTCGCGCGCCACCGCCGACGGCGGGCGCCGCGAGCAGATCGAGGAGTTCCGGCCGTTCGCCTGGACCGGATTAGCCGGCGAGTTTCCCGGCGTGATGTTTGAGTCGCTGCCGGGCGAGGGCGCGTTCAAGTGGCTCGCGCACGCGGACTCGCTCGCGGCCTTCACCGAGTTCGTCAAAACGATGCGCGAGGGCGGCACGATTGACGTGTTGCGGCCCTACGAATCGCAATGGCTCTTGCAGCGCCGCGCGCGACTCTACGCGGACCTGCATTTTGCGGATCTCCGGCGCTGCCAGCTGGACATCGAAACCGCTTCGGCGGAACCGGGCGGATTCAGCAATGCCAAGAATGCCGATGACCGCGTCCTCGCCATCGGTCTGCAATGCGGGGCGCGGCGCGAGTTGCTCCAGCTCGAGGCGGAAACGCCGGCGGGCGAAAAGGCGCTGCTGTTGCGCTTCAATGAGGTGTTCCGCGAGATGGACCCGGACGTCGTCGAGGGACACAACCTCTTCAAATTCGATCTCGATTACCTGCGGCAGCGCTGCCGCCGCCACAAGGTGCCGTGCGCGTGGGGGCGCTTCGGCATGCCCGCGGAATTTCGCAACAGCCGCCTAAAAATTGCGGAGCGCTGGCTGGATTTTCCGCGGTGCGACCTGCCCGGCCGCACGGTCGTCGATACGTATTTGCTCGTGCAACTCTACGACATCACGGCGCGCGAGATGACGTCCTACGGGCTGAAGGAGGCCGCGATCTATTTCGGCGTCACCCCGGAGTCCGGCGCCGGCCGCACCTACATCGACGGCATCGGCATCCAGGATGAGTTCCGGCGCGATCGCGCCAAATTCCTCGCGTATCTCGGCGACGACCTGCGTGAAACCAAGGGCGTCGCGGATGTGCTGCTGCCGACGTATTTCGAACAGGCGCGCGCGTTCCCGATGCTGCTGCAGGACGCCGCGCTGCGCGGCACGGCGGGTAAAGTCGATCTGCTGTTTCTCGAGGAGTATTACCAGGCCCGAGCCGCGTGCGCGACGCCGCAGGACATCGCGGGATTCGAGGGCGGCTTCACGCGCAGTTTTCAGGAGGGCGTATTCAAGCACGTGCTGCACTTCGACGTCGCCTCGCTCTACCCGAGCTTGCTGTTGCACATCGGGCGCAATCCGAAAAGCGACACGCTCGGCGTGTTCATCCCGCTGCTGCAGCGCCTGCGCGAGTATCGGTTGAAATACAAGTTGCTCGCGAAAAACGCGCCAACCGCCGCCGAGCGGGACGAGGCGCAGGCGCGGCAGCAAACGTTCAAGATCCTCATCAATTCCTTCTATGGGTATCTCGGCTTTTCCGGCGCGCGCTTCGGCGACGGCGAACTCGCAGCCGAAGTCACGCGGCGCGGGCGCGAGTTGCTCCAGGCGTTGATCGACGAGTTCGGCCGGCTCGGCTGCACAATCCTCGAAGCCGATACCGACGGCATCTACCTTTCCTCCGCCGAGTATTTCGAAAAACCCGAGGGGTTGCTTGCCCAAGTGCAGCGCATCCTGCCCGCCGGCATCGAACTGGAGTTCGACGGCCGCTACGACGCGATGTTCTGCTACAAGGCGAAAAACTACGCGCTTGCCGCCGGCGGCGAGATCACGTTGCGCGGCTCCGCCCTGCGCTCGCGTGGCATCGAACCGTTCCTCAAGCGACTCAGCGATGAACTCATTGCGTATTTGCTCGGCGTGACGGACCAGACGCCGGCGGAAACCGTGAAGGAGCTGCGGGAAAAAATCACCGCGCACACGCTGCCCGTCGCCGACCTCGCGAAGACCGAGGCGCTGAGCCAGAATCCAGACGCGTATGCGCAGTTCGTCGCCAGCGGTGGCAAGCCGCGCCGAGCCTCGGCGGAAGCGGCGCTGCAGATGAACCCGCGGCCGCGCATGGGCGAGCGGGTGACGTATTACATCGGGGCGAAGCAGAGAGGGCAGGCGGCCGACTGGCAGCGTGCGCGTCCCATCGCGCAGTTTGATCCGGTCACCGCGCCCTACGATCCTGTCTATTACTTGGAAAAAATCGACGACTGGGTGGAACGCTATGGACGTTTCGCCGGCGTGCGGCCACAAATCGACCAGCAGGAAATGTTGTTCTGATCCATGCGCACCCGGCTTTGCTACCTCGCCCTGATTCTCGTTCCGCTTGTCGTCTATGCGACGGCTTGGTTCGGGGACTACGGCACCGCGGCTGATTTTCTTCGCCTCGATGCCGCCTCGCGCGATCTCGTGGCAACCGATCACGCGCGGGAAGGCATCCTGAACGGCGCTTTGCTCGACGTTTCGTTCGCCTTTGTGAGCGACGTGGCGGACTTCCGCTTCGCGCGCATGCTCGGCGTGCTGTTGCTGGTCCTGTGCGGCCTCGCGCTTTGGCAACTGCTCGAACGCGGCGGCTGGTCCGAATTCGACGCGACTGCGGCCGCGTTGAGCGTCGTGCTTCTGCCGACCGCGCAACTCACGGCCGGCTGGGGGACGACATGGCCCGGCACGCTGGCCGCGTTGCTGTCGCTGGCGGGATTCGCGGCGGTGGAAAGCGAACTCGAGCAGGGCGGGGGACGGCGCGTGATTGCGATGCTCGGCGGTGTGCTGCTCTACCTGGCGGCGGCGATGTGCTATTTTCCGGGTGCGATCATGGCCTTGGTGCCACTGGCAGGGCTCGGCTTTGTGCGCCCCGCGCGCCTGTGGAGTGAAACCCAAAAATGGTTCTTCTCGCACGTCGGTCTGCTGCTCTTCGGCGTGCTTGGCGCGTGGTTGCTCGAGCGGACGATGATGTCCGAGGCAGGCGTGGCGGATTCCAGCTCCCTCGTGCAGCGGCTGCTCGATCTCGCGACGCACGCGCTGCCGCTGGCTTGGGCGCCGTATCTCGCCGCGGCTTCGGAACCGATGCACCTGCTGTGCGTCGCACTGGCGCTCGTGGTGTTGGTGGGACTCTTGTTCGCCATCCGGCAGCGCTCGGCGGCGGACGTCCGCGTCGGCAATGCCTGGAAGCTCGTGTTGGGCGGGGCGATTCTGATTTTTTGCGTGGTGGCGCTGCTCTCGCCGAATTGGCGGTCGAGCTACCGCTCGCTCTGGCCCATGGCCGGCGTGGCGATCATCGCGCTCGTCGCGGCGGTGCGAGGGTTGAGCGATCAGACCGGCGGGCGTCCGTTTTGGCACCACGCGGCGATGGTTGGCATCGTGGCGGTGGGAGCGCTGGCGGCATTCGGGCAGGTGCACGGCCTCATTGCGGAGCCGTTGAGTGCAGAGTGGGCGTCCTTGCGCACGGCGGTATTGCGCGCGAATTTCCCGAGCGAAGCGCGGGTGCAGCTTGAGCTTCCGGAGAACAAGTCCGGCCACGACGGCGCCGCGGCCCGGTTTGAGGGACGCGTGGCGGAGCATCCCGAGGCGGCCGAGCAAATGTTCAATGCCGCCATGCAGGCGCGCTATCCGTCGGGACTGCCGAAGGGCCACCGCTTCAGCGTGGAAGTGGGGCCGGCGGGTGCCGCGCCGGCCGAGGGAGTGTTGGTGTTCGACCTCGCGAAGCCGGTGACGCACTGAACGCCCCGCCGGCCGGTCCAACTCACGACCAGCGCAGGTCTTGTTTGGTGAGGGGCAGAGCGCGAATGCGCTTGCCGATGGCGGCGAAGATCGCGTTGCACACGGCGGGCGGCAGCGGCGGCAGCGCAGGTTCGCCGAGACCGGTGGGCGGATTCTTGCTCTGGATGAAATGTGAGTCCACTTGCGGCGCATCCACGCCCCGCAGCAGGGGGTAGGTGTCGAAATTCGCCTGCGTCGTGCGGCCGCGCTCGAAGGTGATTTCCTGCAGCCAAGCGGCGCTGAGGCCGTCAATGACGGCACCCTGAATTTGGTTTTCCGCGCCGCTAAGATTGATGATGGGACCCACGTCGGTCGCAACCGTGACACGGTGAACCTTGAGGGTGCCGTCCGGCGAGACGCTGACCTCGGCAACTTCCGCGACGTAACCGCGGTGGCTGAAATGGAACGCGACGCCCTGACCGGAGCCGCGCGGGAGCTTTTTGCCCCAGCCGGATTTTTCCGCGGCGAGGCGCAACACATTCTTCATGCGCTTGGTGTCGTAACCCACTCCTTGCGGACTGGGCGGCGGCACGATGCGGTCCTCGCCGAGGAGCGCGAGGCGGAAATCCACGGGATCGCGGCCGGCGGCGTGCGCGAGTTCGTCGATGAAACTTTGCATTACGAACGCGAGCGCGTTGCTGCCCGGCGCGCGGAGGGGACCGGTGGGAATGTTCGTGCTGACGATCGATTGCTCGAGGCGAAAGTTCGGCACCCAGCGTCCCGGAAATTCCGCAGGGCTCATGCCGGCGCTGCGTGCGGGTTCCTTTTCGTTGTTCAGGCCAACGGTGACGAAGTGGTCGTGCCACGCGACGAGATTACCCTGTGCATCGACGCCGCCTTTGAAGTGATGCCAGCCACCCGGCCGGTAGTGGCCGTGTTGCGTGTCCTGTTCGCGCGTCCACGTCAGCTTGACCGGCACGCCGGTTTTCTGCGCGATGGCTGCGGCTTCCACGACGTAATCATTCGCAAGGCGCCGGCCGAAACCGCCGCCGATGCGCGTGAAGCGCACTTTGATTTTATCCTTCGGGACGTTCAGCGTCGTCGCGACGAGGTCCAAGCCCGATTGCGGAGTCTGGGTGGGCGCGAGAATTTCCATGCCGCCGTCGGCCGTCGGCCACGCCATCGCGTTCATCGGCTCGAGGGTCGCGTGGTGGATGTAGGGATAGAAATACTGCGCCTCGACCACTTTGGCCGCGCCGGCGAGCGCCGCGGTGACGTCGCCGTCGTTGCGGAGAACTTGGCCGGATTGCCGCGCGAGTTCACTCGCGCGCGCCTCGTAGCCGGCGCTGCTGTCGTTCGCGCCCGCGCCCTCGTCCCACGTGACGCGGAGGGCGTTGCGCGCCTTGAAGGCCGCCCAGGTCGAGTCGGCGAGAATCGCGACGCCCGGCATCAGCCCCGTGTAGTTGCTCGTCCCCTCGAGCACGAATGCGTCGCGGACGCCCGGCATCGATTTGATCTGGTCGAGGTTGGCGCTGACGACCTTGCCGCCGAAGACCGGGCACTTCTGATAGACGGCGTGCACCATGCCCGGCACTTTCTGGTCGATGCCGAAGAGCGGCTGGCCGGTGACGATGGCGGGATTGTCGATGCCGCCGACGCGGGAGCCGAGCAGGCGGAATTCATCGACCTCCTTCAGGCGAATCGATTTTTCGTCGGGAATCGGCAACGTCGCGGCTTTCGCAGCGAGTTCGCCGTAGGTGAGGCGGCGACCGGAGGCGCGGTGAAAGACCGTGCCGCGTTCGGCTTCGAGTTCCGCGGCGGGCACGCCCCAGGTTTGCGCGGCCGCCTCGACGAGCATCGTGCGCGCGGTGGCGCCGGCTTTGCGCAGCGTGTCGTAATTCATCGGCGTCGAGAGCGAGCCGCCGGCGAACTGCGGGCCGAGCTGGGCGTCGAGCGCGGCTTGCTCAATGACGATTTTGTCGAAATCGACCTCGAGTTCCTCGGCGACGATCATCGGCAGCGAGGTTTTCACTCCCTGGCCGACCTCGGGGTTTTTCGCGACGATGGTGACAATGCCGTCCGGCGAGATGCGGATGAACGGATTTGGCGTGAAGACGCGCGCGGTGTTGTCGAGTGCCTGCGCTGGCTGCGCGAATACGGCTGTGGGTGAAGCGAGGCCGAGAGCGAAACCACCGCCGGCGAGCGCGGTGACTTTCAAAAAGTCGCGGCGGTCAAAATCCGACGTCGAAGAATCACGGGATGGGGCAGGAGAATCGGTGTTCATTTCACGCCTCCGGTGGCAGCCATCACCTGAGCCGCGTCTTTAATCGCGGCCCGGATGCGCAGATAGGTGCCGCAACGGCAGAGGTTGCCCGCCATCGCGCCATCGATCTCCTCGTCGCTCGGATGGGGGGCCGATTGGAGAAAAGCCGCCGCGGTCATGATCTGGCCCGCCTGACAATAGCCGCACTGGGGCACATCGTGATCGATCCACGCTTTTTGGAGTGGGTGGGCGCCGGCCGGGTCGAGGCCCTCGATCGTCATGATGCGCATGCTCGCCACGCTCGCGACCGGCAGTTGGCAGGAGCGGGTCGGCACGCCGTTGAGGTGCACGGTGCAGGCGCCGCATTGGCCGATGCCGCAGCCATATTTGGTGCCGACGAGTTCGAGGTTATCGCGCAGCACCCACAGCAACGGCGTATCCGCCGCCACATCGACCGACCGGGGCTGCCCATTCACGTTCAGGGTATAGCGGGGCATGAGAAGAAGAGCTGCCCTAACGTGCCCGGCCCGTGGCTGGCGTCAAGGCATGGCCCGCTGATGCAGCTCCAATCCGGGATAAACGCGGCGTGGAGCGCGCCGACTGCGCGCCCGCTATTGTGCGCGGCTGCGCTGCACGACCCAGGCGACAATGGCGGCATCGTCGTTTTCATGCCGCCAGACGAGGGAGAGAAATTCAGCCGGATGAATGTCGTGTGTCTTGAAGAAACGACGGTCGCCTCCGCAGGAATACATCAGCGAGGCGGGCAACTCGCCGCGGAGTTTCGCTTTCGACTTGGGAATGATGCGCGGCAGCCACGTGATGCCTTCCACCGCGGCGTCCTTGGGCGGCAGGGATGCTTCGTCGAGCCGACGCGTCGAAGCTTTCCCGTGCTGGGCGTTGAGAAAATAGTCGCGCCGCACCAGCTCGATTGCCAGCGCCCGGTCGTAGCCGGGCTCGCCACCGTTCAATTCGTCCTCCGCGTAGTCATAGAAATTTTGCGCAGTGAGGCCGTTCGCCGCCAGGAACGCCTGCTCCGTCGCCTCGAAGAACGAACCGGCGTCGCGTTGGCCGGCGCCGTAGAGTCTGACGGCTTGGTCGTAGAGGGCGCGAAATCGATCGGCGAAATCGTAATGCTTCATGCGGCGACGAAAGCGTCGGAGCGAAAAATGGCAAACTCGGTCACCGGCACAGTGCGGCCGTCGAAGGGTTGACGCGTGTGTTAGTCTCGCAGGGTGAATTCACGGCGACGCTTCATCTACACGGCCGGACTCGCGGTGGCGGGACTCGCCGCCGGAGGCATCCCGGCGCTGGCGGCCCCGCGACCGCGGGCGCACACGGTGCAGGCGGGCGATACTTTATCGGAGATCGCGGCCCGCTACGACGTGTCGCTCGCGGAACTGAAGCGCCGCAACGGACTGCGCAACGATGTCATTCGTCCCGGACAACGCCTGACGCTGCCGGAGTCGGATGCGCTGGCGGCTGTTGTCGCCGCCACCGCGGAGCTCCGGATTCAGCGCGGGCGGTGGCGGCATGTCGTTGTGCATCACAGCGCGATCGAAGACGGCAATGCGGCCGCTTACGACTCCGCGCACCGGCGGCGCGGGATGGAGAACGGACTCGCCTATCATTTCGTCATTGGCAACGGCCGTGATTCGCCGGAAGGCGGAATCGAAATTGGTCCGCGCTGGTTGCGGCAGCTCGACGGCGGGCACGTGCGCAATGCGACGTTCAACGCCACCGGCATCGGCATTTGCCTCGTCGGCAATTTCGAAACTCGCCGACCGAGCGAAAAGCAACTCGCCACGCTGACGGCGCTGATCGACTGGCTGCGCGCGGACGCCCCGCTCGGCGCGCGCCCGAAGTTCACGGTGCACCGCTGGGTCGATCGCAATCACACGGTTTGCCCCGGGCGTTATTTTCCCTCGGTGCGCCTGCGTCTCCGCTACGCCTGAGGCGCCGGCGGGTGCGAGCGGAACCAGCGCAAGAGCGGCGTCGCAGACACGCCGTGAATTACCACCGACGCGGCGACGGTCGTGAACGTCAGCGACATCAACGGTTGCGCCAGATGCGGCGGCAGTTCGCGGCTGATCGCAAACATCAGGTAGTAGATTGAGCCGATGCCCCGCACACCGAACCACGCGATGCCGAAAAATTGCGCGCGGGTGAACGAGGCCGCGCGCCACACCGGCAGCACGGCCAGCGGCCGGATGACCAGGAACAGAAGCGGCACGAACCACCACGCCACCAGCGGCACGCCCGCGGAGAACAATCCGACGCCGACGAGCAACACCATGCCCACCTCCAGGATGCGCTCGAGCTGTTCGTTGAGGGAAAGCATGGAGTTGGCGAGATAGGCGGGGGCCAGCCGCGGGTCGGCCAGCACCTGCTTTTCGGTGGCTCCGCGAAGGCGGGCGCAATCGAGCGCAGCGAGTTCGTCGCCCCCGTGCCGGCGCTCGACGGCGCGCACCGCCACGCCCGCCGCAAAGACGGCAAGAAAACCATAAGTATGCGCGGCGAGCGCGAGTCCGTAAGAGACGCCGATCAATCCGAACAACAGGTATTCATCGAAGGTCGTCGGATCGTGTTGCCGCCGGCGCAATGCGACGACGACTTTGCCGACGCCATACCCGAGGAGGCTGCCGATGCCCAAGCCACCGAACGTGGCCCATGCCACATCAATCGCCCACCACCGCCACAGGCCGGCACCGAGGTCGTGCAACCCGAGCAGGCCGAGCCCGAGCATCACGAACGGAAACGCGGTGCCGTCGTTGAAACCGGCCTCGCCGCTCAAGGCGCGCCGCAGACGATCGCGGTCGCCCGGGTGGCGCAACTGCACTTCGGAGGCGAGCACCGGATCGGTCGGAGCGAGGATTGCACCCAGCAAAACGGCGGCGCCGAGCGGCAATCCGAGTCCCCACACGCCGACGGCGGCGAGCAGGCCGACGGTCAGCGTCATTGAGGCGAACGCCAGGACCAAGGGTGGACGCCAGCGCCGGTCGCCGAGCGAAAGGCGAAGTTTCAATCCGACGGTGAACAGCGAAACGATGACCGCGAGTTCCGCTCCGCGGTAGAACAAGGGGTGATAGTAGTCCGGGTCGAAATTCGCGACGCCGAGCCCGGCCGGACCGAGCGCGATGCCGATGCCGAGATAGACCATGGTCGGCGTGAACGGCAGGCGCGTCACGTAGGCCGCAGTGAGTCCCATGACGAGCAACAGCGTGCCGATGAGCAGCACCCACGATTCGAAAAGCATCGTCAGTATGGACCGCGCGTCCGACGTGCGGTGCCTCGGAGGAATTCCCGAACGAAGCGGGTGCCGTGGCGGCGCGGAATATTGCCGACGCCCAGGCGATCGACGGGCTGCTCAACTCAGCAGGTGGTGCGCACCTGGAACTTTGTTCCGCCCTCGTGCGAATAAACCAGGTCCAGTTCGCCACCGATCTGCCGCGCCAGCAAACGACTGATGGCGAGGCCGAGTCCCGTTCCGCCCGGTCGCGTGGTGGCGCCTGGCTCGAAGAGCCGCTCGCGCACGGCTCCATTGATGCCCGTTCCTTCATCGATCACTGCGAGCACAATTCCGCCGTCCTCGGGCGCGAGATGCACGGACACCGTCGCCCCGGGCGGAGTGGCCGCGATCGCGTTGTCCACCAGATTGGCCGCGATGAGGCAGAGGAGCGAACCGCGCTGACTGTCGATCGACCGATTGAGGCGGCTGTCAACCAGGAGCCGGACGCCACGCCGGGTGGCGGCGGGCGCCGCGCGTTCGCGAATCACGCCCGCCAGATCCGCCCCCGAAAGCTCGTAGCGGGCGCCGGTGCGTGCGTCACCCAGCAGCGCGACGACCTCGGAAATCAACGCCTGCATGTGCTCGGTGTAGTGCACGGCGGATTCCCAATCGGCATTCTCGGCGGGGCCGGCCGTGACGGCGGCACGCAGGCCCGCCACGGAACCCTGCAACCCGTGCATCAGGTGGGAGGTGATTTGCCCCAACGCGGAGGCCTTGGCTGCGAGCGTGAGCTCGAAGTTGGCGCGGGCCAGCCGTGCATTGCGCTCCGCGATGAGTCGCTGGGCGCGGACGTTGCCGAGGTAGGCGAGCACGCCGACGGCAACCAGCAAGAGCGAGCCGAGGCTGAACGTCGTCAGCGTCTGGCGCCACAGGCGCTGCTCGATCGCGTCCAACTCGGCACTCAGCGCGCGGGCATCCAGGTAATACTGGGCAAAGCCCAGGGGCTGTCCGGTGACGCGCCCTTCGAGAGGAAAGAGCACCTCCAACACCGGAGCCGTGGCCGCGGCATCGGCACCGGCAAAGTAGCGCGAGAGCGGCAGCGCGGCGTGAAACCGACTGATCGGCGTGCCGCCGAGCAGCGTGATGTAATCAGGCGCGGTGATTTCCGCGAAAAGCAGCGACCCGGGCACCGCGCCGGCGAAGCCGGCCTGGGGGTCAAAGACCGCCAGCGCGAGCACGCCGTCCCGCTGGGCATTTGCGAGCACGGCGGCGAGGAGTTGCTCCGTGCGAAGCGTCGCTGCGCCCGCGCGGGACTCCGCCTCCATGAGCTGCTGCCGCGCAACGGGCCGCAAGACCGCGGCATCGCGGCCGATCACCGTGCGCCGAATTTCCCCATGCAAATCCGCGCGAAATCGCAGCAACATCACCCCGAAGATCGCGGCCAAGGCGAGTCCGACGGCAAGAGTCCCGAGCGCCAGCTTGGGGCTGCGAAACGACTTCATCTTACTCCGGCAGCGCCTGCCACTCTTTCACACCGGGCAGGTCCAGCGCGGCAATCGCCGCGTCAAACAACAGCTGTCGTTGGGCCGGTGAAAGGCCGGGGTGGAGCGTCGCCAGCCGATACTCGCGATAGAGGGTCTGCAACTGCTGCTGCTTGAAGGCGGCGGCGAAATCGGCCAGCAGCGCATCCACCGACTTGTCGCTTTTTTCCGGCGAGCTTGCGGCGGCACGAGCGACTTCCTCGCGGATGGCCCGGGCCTCGACCGCCAGCGCGGCCAGGCTGGCGCGGTTCCGTTCCTCGAATTCGGCCAGTGCGGCGCGCCCCGCCGACGCCGAGGGCTTGCTGCGTCGATTAGGGGTTGCTTCGGCCTGACGCTGGGCCGCCCGTTGCAGTTCCGCCTTGTCGCGCAAATACGCATCGATGCGGGCCAGGAGTTCGCCGGGAAGCGCGCCGTGCGCGACCGGGGCGGGCGGCGCGGACCGGCCGGCGAGCCGGCGGCGGATTTGTTCAGCGAGCGGCTCGAGGGCAGACAGCCGTGGGGCCTGGCGTTCCGCCAGTTCCTGCAGGGCCTTTTCGCGCCGACTTTCCGATTCGCGATCAAGGGTAAAGAGCGCATCGCGCAATTCGCGTTTCAACGCCGTCTTTTCCTCCACGAAACGCGCGATCTCGGACGACACTTCCGCGGGCAGTCCCTCCGGCAGCCGAATCCGGCTGCCGTGGGGTAGAAAATAAATCACGTGCTCGGGCACGAAGCTCGCGTTCAAATCCACCTGGCGCTCGCCGAGTGCCTCGGCCAGTTCCGCCACGACCTCGCGGAGGAGCTGACGTTGTTCCGGGGCCAGCCCCTCCTGATAGTAGATGGCGGCCCGCACCACGCTGAACTCGTCGTAGAGCAACTCCTGGGGCGTGCGTTTGGAATGGGGATCGCCCAGGCGCCAATTGCGGTGCTGATTCCAGTCTCCGTCGGAGACTGCAAAACCGCCACGATACAAGTCGCGCCGGAGCGCGTCCGCACCGACAACCAGATCGGCGAGCAGCTTGTCCTGTCCAGTCCGCAGCGTTTCCAGGACGGAGGCGTCGCCGCCAGCAAGGGCGGAGCGCAGTTCGGACAGCGCGCCGTCGCGGGCGATCCGGTAGGAGTCGAGCCGCTGTCGGTGTCGTCGGTTCAGCGTTCCGCCGGCAAAACGCGTGCTGAGTGGCGCATAGAAGAGTTCATTGGCGTAGGGCATGAGCTCGGACCAGATGGCGTCGCGCACGGTGGGCAGCGGCGGCAGTTCCGAGTCCAAGACCGGAATGAGAGCGGGGAAGAGAATCGGGGCGACGTCGAGCACCGGGGCCGCGTGCACGGCGAACGGATCGCGTCGGGTGCCCACCACGCTCGAATCGCGCGGCGTCGGACGCGCCGAGGCGTCGATGCCCGGTGCGGTGGCCGTCGTGGGCGATTGGGCGCGCGCTGCCGACCCGGCACCGAGCCAAACGACAATACTGACGAGCAGGAGTCGAACCATGGACATGGGAGCGGATTGTTTAGCGGAGCGCGCCGACGCTGTCTAGGGGCGATCGCCAAACAAATCTCCCCGGGGCGCCGCGCACACACGTAGGCCGGACCGAACCACGCGACCCCCGGGGAGAAATTCAAAATTTCACTCCGACGCCTGCGCCGAAAAGGTGCGCGTTGACTGTGGCGAGCGGCGCGTAGGTGTAGTGCACGATTGCGATCACGCGCTCGTTGAGCTGATAACCCAGTTCGATTTCGGCGGACGCGGCGACCTCCTCCCGCGTTTCCCGATGGATCAGTTCATCGCGCCGCAAAATGAGCGGCTGATAGCCCGCGGGCAGCGGGAATAGCTGGTCGATCAGTTCCACGCGCGAGCGCTCCGCCTGCAGGATCGGCACCAGGCAGAGCGTCCAGCCACGGTGGGCGAGCAATTGCAGCGGAAGCGCGAGCGAGAGCAGCTGGGTCTGCTGGCGGAATTCGTAGGGACGCACCGCGGGGAGGATGACCTCGCCGGGAATCACGTGCCAGTTCGGCGACTCCTTGAGAACACTGATCTCCCCCATCGTCGTGAAGCGAAGTTCGATGCGGACGCGCGAAGTGAGGTGCGTGCCCACGGCCAGACTACCGCCGAGGCGCGGCGACGCCGATTCCAGCGGAACACCGAAGTCGCCAATCGATGGGGTGCCGGAAAATTCTGCCAACGAAAGTCGCGGTTCGATATAGACCGCGGCGCGCGTCGCGACCGGGAGGATAACAAGAAGGGAGAAGACGGAGAGGATACGGATAGGCATACACCCACCTCCTTGCTTTCTCCGTGCCAACCCGCCGCGCCCGGGCGCAGTGCGCGGAACCTCAGCTGATTACGTGATTTGCCGGCGCTCAGGCAGCCGGAGAGCGGTGGAAGAATTTTGGGAACTGCACCCAACTGGGCGCGGCGGCCGGCCGAAAAGTGGGCGCATTGACCCGCCGGTCGCAGCTACTCGCCCGCCGAAATGGGAGCCATGCCGGATTGCTCGAGACGGTAGCGGAGAAAATCGCGGGTGACTCCGAGTCGGCGCGCGGCGGCGGATACATTGCCGCTCGTCTCCCGGAGCGCTTCGTCGATGAACGTCTTCATTGCCTCGTCGAGCACGAAGCCGGTCTCCGGCAAGCGCCAATGGGGATTGCGCCAAGCGGCGGGTGCGGCGTCACGATCGCGTTCGAGGTGAGGAAAATCAAGGGTCGGGCCTTCCCCGAAGATCACGGCGCGCTCGAGCTCATGCGCCAGTTCGCGGACGTTGCCCGGCCACGCTTGCGCCCGCAGGCGCCGGGCGCCTTCGGCGGAGATGACCAGCCCCCGCCGGCGGTGACGCGCGGCGATTTGCGCGAGCAAGTGCCGCGCGAGAGTGGTCACATCCTCACCGCGCTCCCGGAGCGGCGGCAGCTGCACGCGCAGCAAATTCAAACGATGAAACAGGTCCTCGCGAAACGCCGCCGCGGCGACAAGTTCGCCCAGCGGGCGGTTGTTGGCGGCAATGATTCTCGCGTCCACCGCGACCTCCTTGGTGCCACCGACGCGCCGAATGCGACCGTCTTCGATGGCCGTCAGCAGCTTGGCTTGAACTGCCGCCGATAGGGCGCCGATCTCATCGAGAAAGAGCGTTCCGCCGTCGGCGGCTTCGAAGAGCCCGACCCGCGCCTGCTTCGCGTCGGTGAACGCGCCGCGCTCGTGGCCGAAGAGTTCGGATTCCGCGAGTTGCTCGGGCAGCGCCGCGCAATTCACCGCCACGAAGGATGCGCGGCCCCGCGGGCCATGCCCGTGCAGCCACCGCGCCAATGCGGTCTTGCCCGTGCCTGTCTCGCCCTCGACCAAGACGGGCGGCAAGCGCGTGCCGAGTCGCCGCTCGGCGGCGATGATCGTGTCGAGCTGCGCGCGGACCGCGGCCAGGCTGTGGCCAAAGAACAGCTCCGCGCCGACATCTGCCGCGGCGACATGCTGGTCGCGACGCGCGGAATTACGCGCCTGCCGGCAGCGAAGCAGGGCCAGCGGGAGTTCGTCCGGCTCGAACGGTTTGGTGAGGTAGTCGCCGGCGCCGAGGCGCATCGCCGCGACGGCTTCGCGCACGCCGCCGAAAGCGGTCATCACTACCACGGCGGTGTTTTCGGAAAACGCGTTTTCGCGCAGCAGGGAGAGCGCGTCGCCGTCGGGCAGGTGAAGGTCGAGGAGCGCAAAATCGAACGTGATCGTGCGTGCCAGCCGGCGCGCTTCATCGAGCCGCGAGGCTTCGCTCACCTCGGCGCCAAGGGCGCGCAGGCGGGCGACGAGCCGCTTGCGCAGCGGAGCGTCGTCTTCGAGCAGCAACACCTCACATCCGGCGGGCAGGTGGGTTTCAACGGCATCCATGCGCGCGAGCTATGGGCGATTTTTCCCCAAGCTCAAGCGCGCGAAGCTCCGCCGGCGGCGGAAGACGATTCAGGGCACCGTGAAATCCAGCATGCGCTTCATGCGATCGACGCGCAGGATCGTGACTTCGATCGACTGGCCAATCTCGAAGCGCCGCTTCGATTTGCGACCGACGAACGCGGTGCCCGAACCGTTGAGCAGGTAGAAATCGTCCTGCAGCGAGGAGATCGGCACCATGCCGAACGCGCCGGCGGCGGACAGTTCGACGAAGAAACCGTGGTTGCGCACGTCGGTGATGACGGCCTTGAAGCGCGTTTTCTTTTTCTTCTCGGCCTCGCGTTCGAAGAATTCCGCGAGCTTCACCTTCACGGAATCGCGCTCCGCCTCGGTGCTGTTGATTTCGGTGAGCGAGAGATGTTCCGCGAGGCGCTCGGCGCCCGCGATGTTGTAGCCCGCGCTGTCCGCTCCGGCCGGGAAACCTTCATGCTTCACGAGGTAATGCTGGAGCACGCGATGGACCACCAAGTCGGAGTAGCGGCGGATCGGCGACGTGAAATGCGTGTAGTCGGATTTGTGCAGACCGTAGTGACCGTCGGGCGCGGCACGGTAGCATGCCTTGCGCATGCTGCGGAGAAGTTGCACGCGCAGCAGGTGGCCTTGCGGATGGTGCTTGAGCAACGCGAGGAGCTTCACGACTTCCTCGCGCTTGGAGAGATCGCCGACCTTGATGTTGTTCGCGAGGAGTTCGCGACGGAACTCGTCGAGGCGCTCCTCGTCGGGGTCGTCGTGCACGCGGTAGAGCGAGGGAAGTTTCTGCGTGCGCGTGAGGCGGGCGACGGCCTCGTTGGCGAGGAGCATGAACTCCTCGATCAACTGGTGGCTCTCGTCGTTCTCGATCTTCTCGATGCGGTCGGCGTAGCCCTCCTCATCGACGAAGATTTTCGTCTCCGGCATGTCGAGGTCGAGGCTGCCGTTGGCCATGCGCTCGCGACGGAGCTTGGAGGCGATGGACCACATCTGCCGCACCCAGCGTTGGAGGTCCGCAAGGTCGTTGTGCGAAAGCTCGCTGAGCAGGCGTCCGGTCGAGCCGGTCTGGTGTTTCGGCGGCACGGGCAGCTTGCGGATCTTGTCGAGGCTGTCCTCGAACATCAGCGCGTAGGCCTGTTTGTAGGTGAGACGCTTGCGGCTGCGAATGACGGTGTTCGCGAACTGCGTGCGCTTCAGCTTGCCGCTCGCGGAAAACGTGAAGATGGCGGCCTTCGTCAGGCGGTCCTGCGCCTCGACCAGCGAGCAGAGACCGTTGGAAAGTTTCTCGGGCAACATCGGCACGACCGAGCCGACGAGGTAGGTGGAGTTGCCGCGGTTCATCGCCTCGCGGTCGAGGGCCGTTCCGGCGCGGACATAAGTGCTGACGTCTGCGATGTGCACGCCGATGCGGACGTCGCCGCCCGGCAGTTGCTCGATCGAGAGTGCGTCGTCGAAGTCCTTCGCGTCGTCGGGATCGATCGTGAACGTCGGCACGTCGCGATAGTCGTTGCGGCCGTTCATCTCGTGCGGGCTGACGTGTGGCGCGATGCCGGCGGCCTCGCGCACGACTTCGGGCGGGAACGTGGTCGAGAGATTGTATTTGTGATAGATCGCAGCGAG
>PNJQ01000043.1 GCA_013821985.1 Opitutus sp.
AGCAACACGAGCAGCGACAGCCCGATGTTCAGCGCCAGCAGCAGATCGATGATGAACGGCGGCACCGGCAGCACGAGCAGCAGCACCGTGCCGAACAACGCGAACGTGAACAGCAGGTCGGCGCGCGCCAGCAGGCGGGTGATCGTGGCGTTGGAGGAGACGGGCATGGCTTAGGCGGCGTTGGCTCCGGTTCCGGACCCGCGGGCCAGGCGGCGCGTCTTCAACTCGTGGAAATAATAGCGATTCGTGCGATAGACGACGGCGAGGATTTCCGCGACCGCCTGATAGAGTTCCGGCGGAATCGTCTCGCCGACCTTGCTCATCGCGAAGAGCACCCGCGCCACCGGCTTGTTCTCCACCGTCGGCACACCGTGCTCGGCCGCGAGCGCCTTGATGCGCTGCGCGAAACGATTGTCGCCCTTTGCGAGCACGACGGGCGCCTGGTCGATGCCGCGCTCGTATTTTAGGGCGACGGCGAAGTGCGTCGGGTTGGTCACCACGACATCGGCCGTGGCGACGGCTTCGAGCATTTGCTTTTGCATCAGCCGGCGCGCCATCCGGCGCATGGCGCTCTTCAGCCGGCCGTCGCCCTCGGAATTCTTGTGCTCATCCTTCACCTCCTGGCGCGTCATCATCATGTCGCGCGAGGCCTTGAATTTTTCCCAGGCGTAGCTGAGCGCCGCAATCGTGCCGAGCGACAGCAGCAAACGACCGAAGAATGCCGTGGAAGCTTCGCTCAAAAATGTCCCGAGATACGCCGCCTCGACGGGCGCGGTGAAAAGCGGATCCTCCAGCAGCCCGCGGGCGCCGAGGTAAAGTGCGTAGCCGATCGCGATGACCTTGAGCAGATCGAGCCCACTGCGCACCAGCGCGGCCTTAGAAAAAATGCGGCCGAAACCGGTCACCGGATTCAGCGCCTCGAGCTTGAACGAGATCGCCTTCGGCGAGAGCTGGAACCCGCTCTGCACACTGCCTGCAAACATCGCGGCGCCGATGCACGCGAGCATCACCGGCAGCAACGCGCCCCCACCCGTCATGATCGCGCCGCCGAGCAACAGCGGAATTGTCCCGGAATCGACGGTTTGCAGCGGGAAGTTCGTGAACGCCGCCACCGCATACTCCGCCAACTCCCGCGCGCTCTCCCGCAGCGTGAATGCCAGCGCGGACAGCGCCGCTCCGAGCGTCAACACGACCGTGAATTCCTGGCTTTTCGCGAACTGCCCCTTTTCCGCAGCCTCATGCAACCGCTTCTCGGTCGGCTGTTCGGTTTTTTGGTCGTTGTCGTTTTCTGCCATCGTGGCGGGGGTGTTCCGTCACGCTCTTGAGCAACGCCGATGCCAAGCGATGATTGCCGGCCGCTACACCCAACCCATCAACGCTTTAAACTTATTCTAAGCGTTGCGCCGGCGAGCGATTCCCGCGCGAGAAAAATCAGGCTGAGCTTCCGGCAAGAATTGCCCGCTCCGCGCGCTCGCGCGCCGCGGTCTTATCTCATCGGCAGGATTTCGAGAATCTCCACCGGCAGATTCGCAAACTCCGCGTAAAGGTAGCGCCCAATGAGCGCGCCCGCGCTCGCCAGCAGCCCGATACCCATCATCGCGCGCAACGGAAAGGACAGGATGAAAATGTGCATCTTCGGCACGGCGCGCCCGAGCACCGAAAACGCCAGCGTCACCAGAAAATTCAGCGCGATGAACGGCGCGGCGATGCGCAACCCGAGTTCCAGCACCCGCGCCGTGTCCTCGATCATCAAATCCCCGGCCGCCGCTCCGAGTCCCGGCTGTCCCGGCACCGCAAAATGGAAACTGCGCGCAAACGCCCCCATCACCGTCAGGTGCGCGCCGAACAGAAAAAATAACAGCACCGCCAGCGCGGACAAAAACGCCGCCACCGCTTCGGAGCTCATTTCCGGCGCCCCGAACCCGGGTGTCGCCGCGATGCCGACCTCCGACGATATCATCCGTCCGGCCATTTCGATCGCCGCAAACGCCATCCGACCCACAAAGCCCATGGCGAGTCCGAGCAGCACCTCACCGGCCGAAGCGCCGATCAGGCTCCAATGATCCAGCGGCACCCGCGCGGCCGGAACAACGCCTGCCACGATCGTCGCCAGGCACATCGCCATGCCGATGCGCATCATCACCGGCGGCGGACGCGACGCGAGAAACGGCAACAGGATGATCACGCCGAGCGCGCGCAGGAACACCATCATCCACGTGATGAGAAACTCGAAGGTCATCGCACGCGGTATCCGACAGCGCCGTCCGCCTCAATGCGTGAGCGTGGACATGCGCGTGAAGATCGTGATCGTGAACTCGGTCAGCGAACGCAGCAGCCACGGCGCGAGCAACACCGACATGCCCGCCAGCGCGACGAGCTTCGGCGCAAACGTGAGCGTGTTCTCCTGCATCGACGTGATCGATTGGAACAAGCTCGCAATCAACCCGACCACGAGCATCACACCGAGAAACGGCGTCACCACGTAGAGCGCGAACAACACGGTGGTCTTGAACAAATCGATGGCGAGTTCCGGATTCATGCACGAGTGGGTTTGCGTTTATTGCTTAGTAGCCCCGTCCGGCCCGGTTCACCCAGTGACCCAAGGCAGGTTGGGGCGGCTACGCGCCATTCCGAAACGGGCGGGAACGATGTCATAGCGTGAAGCTCTGCACGAGCGACTTCACGATGAGATGCCAGCCGTCCACGAGGACGAAGAGCAGCAGCTTGAAGGGCAGCGAGACGACGTTGGGCGGCATCATCATCATGCCGAGCGACATCAAGACCGACGACACAAGGAAATCGATGATGAGGAACGGTAGAAAAAGCAGAAAGCCCATTTGAAACGCCGTCTGCAGTTCGCTGATGACGAACGCAGGAATCACGACGCGCATCGGCAAATCCTTCACCGCCGTCGGACCGAAACCGCCGAGTTGAAGAAAATACTCGAGGTCGCGCGTGCGGGTCTGCTTCAGCATGAAATCCTTCAACGGCAGCGACGCCCGCTCGAGCGCCGTATTCGAGTCGATCGAGCCGGCAAAATACGGTTGCAGCGCCTCGTTGTTCACGCGGTCGAAGACCGGACCCATGATGAAAAACGTCAGGAACAGCGCCAGGCCAACGATGATTTGGTTCGACGGCGCGCTCGGCACGCCGAGCGCCGTGCGCACGAAACCGAGCACGATGACAATACGCGCAAAACTCGTCATCAACAACACGAGCGACGGCGCCACGGAAAGCAGCGTCATCAACAGCACGATCTGCACGCCGACCGTCATCTGCGCGGGCTGGCTCGCGCCTTCGAGATTGATGGAGAGCCGGAGCGGATTCGCCGACTCGGATGCGGCCGCGGTTGGATTGGCGGCGGAAGGCGGCGGGGCCGTCAGCATTCCGCTGGGCGACGCGAGCGACGGGGCACCCGCGGGCTGCGCCAGCGTGGACTGCGCCCATGCGGTGCTCCCGCTGAGCACCGCCATCACGAGGAAAAATCGCCAGATGAAGGAACGCACGTCAGGTGGCCTCCGCGTCATCGTCGCCCTCGCCCAGCGGCGTGAGCATTTCGATTCGCCCGGGGCAAACACCGAGGAGGAACTTACGTCCGTCGTAATCGGCAACAACGAGGTATTGGCGGTTTCCAAGCGGCCGGGTCTCCGCAATGGCCAGCTTGCGCGCCGTCGCGCCGAGTCCGGCAGGGGAGTTTTTTTGCCGCCACAGCAGCCAACCGCCGGCGCCGGCGGCGACCAGGGCAAAGCCGATCAACACCACGTTGCTGCTCCCGCCCTTTCCCGCGGCGGAAGGCGCTGCAGCCTCGCCGGCGGCACGCGGATAAATCACGCCAGCCTCGCTGGCCTTCTCCTGCGCCGAGGACGAAGTCGCCAGCGCGGTGGTGAACAGCAGGACGACGGTCAGACCGCGCGCGATCCGGCAAGCGGCGCTCCGCTCATGGCGGCGCGGAGAGAAAAACAAAGCAAACGACTTCATGGGCGGCATCCGTGCGCTGGAGACGGTCAGGCCTTCGGACTGCCGACCAGCTCGGTGATCTTGATGCCGAAGTTGTCCTCCACGACTACAACCTCGCCGTAAGCGACAAGCTTGTCGTTGACGTAAAGTCCGACCGGATCGCTTGCGTGTTGCTGCAACTGCACGACGGAGCCGGCGGAGAGTTCGAGGACGTCACGCATCGGCAACAGGCAGGAGCCGAGTTGCACGGTGACCTTCACCTTCACGTCCAAAACGATATCAAGAGCTTTTTCGTCCATCAGATTTGCCATGGGAAATTTCCTCGGGAGTCAGGGGCATTTTGCGGCTGATCTGCACGGCGACGCGGTCGGAATCCAATCCGACGGTGCCGAGAAATTTCGCCGTTCCGTTCAAAAGCACGCGCGTCTTCTGCATCAGGTCGGTCGGCATCTCGATGATGTCGCCGACACGCAGGCTGCTCACTTCGCGCAGGGAAAGTTCGAACGCGTCCCACTCGGCGCGCACTGGCATCGAGATTTGGTCGTAGGCGCGGTGCCACGACGCCCGCTTTTCAACCGTGGTGACGGCGTTGTCCTTCTGCCGCCGCGCCTGCATCTTTTTCACGAGCGGCTCGATCGTGTAATAGGGCACGCCAATCTGCATCTGCTCGGAACAGTCCCCGAAGTTCACTTCCAGCGTCAGCGCGAGCACGATGGCGTCCTTCGGCGAAGTTTGGAGGAACCGTCCGTTGTTCTCGTGACCGAGAATTGCGGGCCGCAGGTCCTGCTCCGCCTTCCACTGACCACACCACTCCTCGAGGATGATGACGATGATGTCCTCGAGCAGTGCGACCTCGATCTCCGTCAAATAGCGTTCCGCCTTCACCGAGTGGCCGCGACCGCCCAGCAGGCGGTCGGCGATGGTGAGCGCGAGGCGCGGATTGATGTCGAGGATGCCGACGCCGACGAGCGGCTCGGCCTTGAAGAGGCAAATGTGGGTCGGATTCGGCAGCGACTCGGCGAACTTCGAGTAGGCGACGGTCGTGAGCTTGGCCATCTTCAGGCCAAATTCCATGCGCAGAAACAGCGAGAGACGCGCACTGAGGTAGCGGATGAAATCCTCGTGCAACAGCCGCAGGCGGCGGAGTTCGATTTCGGAAAGGAAAACGGGATTTCGAAAATCGTAAGCTTCGACCTTGCTAACCGCGACCGCGTCGCCGCGGCGGCCGTCGGCACGGATGAGCACGCTCTTCGGCCCGCTATCGACCGAGGTCTGCGCCAACAGGCGATCGATCTCGGATTGATCGAGAAACTCGCTGGCGGTCTTTTGCGCGTCGTCGGCCATGAATTATTGGATGACAAAATCCGAGAAATACACCTGCTCGACGATGCGTTTGCCGAGCGCCTGGTTGTAGGCAGCGACGAGCTTTTCGCGCAGGACGTTTTTCGAACCGGGCTCCTCGAGATCGGCAAGCGTGAGCGAGGAAAGAACATTGAGCGTGATGTCCGTGAGCTTTGCCTTCTGCGTTTCGAAGGTCGGCTTCACGTTTTTTCCGCCGATGCCGGTGACGATGAAACTCGTCTTGAGATAGCGTGTGCCCATCGTGCCGGCGAGATTCACGACGACGTTGGTAAATTCGAAATTGCCGGCGCCCTTCGCCTCTTCAGCGCCGCCGTGCCCGCTCTTTTTTTCGCCCTTTGTCTCCTCGGCGGGCTCTTCGTCGTGGCCGGATTCCGGCTTCGCCGACGCGCCGGCAACCGGGGCACCGAGCTTAGCCTGCAGGCGCGGCAGCAGCACGAACTCGGCGACCGCAAACGTCGCGGCGGGCGCGAGCAGCATCGCGGCGAACGCGGGCAGCCAGGCCTTGAGCCCGGCGCCCTTGCCGCCGCCTTCGCTCACCGCCGCGGTGGCCGCAGCGGAGTCCTTGCCGGCGGGCGGCGTGGTTTCCTTGGATTCCTTGGCGTCGGGCTTGGCCATGACGGTGGGCGCGGGAAAAAACTCAGCTGCGCTTCAAGTTGACGATGTCTTCGAGCACGGTGTCGGAGACGGTGATGAGACGGGAACCGGCTTGGAACGAGCGCTGCGTCGTGATCAGGTCGGAGAACTGCGCGGTGAGATCGACGTTCGAGGACTCAAGCACGCCCGCCTGCACGAAGCCGAGGCCGTCCTCGCCCGGGTCGTTGCTGCCGGCGAGGATGCCGCCGCCGAGCGGACCGGCCGCAGTGAGACTCGAGTAAAGATTGTTGCCCTCGCGCATCAGCGCGGAGGTGTCGTTGAAATTCTGGAGCTGGACCTTGTTGTTCGTCGCCGAGGAGCCGTCGGAGAAAAACTCGATGACGTTGCCCTGGCGGTCGATCGAGATGGATTGAAGCTGCGCGCCGACGGGAAGGTTCTGACCGATCTGGATGTCGCCGAGTGCAGTCGGCGGCGAGCCGGTGAGTCCGCGCACACGCAGGCCGCCCTGGGTGACGAGAAAGCCGTTGTCGTCGATGCGGAACGAGCCGTCGCGCGTCGCATAGATGGAGCCGCTGTTGGCGTCCTGCACGATGAAGAAACCGCGGCCGGAAACGCCGAGGTCGGTCGTGACGCCCGTGGTTTGCAGGGCGCCTTGGGAGAAATTCGTCGTGATGCTGGAGAGCTGCACGCCGGTGCCGATCTGCAGGCCCGGCATGCTCGAGGCGCTGCCGTTCGAGGGAGCGGAGCCGCGCATCGTGTTGCTGAAGCTTTCCGCAAAGCTGGCCTGCGAAGACTTGTAGCCCGTGGTGTTGATGTTCGCGATGTTGTTGCCGATGACTTCGAGGCCCTTGCTAAACGTGCGAAGAGCGCTGACGCCGGAAGTGAGAGTGCCGATGAGTGCCATGGTGGTGCGGGGTTGGGTTGAGAATTGATTAGGCCGCGGGCGGAAGCGTTTCCGTCGTGACGTTGTTGGTGCTGTTGAGAGTGACGACCGGCTCGATGCGGCGGACCGAGGCGAGAGGATATTCCTTGTCGCCAATGGAGATCGTCAGGCCTGCGTCGGTATTGTTGACCGCGGTGACGAGTCCGGTGACGGGCTTGCCGGCCTCGTCCTCGACGGTGACGTTGCGACCGAGGTAGCTGTTGCCCATGAGAAGTTGCTGATCGGCGCGGAGGCGCGCCATCTCCTGCGCCATGCCCTGGCTTTGTTCGAGGGACGTGAACTGCGCCATCTGCGCGATGAAAGCGGTGTCCTCCATCGGCTTCATCGGATCCTGCTGCTGAAACTGCGTGGCGAGCAGCTTCATGAAATCGGTCGCGCCAAGGGTCTTCGTCGCTTTGCGCGCCGCAGTGGCCCCGGTGGAATTATAAACGTCGGAGTAGCCGACTTGGGAAACGCTGGTGACAGGCATGGGAATTAGGCGACGGCGGACAGGCGTTGGGAGGTGGGCAGGACAAGCGGCGTGACCGCCGCAGAAGTGGAAGCGGCTGGCGTCGCAGCGAACGAGCGCCCGACGCTGCCGAAAAAGTCCGACTGCGCGCGGAACTGCTGTTGCGCGTGCTGTTGTTGCTGCGATGACGATTGCCCGTGCGAGGAGAACGACGTGCTCCCCTGCCCCGTCGCGTTGGCGGCGAAGAGCACGGGCTCGAGAAAACGAACCGCCGACTCGGGCCGCGCCGTGACAGCGCGCCATTCCTGCGAAAGCGCGGAGCGCAAATCCGCTGAGTCGGTCCGAAATTCCGTGTGCACCTCGCCGTGGCGCAGCTCGACCCGGACGGAAAGATCTTCACTGCCGACCTTGAAACGCAGTTGCACCACCGGCGCCGGTTGCATGCGCGCCGCAGCTTGCGCATCGACGACGCTCGTCACGGTGTCGATGGCGCGACGGGCGAGCGATCGCTCCGCGTGGATCAGCACCGGCTGCTCGGCGTTCGGCGCGGAAATTCTTTCGACCAACGCCGCGAGGGGAGCAGCCGCATGAGCGGTGGCAATCGGGGCGGGCGTCGCGGAAGGCATGGCGGACGGCGTTTCAGCAATGGCGATGCCAGCTGCCCCACGGCCCGCCGTAACCGACTGCTTGGCCGCGCTTAGAAAGTTTTTTTCCGGCCCACTTTTCACCGCCGCGCTTCCGGGCGTCGGGACAGCCACCGGAGCGGCAGAATTTTCCGGCAACGATGCAGTGCTTCGCCTTTCGACTCGCGGCAGCGCCGCCCCGTCGGAGCTGACCAGCGCCGGCGACGACGCGCTCGAAGGAGACGACCAGTGGAGTGCGAGCGTCCCGCCCTTCGGCAGAGCGATTTCCGCCTGATTCGCCGCGACCATGGGTTGTGCGACCGCGGGAACGGGCGTCCCGGATGGGATCGTGTCGGCGGCAGCCGGGGTGAATTTTGCGAGCAATGCCGTCGCAATTTCCTCCAACGGCAGCGCGTCGTGCGTGACGGGCAAATCGACTGCGACGGTCGCGCGACCCGGCACGGTCAACGCCACGCGCACCGTGCGGGGCTCGACCGCGGAAGGCAGGCCCGACTTCGCGTCGTGCTCCGCTTGAGCCGCAACGTTCCCGACGGCCGCCGGCAGAGAATCCGGCGCGAGCGGCACCCCGGGTTCGGATTCGCCGTGCAATGGCACAACCCGAACAGCGACGACCAGCGGTGCGACGAGCGCCAAGGCAGCTTCGAGGGTGGCACGGTCGGGCAAGGCCGTTTCGCCGTGATCGACCACGGCATCAGCTGGCGCGACGTCCGACATCGGCGCGCTGACTTCACTTGCCGTGACCGAAGCGACGCCCGCTTGCGGCGCAAGGCAAGGCGACGAACAGGTGCGCACGGAAGCGTCATTAGCGATGCGCGCCGGTCCGGGCGTTGCACCACCAATTTCCACCGTAGTCGATGGCACCGCCGGCGCGTGGGCGCTCAGCAGCGCGGCAAAATCCGCTCCGGCTGGAGCGCCAACGCCGTCCGCCTCCGCTTGCAACATGAACGACTGCGCGAATGCGCCGAGCAGCGCGGTGGTTTGCCCCGAGGCCGACGCAGCGCCGGTTGCGGTTTCAGGAGACGAGGAAGGAAGGGAAGTTGTCATGCATGGCTTCCCTCCGTGGAATTCAGCACTCCGTCCGTGGAGCGCGGTTGAACTAAATGCTTACGAGGCGGCCGGCTTGGTCGATTTCATCAGACGCAGCTTTTCCGAGAGGATCGCGACGCGCTTGGCCAACGTGCCGTCGATCGCCGCGGTGCGGCTCATCTCCTCGAAGATCGGGCTGACGGCATCGGGTTTCATCAGCGCGAGAATCTTCACGGCGGTGATGTCGTCGAGCTCGCGAATGATCGCGACCGCGGCGCGCGGGGTCAGATTGCCGTAGGTGGTGGCGAGCGTCTTTAGGTTCCTGGCCTCATCGACGTTGATTTCGATCACCTTGTCAGAAATCTCCTTTCGCATCCGCTCGAGTTCAGCCCGGACCTTGTCGAGTTCCTCGCGCTCTGACGTCAGCCGCGCGGCCCGCAGGTCGAGTTGTTCGCCGAGTTTGCGGAGGCGTTCCTTCTCGCCCTTCAGTTCGGAGGCAAGGTTGTCGATCTCGATCGTCCAGAAATCCCACCCCTGGGCTTTCTGTTTTACGGCCACGGAGACGCGCGCGGCGATGGCCTGCGTCACGAGGAGTTCGCCGGCCCGCCAAAACCAGCCGAGGCCGGCGGCGAGACCGAAGATCAGGCCGAGCGTGGCGACAAACGCGGGATTCTGCGCAACTTTGGTCATGAGAATACGGGCCGGCGCGTCGTGGAACGGTAGCCGGCAAATTCGTCGAGCACCGCCTGCTCGGCGCGGTTGGTTTCAAAGCGGTGGTTGGCGCGGGCTTTCTCCTCGAGGCGCTCCACGACCTTGAGCTGACGGTTGGCCTCGAGATATTCGTCGCGCTTTTTGTTCATCACGGCTTTCGCCTCGATCATCGCCCGCTCGTCCTGCACGACTTCCTCACACTCGGCCCGGTAGGAGCGAAACGCCGAGGCGGCATCGGCAGCCAGAAACGTGCCGCCGCGGCCCGCGAACAACGCCGCCGCCAATTCGGCCGCACGCGCGCGCGTCGCCGCGAGCCGCTCTTCGGCTTGGACGTAAACATGCACCGCGGCGGCGAACGCCTCACGAGCGCGCAATTCGCGATGCGCGCGCAAAACGGCCACGGGCCGCAGGGGAAACCGGAAACGCTTCATGGCACGAGGATTTTCTTGAGCAGGTTGAAGGACTCCGCGCGTGGCGTGTGCTCATGCACGTCCTGGCGGAGAAATTTGCGGAGCGGATCGTGCAGGGCGATGGCGTGGTCGAGCGCGGCGTTCGCGCCCTTGTTGTAGGCGCCGATGGAAATGAGGTCCTCGTTCTTGCGATAGAGCGCGAGGTGCTCGCGGGCCTTCGCCGCAAGTTCGACCTGTTCGGCCGAGCAAACATCGCGGGTCAGGCGGCTGACGCTCTCGAGCACATCGACGGCCGGGTAGTGATTGAAATGCGCGAGCTGCCGAGAAAGCACCAAGTGTCCATCAAGGATGCCGCGCACCGCATCGGCGACGGGTTCGTTCATGTCGTCGCCTTCGACCAGCACGGTGTAGAGTGCGGTGATGGCGCCCGACTCGCCCGCGCCGGAGCGCTCGAGCAGGCGCGGCAACAGCGCGAAGACCGACGGAGTGTAGCCGCGCGTCGCGGGCGGCTCGCCGATCGCGAGGCCGATCTCGCGCTGCGCCATCGCGAAGCGCGTCACGGAATCCATCAGCAACATCACATTCTTGCCCTGGTCGCGATACGCCTCGGCGATTGACGTGGCGGTGAACGCGGCGCGCAGACGGAGGGGCGCGGGCGTGTCGGAAGTCGCCACGACGACCACGGAACGCTTCAGGCCCTCGGGACCAAGATCCTTTTCGATGAACTCGCGCACCTCGCGTCCGCGTTCACCGACGAGCGCTACCACGACGACATCGGCCGAACAGCCGCGCGCGATCATGCCGAGCAACGTTGATTTGCCCACGCCGGAACCAGCGAAAAGGCCGAGCCGCTGGCCGCGGCCCACGGGAGTGAAAGTGTCGAGCACGCGCACGCCGGTCGTCAGCGGTTCCTTGATGCGCTGGCGGCGCAGCGGGTGCGGCGGAGTGGCGTCGCGCTCGGTCCGATCGACCGGCACGAGGCCGAGGCCGTCAAATGGACGCCCAAGCGCATCGAGCACGCGCCCGAGCAACTCCGGGCCGGGCCGCGGCAACGCCGGGCGGTCTGCCGCCGCGACTTCGCAGCCGACGTGCAGGCCGGCGGTATCGCCAAGCGGCATGAGCAGCACGCGGTGTTCCCGAAAACCGACGACCTCCGCGCGCACGGCGAAGTCGGTGCGCGGCGAGCGCACATGGCACAGTTCCCCCAGTCCGACGTTCGGGCCTTCGGACTCGATGATGAGCCCGGCGACCCCGGTAACCGCGCCGACCCGCTGCACCGCCGGCAGGTGCCGCACTTGGGTGCGAAGCGTCTCAACCAGCGGTGCGACAGCCGCATTCACGCCAGATTCCTCCACATCGATTTGTCACCTGATAAGTGACAAGAGGCCGTCGGGGACCAGTTGAGGAAACGAGGACTCATGCGCCGGTGAGACTGTGGGTGAGCGCGGCGAGTTTGGTCGAAACGCGCGCGTCGGTGAGGCCAAAGCGCGAGCGCACCACGCAGTCGCCGCGGCGCAGGTTGCCGTCATTGCGGATGCGCAACGCGGGATACCGCTGCAGCCAATCGGGATTCAGCGAGGTGAGCAGCGCGGCGTCGGCCGGACTGAGCGAGAGTTCGAGGCCTTCGCGTTCGGGAAAAAGTTGTTCGAGAGCCTCGCGGCAAAGGCGCTCGACAGTGTCGAGTGGCGGCTCGTAGCCGGCGAGCAGGCGGTTCGCGAGATCGACCGCGAGGCCGGGGAGCGCGTCGCGAATTTGCGCCACGAGCGCGGGCTCGACGGTGGCGAGTTTCTGCAGCACGCCTTCGCTCAGCTGTTCCATGTCGTGGCGAAACTCGACCATCTGCTGGTCGGCGGCCTCGCGCGCGGCATCGACCCCTTGGCGGTAGGCTTCCTGAACCTTCGCGGCGACCTCGGCTTCCGTGAACATCCGGCCCTGCCCGGGGAGCACAGCCCCGGCAAGCGGACGGTCGAAGGCGACGAGTTTGGTGAAGGCCATCTCAGGATTTTTGATTTTCGCTTTTCGCTTTTCGATGCGCCGAAGGACGGCGCCGCGCCGCGGCGCCGTGGGCGTGGGGCACGGGAGGCGCGACGAGCGCGGAGACCTCGAAGCTGCGCATGATGGCGCGGAGAGCTTCGGTCGTGGCGGTGCGGTGGGCGCTGAAAGAGTTCATGACAATCAGGCGACGAGGGCCTGCGATTCGGAATCGAGGGAGATCTGGCCTTCCTCCTCGAGACGGCGGACCGCCTGGATGATGACATCCTGCGCCGCCTCGACGTCCTTGAGGCGCACCGGCCCGAGCAGATCGATTTCCTCGCGGAGCGATTCGGCGGCGCGCTTGGAGAGACCGGCGTAGATTTTCTCCCGCAACGGCTCGCTGGCGGACTTCATTGAAATGGCGAGGTTGCCGGAATCGACTTCGCGCAACACACGTTGCAGATCGGCGGCGGCGAGGCGGTTGAGGTCCTCGAAGCTGAAAAGTTTCTTGCGGATCGCGGCGCCGAGGGTGGCGTTGCGCTCCTCGATGCGCGCGAGGAGATTCTTGGACATCTCCTTTTCCAGCGAGTTGAGCAGCCCCGCAACCGCGCGGACGCCGCCGCTGTGGTGAAAGGCCGGTCGCACCTTGCTGTCGAAATGCTTGCCGAGCGAGCGCACGATCTTGCCGACGAGATCGAGCGAGGTGGACTCAATCGTGCCGAGGCGCTCGACGACTTCCTCGCGCAGATCCGGACTGAGCAACGCGAACACCTCGGCGGATTTGACCGGATCGAGATACGAAAGGACGAACGAGATCGTTTGCGGCTGCTCGTGCTTGATGAGGTTGAAAATCTGTCGGCCTTCCATTTCGGCGATGTCGCTGATGACTTCGAGCGAGTTCCCCGCCACCGGCCCCACGCGGCCGATGATCGAGGAGGCCTTGTAGTCGCCCTTGGCGATCTCGAGTGTGCGCTGGGCGAACGTGAGTCCGCCCAAAGCGGAACCGACGCTCGAAGCGACGATGGAACCGAACTCCTCCATCGCCTGCCTTTGCGTGGATTCGGGCACCATGGGAAACGTGGACATCTCGCGGCACAGCAGCTCGATTTCGACGTCGTCGAAATGTTTCAATACTTCAGCCGCGGCCTCCGGGCCGATGCAGATCATAAATACGGCGAGCTTCTGCTGACGGCTGAGCTTGGTGAAATCGATTTCGGCCATGGGAGGAAGTCAGCGGTCTCAGTTCTTCGCGGCGGGCGTGGCGACCCAATCGCGGAGCGCGGTGCCGATGTTGGCGGGCTTTTGGCGGATGAGCTGGTTGAGCATTTCCGGCGTGATCTGGCTGCCGCCCTGCAGGGAACGCGCGGCGATGTCCGGCGACATGGCGAAGACTTCGACCGGCACCGGCTCGGGCTTTTGCTTCGAGAGCAGACGGAGGAAGAGCAGCAACGCGACGGCGGCGCCGACGACGGCGGCCCACTTCGAACCCGCGTCCATCCAACCTTGGATGCGCGTCTCGTTTTGGATCGCCTCGACGGTTTGCGAAACCTGCTCCACGGCGAAGGGCATTTCCTGAAGCGTGACCAGGGAATCGAGTTCCTGACCGGGCGCGACCTTGAGGCCGAGCGCGTTGACGACCACCTGGCGCAGCGCGGTGAGCTCCTCGGGCGTGCGCTTCTGTTGTGTCGGCGCGGTGCCGGGGGCGGAACCGGCGGGCGGCGGCATGACGCGCGGCGCGATCAATACGGACGCAGAGACATTTTTCACCGTGCCGGGGTTGCGCGTGATGCTCGTGGTGGTGCGGTTGATTTCGTAGGAAGTCGTGCGGTTCTTGCGATTCTGCTCCGTGCTGTTGGTCGGCTTGGCGGAATTGTCGGCGACGGTTTTCTCGGGGACATTCGCACTCACGCCGGTCGCACCGCCGTTGTTGCGCGTCTCGGAGGTGTTGGAGCTGTCCTCGTTGATCGTCTGCGTGCGGACGACCTGGCCGTCCGGGTCGAAGCGTTCCTGCATCTGCGTCATCGCCTCGGTGTCGATATCGGCGGAAACGCGCACCACCGCACTGCCGGGTCCGATGACGAGCGCGAGCATCGACTCGACTTTGCGCGCGAGGTAATCCTCGACCTGCTGCTTGTAGCGCATCTGCGAGGAAGCGTTGCCGAGGGTCGGGTCTTGCTTGAGCTCCTCGGAGAGCACGCGGCCGCGGTTATCGACCACGGCGACTTGGTCGGGGGAAAGGCCTTGCACGGCATTGGCCACGAGGTGCCGGATGGCGTTGACGCCTTCGGTGTCGAGACGCGTGCCGCCCATATCGACGAAGACCGAGGCCGTGGAGCGCACGCTTTGGTCGGTCAGGAGCAGGCGATTCTCCGGCTGCACGATCATGACGCGGGCGGCGCGGACGCCTTGAAGTTGGGTGATGGTGCGCGCGAGTTCGCCCTGGATGGCCCGGAGGTAATTGGTGCGTTGAACGAAATCCGACAGGCCAAACTGACCCTTGTCGAAAATCTCGAAGCCCACGCCATCGCCGCTCGGGAGTCCTTTGCCCGCGAGTTCCATGCGGAGCTTATAAACCTGGTCGGACGGCACCTGCACGGCGGTGCCGCCGGCGGTGAGCTGGTAGGGCACACCCTGCGTCTGGAGCTGGCTGATGATCGCGGTGGAATCCTTTTCGCTCAGGCGCGCGTAGAGCAGTTGGTAATCCGGCCGGCGCGCCCAAAATACGACGGCGACCATGCCGCCGATGACGGCGACGGTCGCGACGAGGAGCGAGACACGCTGGTTGAGGCCAAGCTGTTGCCAGAGGGCGAGCAGGGAGGCGGCGAAGTTTTTCATGCGGCAATGGCGCGGGAGCGGAAAGGCGGGAGGGAAAGAGGAAGATTAGGAGAAAGAGAACGAGCCCGGTGGCGGGCTCACACCTGCATGCGCATCAGCTCCTGATAGGATTCCACGAGCTTGTTGCGCACCTCGACCATGAGCGTGAAGGCGACGGAGGCCTCCTGCATGGCGATGACGGATTGATGGAGTTGGTCGGACTCGCCGAGCAGCACTCGCTTGGTCAGTTCGCTCGCCTGAGCCTGCTTCGTATCGACGGTGCTGACGAGACCGTCGAGCATGTCGGTGAAACCGTTGGCCGCGGGCGGCGCGGCCGGGCGCATGCTGTCGGGCAAGACCGCGCCCGCGCCGGGCATCGCGGATTTTTCGCGCAGCGCATCGGCGCGCGCCATGGCATTGGGAATGAGCGAGGAATAGACGGAGCCGACAGGTAACATGGTGGGGTGCGACGCGGGTCAGTGGCGGTGGCGGCTCATTTGCCGATCTCGAAAACCTTGCGGGCGAGGTTGCGGCAGGCCTTCACGACGGAGAGGTTGGCTTCGTAGGCGCGCGAGGCGGTGATGAGATCGACCATCTCGTAGGAGAGGTTGACGTTCGGCATGTTCACGAGGCCGTCCGCGCCGGCGTCCGGATGTTGCGGGTTATAGACCTGCTGGCCGGGCGTCTTGTCGTTCGTCACGCTGCCGATGCGCACGGTCGAAAGGGAGGTGCCGCCGGCGCGTTTCACGAGTTCGGTTTCGAAGGAGACGATCTGCCGCTTGTAGGCGCCGCCGTCGGCGGTGCGCGTGGTCTGGGCGTTGGCGATGTTTTGCGCGACGATATCGAGCCGCATCTTCTGGGCGGAAAGCGCGCCGGAAGTGATGTCGATGCCGGGGATGAGATTCATGGCGGACGGAGGCGGCGGATTAGACCGGGCGACCGGTGATGGCCAGCTTCAGCTGCTTGATGTTTCGCGACAGGACTTCGGTGAGGAACTCGTATTCGACCGAGTTGCGGTTCATCGCGAGGAGTTCGTTCTCGATCTCCACGGTGTTGCCGTCGGGGCGGACGGTGCGCGCATGGGCGTCCTCGACGAGCTTCGGCTTCAACTCCACGGCGCGCTCCAGGTCGCCCGAACGGACCTGAGCCTTGAGCTGGTCGGCGAAGTCCGGCGCGAGATCGAGCCGGCGATAGCCGGGCGTCTCGGCGTTCGCGATGTTCGAGGCGATGGCTTCCTGACGCAGCGCGGCGGCGTCGAGGAGCTTCCGCGCAACCTGATAATTGTCGGATTGGAAGATCGGGTCCACCATACGTGCGCGTCTGTAACCACAGCGCGTGCCACCCCGCCGTGCGCCCGCCGAAGTTACTCGGCTCGCGTCAGATAAATTTTTCTGGCGCGGCGCCACCGCCACAGGACCGAGGTCGGTCTCCGGCGGATCAGCTCCAACGGCAATTTTTGCCGCGAGCGGAATCGGCGCGAAATCTTTTGCGTGCGTGCCGCTTCATCAGGGCGGGAATTGGCCGATTGATGAGGCTAATTCCTCATGAGGGACAGCGAGTTCGAATTCATCCGCACACTAGTTTACGAGCACAGTCGCATCCAACTCGGCCCCGACAAACGGGAGCTGGTCGCGGCTCGACTCGGCAAACGACTGCGCGCTACGCAGCTCCCCACCATCGGCGAGTATTGCGAACTGCTGCAAAGTCCGCAGTCGGAGGACGAGCGGGCGCACTTGATCGACGCGATCTCCACGAACCACACGTTCTTTTTCCGCGAGAACAGCCATTTCGATTTTGTGCGCACGCAACTCGTGCCGGAGATGAAGGTCCGCCAGGCCAAGGAGCGCTGGCCGCGCTTCTACGCGTGGAGCGCCGCGTGTTCCTCGGGCGAGGAACCCTACTCGCTCGCGATGACCCTGAACGAATGCCTCCCCGCCTCCGCCGGCTGGCCGTGGCACATCGAGTGCACGGACATCTCGCACAAAATTTTGGCAAAGGCCCGCGCCGCCATCTACAAAGCCGACGTCGTCGCGAAGCTGCCGGCCGCGCAGATCAAAACGTATTTCCAACGCGGCGTCGGTCCCCAGGAAGGCAATTTCCGCGTGCGCCCCGGTCTGCAGGCCGCGCTGAGTTTTCATCAACTCAACCTGCTCGAAGGCGAGCCGCCCTTCCGCGATCCGTTCCACGTGATTTTCTGCCGCAATGTCATGATCTACTTCGACCGGAAGACGCAGGAGGAACTCGTCAACAAACTCACCCGTCGCCTCGTGCCGGGAGGTTACCTGCTCGTCGGCCATTCGGAAAGCCTCACGGGCATCCGGCATTCGTTGCACATGGTGAAGCCCGCAGTGTATCGCCGCCCGTTGTCCGCCGTCTGACATGACCGCCCCTCGCAAAAAGATCCGTGTGCTGATCGTCGATGACTCCGCCGTCGTCCGCAAACTCGCGAGCGACGCGCTCTCGGCCGACCCGGACATCGAGGTCGTTGGCACCGCGATCGATCCCTACATGGCGCGCGACAAACTGCGCGAACTCTCGCCGGATGTGCTCACGCTCGACCTCGAAATGCCGCGCATGGACGGCCTGACGTTTCTTCGTCTGCTGATGGAGCGCCGCCCGATGCCGGTGATCGTGATGAGTTCGCTTTCGCAACGCGGTTCCGAATTCGCGCTCGAGGCGCTCCGCCTCGGCGCGATCGATGTGCTCGGCAAACCGAGTGGCTCCTACTCGTTCGGTCACCTCGGTCCGCAGCTGGTCGCGATGGTCAAGACCGCCGCCTGTGCGCGGGTGCGTGCCATCGCGCCCGAGCCGCCGGTGCCGGGCACGCCGCCCGCCGCGGTTGCCGTCCGCCCCCCGGGCAGCGGACCGACCACGGCCAGCACGCCGCCGATGGCGGTGCGTTATGTCGCCAGCGCGTTTCGTCCGCCAACGCCGAAAACCGGCATCGATCACGCGCGCCTGCGCCAGCTCGACCCGCGCTCGATCATACTCCTCGGCGCCTCGACGGGTGGCACCGAGGCGTTGCGCGACGTGCTCACGCAGTTGCCCGGCAATCTGCCGGGTATCGCGATCGTGCAGCACATCCCCGCGACGTTCTCGAAGGCGTTCGCGGACCGGCTCAACACGCTCTGTGCGCTCGAAGTCCGTGAAGCCATCGACGGCGATCGCGTCATGCCCGGCACCGCGCTCATCGCCCCCGGCAATTTTCACCTGCTGCTCCAGTGGGCGGGCGACGGCTACCGCGTGCGCGTGACGGACGGTCCGCAAGTGTGGCACCAGCGGCCCGCCGTCGATCTGTTGTTCAAGTCGGCCGCCGATTGTGGCGCCGGCCCGCACGCCATCGCCGGCATCTTGACCGGCATGGGCAAGGACGGGGCGGACGGTTTGAAAAAGCTCCGCGACAAAGGCGCGACAACGTTTGCGCAGGACGAAGCAAGCTGCGTAGTTTACGGGATGCCCAAGGCCGCGTGGGAATGCGGTGGCGCGCAAATCCAGGTTCCCCTCGAACGCGTCGCCCCCTATCTCATCGGTCGCACCGAAGCCGCCCTCCACTCCCCTGCCCCCGCACTCAGCGGTTGAACCATGTCGGACCCCGTTAATCTTTCCCCTTCCATCCTGATCGTCGATGACGAGCCGATCGTGCTCGGCGCGCTGAAGGAGACGCTCGAACGCGAGAAGTATCAGGTCGTCTCCTGTTCCAGCCCGATCAAGGCGCTCGCCATCCTCGAGCAGCGGGATTTCGCCGTCATCATCTCCGACCAGAAGATGCCTGAGATGATGGGGCTGGATTTCCTGGTCGAAAGCCGCCGCCTCCGCCCGCACGCCTCGCGCGTGCTGATCACCGCGGTGCTCTCGCTGCCCACGATCGTCGATGCGATCAACAAGGGAGAAATTTTCCGCTTCGTCGCCAAACCGTGGCTGCGCGAGGAACTCCTCGCCACCGTGCGCAACGCCATCCAGCGCCACGACCTTGTGACGCATAACGAGGTGTTGATGGCGCAGACCCAGCAGCTCAACGCGCAACTGATGGTCAGCAACGCCGAGCTCGAAAAGCAGCTCGTCGCGGTCGAGCAGAAACGCCGGAAGCTCGACGAAGACAACACCGAGCTCGGCAGCCGCTACGAGAGTTCGCTCGAACTCTGCCGCCGCATCCTCACCGCCTACGATCCCACGCTCGGCGGTCAGGCCAAGGCGCTGGTGGAGTTTGCCAACAAGATGACCGAAGCCGGACCGTTCTCCGACATGGAGGCGCACTCGCTGCGTTCCGCCGCGTGGCTCTGCGATCTCGGCCTCATCGGCGTGTCACGCGAATTGTTGCGCACTTTCCGCACGAATCCCACGCAGCTGACCGAACGCGAGCGCGCCACGCTTCACAACCATCCGATCTACAGCCAGACGCTCGCCGCCCTCGTCGATCCGCGTCCCGAGGTCGGCGAAGTGATCCGCGCGCATCACGAGAATTTCGACGGCACCGGCTACCCCGACGGCATCGCGACCAAGAGCATTCCCTGGGCCGCGCGTTGTCTGGCCGTGGCCGTCGGCTTCGTCGAATCAAGCGCGCCGAAGCAGGCGACCATCGACACCATTCTCGCCAAGGCCGGCACAAAATACGACCCCGAGGCCGTGCGCCTCTTCCTCAAAGTTTCGCAGCTCGTCCACTTGCCGCGTCAGGTCCGCGAAATCCTCCTCGACGAACTCGAACCCGGCATGGTGCTCGCCACCGGCATCTACAGTCCGCATGGCCTGTTGCTCATCGGCGAAGGTCAGTCGCTCGGCCCCGCAACCATCGCGAAGATCCGCAATCACAACCAGATTGCCCCGATCTCGCAGCGTCTGCTGGTCTATAGCTAAGCGAACCGTGCCGCGCTTACCCCGCGGCGCGGGAGTTCGCCCGCCATTCGCCGCGCGCGAGCGGACGTCATCGCGCCCATAAGCCGCGCGCACGCCTAGCCGAAAAGCCACTCCGGGCCGTGCCACCGCCTTTGACTTAGCGTGCCCCGGCGACACGATGAGCGGTCCCATGCCGCCCGTCGCTTCCCCTGATGCCGACCGCACCACCGCCGCCCAGGTCTTTCGCGTGCGCGGGCTGACGAAAATCTACGGCGACGGCGCCGCGCAAGTCCGCGCGCTTTCCGGCGTGGACCTCGACCTCCGCGCCGGCGAACTCGTCGTGTTGCTCGGCCCTTCCGGCAGCGGCAAGACCACCCTGCTCAACCAGCTGGGCGGCCTCGATATTCCGACGTCGGGGGAGCTGCATTACCGCGACCTCGATCTCACGCACGCCGACGAAGAGACGCTCACGCTCTACCGCCGGCAATCGGTTGGGTTCATTTTTCAATTCTACAATCTCATCCCAAGTCTCACCGCGCGTGAAAACGTTGCGTTGATCACGGAAATCGCTGCACACCCGCTCCCGCCCGAGACGGCGCTCGAAATGGTCGGCCTCGGCGCGCGCATGGATCATTTCCCCGCACAACTTTCGGGCGGCGAACAACAGCGCGTCGCCATCGCCCGCGCGATCGCCAAGCGCCCGGAAGTTTTGCTCTGCGACGAGCCCACCGGCGCGCTCGACGTGAAAACCGGCATCGTCGTGCTCGAGGCGATCGAGCGCGTGAATCGCGAGCTCGGCACACTCACAGTCATCATCACCCACAACGCCGTCATGGCCGACATGGCCGATCGCGTCATTCACTTCATGGACGGCCACGTCGTGCAGGAACGCCGCAACGCCACGCGCGTCGCACCGAACACGCTGCGGTGGTAGCGCACACCATGGTTTCACTCGCCACAGTTCTTGAGGTGGGCCGGCAGGTTCCTCAACCCGCGGAGCGGGCGCGACGTCGTGACGCGCAGCGGGACCTGCGCGTCCACCTCAGCCTGACGTTTGGCCTCACGCTGCCAGTTCTCACGCTCGGCCGGTCGCTGAACGCGGGGATCTTCCCGACGTCCCCGTGATCTCCCACCTCGACCGCAAGCTGCTCCGCGACCTGCGCCGGCTGAAGGGCCAGGCGACCGCGGTGACGCTGGTCATGGCGTGCGGTCTGGCGATGCTCATCATGGCCCGCAGCCTCATCGCGTCGCTTGATGGAACGCGCGCGACTTATTACCAGACGAACCGGTTTGCGGAAGTGTTCGCCGCGCTCAAGCGCGCGCCGAATTACGTCGCCTCGCGCATCGCGGCGATTCCCGGAGTCGCGGCCGTGCAAACCGGCATCGCCGTGCAGGTGACGCTCGATCTGCCCGGCCTCGACGAGCCGGCGAGCGGCCTCGTGCGGTCGCTCCCCGACTATACGGCCCAGGAACTCAACCGCCTCTTCCTGCGCCGTGGCCGATGGCTGACACCCGGCGCGCGTGGTGAAGTCTTGGTCGGCGAAGCGTTCGCCGAGGCGAACCAGCTCCAACCGGGCGATACGCTCGCGATGTTGCTCAACGGTCGTCGGCAGGAATTTCACGTCGCCGGCATCGTGCTCTCGCCCGAATACATTTTCGAGTCGCGCCCCGGCGCTGCGCTGCCCGACAGCCGCACCTACGGAATATTCTGGATGCCCTACAAGGAGGTCGCGACCGCGTGGGATCTTTACGGAGCGTTCAACCACGTCTCACTCACGCTCGAACCGGGCGCCCAGGAAGCGCCGGTCGTCGCTGCGCTCGACGCGCTCCTCCGGCCCTATGGCGGACTCGGCGCCTACGGCCGCAAGGATCACCCATCTCATATTCGCGTGACGGACGAGATCCGCGTGCTGTCGATTCTCTCGATCGGATTTCCGGCGGTGTTCCTGACGGTCGCCGCGTTCATGACCAACTCCGTGCTCACGCGCCTGCTCGCCTTGCAGCGCGAGCAGATCGCCATCCTGAAGGCGTTCGGCTTCACCAATCGCCAGATCGTGACGCATTACTTGAAATTCGCCGCCGTCATCGTTGTCGGCGGCACGACCCTCGGGTGTCTCGGCGGCGTGGCGTTGGGCAACGAACTGGTGACGATGTATCGCCTGTTCTTTCGCTTTCCCGATCTGAGTTTCCGTCTCGATCAACCGGCGGTGCTCGTCGCGCTCAGCGTCGGACTCGGCGCGGTGGTGGCCGGTGTGTTCAGCGCGGTGCGGCGCGCCGCCAAACTCCCGCCCGCCGAAGCGATGCGGCCCGAGCCGCCGACGAACTACCGCCAATCGCTCCTCGAACGCGCGGGTATCGGCCGGTGGTTCAGCACGTCGTTCCGCATCGCCGTGCGCAACATCGAGCGCCGTCCCGTCCAGGCGTTGTTCACCATCGCGGGCCTCGCGCTCGCGACCGCGTTGTTGATTCTCCCGAACACGTTCAAGGCCGGCATCGCGGAGGTGCTGGATTTTCAATGGGACGTCGTGCAACGCCAGGACATCAACCTCGGTCTCGTCGAGCCGTCGAACGCGCGCATCGTCCACGAGTTTGCCCGGTTGCCCGGCGTCATCCACGTGGAGCCGTCACGCAGTGCGGCGGTGCGCATTCATTTCAACGGCCGCAGCCGCCAGATCGGTCTGCGCAGTCTCGAACCCGGCGGCCGTCACAGCCGCGCCATTGACATTGCGGGCAAGGAAATCGTCCCGCCGGAGGAAGGATTGATCGTGTCCGCGAAGCTTGCCGACGTGCTGGGGGCGAAGCTCGGCGACGAACTCATTCTCGAGGCGCTCGAAGGCAAACGCCCCTCGCGGCCGCTACCGCTCGTGGGACTCGCGGAGGATTTCACCGGCATCGCCGCCTACATGCGCCGCACCGCCATCAACCGCTTCCTGGGTGAGGGCGACGTCATTTCCGGCGCCAGCATCACGCTCGACACCGCGCAGCGCGCCGCGTTTCTGCGCGAACTGAAGGGCATCCCGCGCGTCAGCTCGGTCGCCATCAAGGAAACGATGCGTCAGAGCTTTCGCGACACGACCGCCCAAAGCATGGGCCTCATCCAGACCATCTATCTGACGTTTGCCGTGATCGTGGCGTTCGGCGTCATCTACAACAATGCGCGCATCTCGCTCGCGGAACGCGCGCGCGAACTGGCGACGCTGCGCGTGATCGGACTGACGCTGCGTGAGGTGGGCGCCATCATTGTGATCGAACTCAGTCTGCTTGCATTGGTGGCGCTGCCGCTTGGTTTGCTGATGGGCACGGGTCTCGCGACCGGCATCATTCAATCGGTCAACACCGAGACGGTTCGCATCCCGCTCGTGTTCACGAGCTACACCTATACGTTCGCCGCCCTGGTCGTTGCGGCCGCATCGGCCGTCTCCGCGGTGGTGGTGCTGCGCAAGCTGAAGCAGCTCGATTTGATCGGCGCGCTCAAGGCGCCGGAGTGAGCCGATCCTTTCAATCACAGATGAACCTGGATTCACCCTAATGAAGAAGCAGAACCACCCGACGCGACTGAACGCGAATCACGGCCCATCCGGAGTCCGGTCCCATTCGCGTCCGCTCGTATTCATTCGTAATTAAAAATATCGGTGTGCCTCTTTCAACCGTGGTTCGCCGTTCTCTCGTTCGCCTACCTCTCCTTTCGCCATGAACCCTCCGCCCACTCCGTCTGCTGCCAAACGCCCGACGCGCCGCTGGCTGCCCTACGCCATCGGCCTCATCGCTCTCGCCCTCATCGTGCTCGGCCTGCGGCCGAAGCCCGCCGCGGTTGAGACCGCGCGCGTCGTGGTGGGTCCGCTGCGCGCGACCGTGAGCGAGGAGGGCAAGACGCGCATCCGCCAGCGCTACATCGTCGCCGCGCCGGTCACGGGCCAGTTGCGGCGCATTCCCTTCAAGCCCGGCGCGGATATCGTCGCCCACGAGACCGTGGTCGCGGTCATCGACCCGCTGCCGTCGTCGCCGCTCGATGCGCGCAACCGCGCGCTGGCGGAAGCGCGTCGCGATTCCTCGCGCGCGATGCTCGACAAGAGTCGCGCCGCGCACGAACTCGCGCGCAACGAGCTGCGCCGCATCGAACAGATGTTCGCGGCGAAAACGGTTTCGCCGCAGGATCTCGAAGGCGCGCAGTTGCGCGAAACCGCCGCCGCCCGTGAGGTCGCCGCGGCTCAAGGGGCCGTCGCCCAAGCCGAGGCCGAACTCGCCGACGCGGCTCCCGCCGGACGAACTTCGCCGACACCTGTCGAAGTCCGAGCTCCCGTGAACGGACGCGTGCTCCGCGTCTTCCAGGAGAGCGAACGCGCGGTGACCTTCGGCACGCCGCTCGTCGAAATCGGCGACCCGGCCGACCTCGAAGTGGTCGTGGAAATGCTCTCGCGCGATGGCGCGGCGATTCCCCCGGGGACGCGCGCCGAGCTCGAGCAGTGGGGCGGACCGGCGCCGCTCGAAGGGCGGGTGCAGCTCGTCGAGCCCGCGGCGTTCACAAAGATTTCCGCGCTCGGGGTTGAGGAACAACGGGTGAACGTCGTCGTCGATATCATCACGCCGCTGGAGCAGCGCCGTTCGCTCGGCGACAATTTTCGCGTCGAGGCCCGCGTCGTGGTTTGGGAGGAGGAACGTGCTTTGAAGGTGCCGTCTTCGGGCATTTTCCGCCGCGGCGGTGAGTGGGCGGCGTTTGTCCTGCGCCATGGCCGGGCCGAACTGGTCGCAGTCAAGGCCGGCCGCAGCTCCGGTCCGGAAACGCAGGTGCTGGCCGGTTTGCAGGAAGGCGACGAAGTCATCCTCTACCCCGGCGACCGCATTCAGGAAGGGCAGCGCGTCCAGGCGATGCAGGTCAGCCGCTGAGATCTGGCGGTTGGGGAGCCTGCTGACAGGCGAGGAAAGACTCACGAGTGCCGCGTGCGCTGCGCGAGCCCTGATCGCCTGCGAGCAGGCTCCCACCATCCGTGCCGGCGGCGGCGACGTCGCCGCGCGAACATCAACAATTCGTCAACCCGCGCACGGCGGCGCCGGCGCGCCACAATTGGCTGGCACACGGCATCGCGCGACGCTTCATAGGCGCGATGAATCTCGCCGATGCCCGCAGCCATGTGTCTCACGCGATTTCCCGGATGAACGCCGCTTACGGCCAGCCGGTGTTCAACGAGTGGGTGCTTGTCTCGATGCGCGCGGACCGCGGCGCCATCATGGCCTACGAAGGTCCACGCGCGGAGAAATACAAGCAGCAGTTCACGCTCGATCTCAGCTCGATGTTGAAGGAACTCGCCGGCCAGAAACTTGGCGTGGGCGATTTCGCGTTCGCGAGCGATGCCGCCGGGACGCACTACGACGCGTGCCTGCGTCTCGGTGACAGCAGCTACCTTTTCGCCAACCACATCACGCGCACAATGGCCGAAATTCGTGACACTCCGCTGTGGCTGAACGCGCAAAAGCCATGGGCGGAACTGAGCCAGAAATTTGCGAGCGATCCGCTGGAGTGAGGTTCGCGTCGGTCGGCGCGCGTTGACGAGCCGCGAGGAGACCTTTGTCGGATCCTGCTTGCAGGCTCCTCCCTCAACGCGGCGGTGGCGCCGCGCCTACCCCGCTAATCCGGCCCACACGAACCCGGCGTAGCCGGCGATCAACACTGCCCCGCCCCAGCGCGGCAGGCCGCCACCGATCAGCAGGAACGCGCCGTGCACGACGACGGCCCCGATGATGACCAAAAGACCGGTCTGGAAAAACACGGGCACCGCGACCGGCGAAAGGACCGCGAGCACGCCGAGACAAAGCGGGATGCAGATGTGCCCGTCGCCGACCTGCGAGGCATAGACGACATCGGCGCGGCGCTTCAGGCCCCAGTAGAGCGCGAGCAACGCATTCGGCAGCACCATCAGCCAGCCGCTCAGCCAGCCGAGGTTGGCCGCGCTGACGAAGCCCTCCTTCTGCGCGGAGATCCACTGGACGAGCCAGTCGAGCGTCTCGTAGATCAGCCACGCGCTCACGAACACGAGCACGACATCGACGTAGAACATCGCTCCGAACGACACTTTCTGCCGCACGTTGTGCTTCATCACGTCGAAGACCTGAAACGTCTGCCAAAACAGAAAGAGCCCGATGAGCAAAAGTCCATCGGTGCGCGAGAGCTGTCCGTCGTCGGCCAGCAGCCACGTCGCCCCGGTGAAAAACAGCACCGCCGCGAGCGTGAGCATGAGTGAGAGGCGGTTGATTTCCGCGCCGGTCGCGGCAGCGAGCGCCCCTTTGCCCCGCGCCTTGCCTCTCGGCCCCGCGGTGGCGGAGATGACCTGCAGGCCCCAGAACACGGCAGGCAGACCGAGGAGCAGCGTCAGATTGCTGACGTTGTTCACGAGGCAGTTCGTCAGCACATCGGCGCCAGGCCCGCCGTGCTGCGTGAGGATGAAAACAAAAAGCAAATTTCCCAGACCCGAGCAGTAGGGCATCACCAGAGTGCCGAGCGCGGTGCCCTCGAGTCCGTGATCGAGCATCGCCTCAAGGCGCCACAGCATGAGCAGCGACGCGACGAGAAACAGCGTCAGAAAGACGATCGGGTCCGTCAACCCGAGCGACTCGATGAGGGGCGGCAGCACGACGCGGATTGAGAAGTCGGCGTGCGCAACGGGCAATCACGAAGGGGCGTCGGCCAGCAGCCGGCAGGCGCGGGCGCGAACGCGGGTTGCGTCTGTCGGGCCTTTCCTTGTGACCGGGCCGCGGGACCGCGGAACAAATTATGCGCGAACCCGGCCCGCCGCCGAGCGGCGGCCTTGCCCGACCACCTTTCCGCGGCGGAATAAAATCTACTGCAGCTTCGGCCCGAGTCGCGTGAGGCGGGCGCTCAAGTCGCGGAAGACGTCCTGCGTGCCGGCTTGCGCGACATTGTCGCCGAGCTGGAACGTGTGGCTTGCGGCGAAGTTGCCGAGCACGGCGCAATACTCGTCATTCACCATGATGCCGATGATTTCACCGGTCTTGGCGAACACCAGATCGCCGCGCTTCGGGGAGATTTCGCCAAAGAGGCGCGTCATGATGCGATTGTCGAGGCGGAGGTAGTTGCGGTTGGCCGCATCGATGCGCACCTGTGTCTCGCCGTAGCGACCGTCCTCCGAGCGGACCAGCACCACGTCGGGAAACTTGAACGGATCCTTCGCCACCGAATAAATTTTGGCGCCAAGGCGACCGGCGAGATCTTCGCTGACCGGCACCGCCAGCACGCGCGGATCGAGTTCCAGAAATTGCAGTTCGGTGACGGGTGCCGTTGTGCCGCCGAAGGTGAGACGTCCGGCAATTTTCTGGTAGTTGGGCGGATTCTCCCAGTTCCATGCGAACGGCGTGTCGGAGATGTGCATGATCGCGAACGCGCGCGTGCCGTCGGACACGAGCACGGTCTGCGAATCGCGCTCGCGGAAACTCGGGCTGAACAGGCCGGGACGCTGCGTGTTGACCTGCAGCTGCACGCGATTGGCGAGGAATTCGCCGAAGATCGTGTTGGGATTCACCGGGCGGTTGTCGCGGATTTCCTTCGTCAGCTGCGTGGATTTTTCCGCCAGCTGGCCGACGCCCTGCGCGAGCTGCGTGGTCTGCTCCTGCACCTTGAAGCGCTCCTGACGCTCGACTTCGACCTGCGCGCGCGCCTGCTCGAGGTTTTGCCCGAGCATCTGCTTTTCCTGCTCGGCGACCTTCACGGCGACGTTGAGATTCTCGATGCGCTGGCGCGCTTCCGTGTTTTGGCGTTCCAGGCGGGCGAGTTCGGTCTTCTGACGCTCGGCTTCCAGGCGGCGCTCCTCGAGTTCGCGCTGCATCTTCGCGAGCTGCTCCTTGGTGAGGAACGATTCGTTGGTCGCCTCGGAGTATTTTCGCTCGAGTTCCTTGACGTTGGAGGTGGTGGTCGCGAGCGCACCCTGGAGTTGCGTGCGCTGTTGCTCGGCTTGGGCGAGAGCCTTTTCGCGCTCGGTGAGCGTGCCCTGCGTGCTGCTCAGTTGGGTCGCAAGTTGCTCCCGGGCGGATTTCTCGTCCTCAAGCGAGATGCGCATGAGTTCGACCATGTCGGCATTCACCGCGGGTGAGGCGGAGGCGGATGCGGCCGAGGGCGCGGGGGTATCGAGGGCGCGCTGCGGCTCCGCCTTCTCCCAGCGCGTGAGCGCGAGAAGGTTGAGCAACAGAAAGTCGCACATGATGAGGAGAAGCGTTCGGTTCATGACGGCAGCGTCAACCGGTCAGGCGGTGGCGGGAATGGCAGCCTGGGACTCCATGATGAGCTTGCGCTTGTAGGGCCGCACGTGGCGGATCTTCACGAGCGCGACGCAGATGATGCCGAAGAGATTGGCCGAGTAGGCGGCCAAGAGGTTGGCCTCAATCAGTCCGAGCACTTGCAGGACGAGCGCCGTGGCGGTGCCGGCGATGCCGACGTAGAGACCGGAGTCGAACAGGTTTTCCTCGTTCTCCATCAGTTTCAGCTTGGTGAGGATCGGCAGCGATTGGCGGTCGATTTCGGAGATCTTGAGCAGGCAGATCACATACACCGCGACCTGAAAGGCGGCGAAGACGACGATCGAGAGGATGGTGGAGAGGTCCATGGCGGAGGTTTGGGTTGAAGCGGGAGCAGGAGTCGCGGCGGTTTGACCGAGGATCGGGATGATGAGGCGGATTTGGTATTCGGTGGCCGCCGCGGCCTTGAGCAGGAACGGCTCGGAAAATACGAAAAAGATGAACGTGAGAATGGCGGCGAGAATGCCGCTGCCCATCTTCGGAAACGCGCCGCGCAGATTCGTCTCCTCCGGAAAAAACAGGCGCAGATCGATCGAGCGCAGCAGGAGAAAAATTCCCGCCAGAAACGCCGCGTATTTCAACGCGAGCGCGAACTCCGGGTTGCGCAGCACGAAACCCGCGCCGAACTCGAACTCCGGTCCGGCCGCGTTCGTGACGGGAGCCTGACGCGTCACGAGCTGGCGGACGGCGCCTTCGCCGTTGGCGAGCGCGAGGCGCAGATTGTCGGCACCGGGCTTGCCGAAGGTGATGAGGTAGCGCGCCACGGAGTCGGCGGACTTCGTCATCAGGGCCGCGGTGTAGATGATTGGCAAATGCTCCGGCGCGACGCGGGTGAGGTGGGCGAACTGGGCGACGGTGCCGGGATTCGACGCGGTGCGCAGCAGTTCGGAGAGCTGCACCCAATTGAGGCGTTTACCCAAGGTGAGGATATCGAGGTAAAACTCCTCGAGCGCGCCCATTTGGTTGGTTGCCACGGCGGTCTCGGCGAGCGAACGAATGTCGCGCTGCAGTGAGCCGGGGAGGTTTTCGCGCTGCCAAAGGTAGGCGGTGAGCAATATGACGGCATCGAGCGGCTGGCCGCCTGGACGATTGGCGGCGATGAAGCGTTGCGTCTGCGTGACCTCACCGGTCTTCAGCACGGTTTGCACGCCGGGCAGTCGCGAGACGCGCAGGTAGTCGCGAAGATTTTCGCGCGCCTGCGTGGTGACGAGGAAGCGCAGGACCGGCGTCGATTCGGCCGGCGAAGCGGCATTGCGACCGGCGAGCAACGGCTCAAGCGCCACGTCCCAGCCGCCCCACGGAATCATGTCGCGGTGCTTGCGCTGGTAATCCTCGAAAATGACGTTCACCGCGCCGTAGTTGGGATCGTTGACCGTTTTCGCCGCGTCGAGGATCAGCGCAGCCGGACCGGGCTTGTCGAGCGCGAGGAGTTCACGGGCAAACGTCGCGGCGCCCGGCGTGCCCCGCCCGGCCTCCCGCAGCAGGGCGGGATTGAGCGATTTCACATTGACCGGCAAGAGCCACGCCACCGCCAGCAGCGCCGCGCCCAGCAGCAGTCCGCCAATCCACAGGGGACTGGCGACAACCGGAGCGGCGGACTTCTTCATGGGGTTGGGCATAGCGAGGCAGGAAAGACGCGGAAACAATTTTATTTGCCGGATTCTTGCACCGGGAAATACGCTGCCCACCTTACGACCCATGCCGCTGCGAATTGTTCACTACAACGACCCCGTCCTCCGCAAAAAGGGCGTCAAGGTCACGGCCTTCAACCAGGCGCTGCAGAAACTCGCCGGCGAGATGGTCGATGCCATGCACGCGGCGCACGGCATCGGCCTCGCCGCCCAACAAATCGGGCAGGCGATACAGTTGTGCGTGGTGGACTTGCGTGAAACCCAGGCGGATTTCGACTGGGAACTCGACGGCCGTCGCCCGCCACTCGAGTTGTTCATGCCGATGGTGCTCACGAACCCGGTGATCGCGGCCGTGCCGGAGCCGGAGTTCGCCGCGGAGGAGGGCTGCCTGTCGTTCCCCGGCATCAATGGCGACGTCTCCCGGCCCGACGAAATCGAGGTCAAATACCAGGACGAGCACGGCACGCCGCACGTGCTGCGTTGCAACGGGCTGTTCGCGCGCTGCATTCTCCACGAAGCCGATCACCTTAACGGCGTGCTCTTCATCGACCGGATGGACGACGCCACCAAGGAACGGATCGCCCCGATTTTGAAGGAGCTCAGAAAAAAAGCACGCGAAGCCGCGAAAAAATAACATGTCCGACCTGCCGCCGCGCCCTGCCCGTTCCATCGCCACGCGCACCGGCGACAACGGCTCCACTTCCCTGCTCTACGGTCAGCGCGTGCCGAAGGACCATCCGCAGATCGAGGCCGTCGGCGCGCTCGACGAATTGAACGCCGCGCTCGGCTTCGCCAAGGCGACGCAACCGACCGGCCGCGACAAGGCCGAACTCGAACGCATCCAGCAGGAGCTCGTGGCGTTCATGGGCGAGATCGCGTGCGCTGAGACGGACACAGCGCGCCACGCGGATTCGAAATTTTCCAAAATCGATGACGCCGCTCTCACGCGCGTGGACTCCGCCGTCGCCGCAATCGAGGCGCGCCAGCCGAAATTCGACGGCTGGGCGACGCCCGGCGCGAATCTGCACGCCGCGGCGCTCGACCTCGCCCGGACCGCCGCCCGCCGCGCCGAGCGTCGCGTCGTCGGACTCGCCGCGCACGGCAAAATCGTTCGACCGCTGCTCGTGCAGTATTTGAACCGCGTGTCGGACATGCTGTGGCTCCTCGCGCGCGAGGCGGAGAGCGATTGAGCGATTGAAGACTCGGCTGCGCTCGGCGCTGGTCGGGGCCGGAGCTTGTCGCCGGGCCGAAGACTCTCGCGGGAACCCCAGGCAGCCGCGGACCGTGGCGGCCAGCCACCAGGGCCGGCCCGGCAATCCCTCCGATTTGCGGACGGCATTCGCGAGAGTCGCTTGAAACCGGGCCGGTCAAAACCGGCCCGACCGCGACCGCCGCACCGCGCGCTTGTCATTGGCGGAAGAGTCCGCACTAGTTTTCGGCGTCATGCGCGTCGCCGTTGTTCTCATCGTCATTGCCGCACTCTTCCGGGTGTTGCCGACCCTCGACCTCGCGTGGGCGAACATTTCGCCGGTCATGGCCATCGCGTTTTGCGGCGCCGTGTATTTCCGGAACCGCTGGATGTGGGCGGTGCCGTTCGTGGCGCTGTGCGCGTCCGACATCTACATCAACCATTTCTATGTGCGCGAATTCGGCTACCAATTGCCGACCCTCGGGTATTTCGCGCGTTTCGCGTGTTTTGCCGCGGCACTGGCGATCGGGGCGTGGGTATCGAAACGCAAGTCCTGGCTGTGGCTGCTCAACGGAAGTTTGTTCGGCGCGCTGTTGTTCTACGTCATCACGAATACGCAATCGTGGTTCTCGGATCCCTTCTACGCCAAGACGCTCGCCGGCTGGTGGCAGGCGCTGACGGTGGGCCACCCGGAGTTCCCGCCGACGATCTATTTCTTCCGCAACACCCTCTTCGGCGACCTGATGTTCACCGGTTTTTTTGCCGGCGTAATGGAGTGGATCGCCAAGCGCAAAGGTGAGCCGAGTTTGCTGGATGAAGAGGAAGCGGAAGAAGCTTCCGACGAACCCGCCGAAGAAAAAGCGAAAGCGGAGTGAGCGGAGGTGCGGCGTGCGCTGCGCACGGTGGCATTAAAGCCACGGATGGCACGGAGGATCACGGTTGATCGCATTGAGGAATGCGCGGCGTGCGTGGAT
>PNJQ01000044.1 GCA_013821985.1 Opitutus sp.
AAGGCGGAAGGCGGAAGGCGGAAGGCGGAAGGCGGAAGGCGGAAGGCGGAAGGCGCGTCCATGGCGCTACGGCGTCGTGGGCGACGGGGCAATTTCATTCAGGCCGGCCGCAGCGCCGCGCGCACCATAAGGCGAGCGCGGCGGGGAGGGAGAGGAAGTATCTCAGGTGCAGCAGGCGGCGGTGTTGCTGGCGGGGGAGCCGGTGCCGCAGCAGGAGCCTTCCGTCGCGGATGCGGACGGCTCGCCCGCGGCATCGGCGCTGCCGCAGCAACCACCGGTGGCGGAGGCGACGCGGCGCTCGGCGGCCTTGCAGCGCGCGCGGTCGGGCATGAGGTTGACCCAGAGCTTGCCGTCGGCCGGGACGAGCGATTCGACGTCGTGGAGAGCGGCCGGGTGGTCGCCGAGGCTGACGAAGACGCGGGCGGGCGTTTCGCCGTTGAGCGGCAGTTCCTTTTCGACGCGATCGATGATCGCGAGAAATTTCTCGGCGGGCATGTGCGCGCGGCCAGGGAGCGCGCCGATGAGCGGCGGGACCCAGAGTTCGAATTGCGTCTCGGCCCAGCGGTGGGTCATGGCGCCGCAATCCATCGTTTCGTAGCTGACGCGCTTCACCTCGGTGAGGTGGTAGTGCGAGGAGATGGCGGCGGCGTCGGTGCGGAAGACGAGCGGCAGGCCGGCGTGGGCGCGGAGCGTGGCGAGGAAGGAGGAGGTGTTCATGGAGGAGGTTGGATTTTGGGTTTGGTGTTTTTGGTTTGGGTTGATGGATGTCACTAGCAACTAACCGGCGGTAGTTGTCAACGACAACTTCATTAGGCGAGCGGCTAGGGGCGGAGGCGGCGGGACTGGTTGGGGTGGGAGGGGCTTTATGCCCCGACGTTGATCATTCGTCGGGGCGTAAAGCCCCCCGCGTGAAGAGGCGTCCACTTCGAAGGTGGACCGCGGGAGCGCTCCGTGCCGCGCCGCTGGATCGGGTCGCTGGCGCTCCCCGCTACGTCGGGAGCGACAGCGTGGTGGGTGCGCGCGTCACTTCGCCGGCAAAATCGGCGCTACTCCACGCCGCGCGGCTCAATACCCAATCGCGGCGGAGTCGCCTTTGCGCGGGTCGGCAGCGCCGTGGCGGAGGCCGGTGGCGGGATCGAGGTAGATCGTTTCGCCGTCGCCTTGATAGGCGCCTTCGTAGGACTTGCGCTCGGGGAGCGTGTGGCCCTTCGCGCGGAGGAGCCCGGCGGTGTCCGCGTTCATGCCGAAGCGCTCGAAGGTGACGACGTCCGGCATCCATTGGTTGTGGATGCGCGGGGCCTCGACGGCCTGCATCACGGGCATCTGGTGATCGATGACGTTCGTGATGATCTGAAAGACCGTGTTGATGATCGTCGGGCCGCCGGGGCTGCCGGTGACCAGGAGAAGTTGCCCGTCCTTCGTGACGAGCGTGGGAGTCATGGACGAGAGCGGGCGTTTACCGGGCACGATGGCGTTCGCTTCGCCTTGGATGAGACCGAACATGTTCGGCGTGCCGACCTGCGCGGTGAAGTCGTCCATTTCATTGTTCATCAAAATTCCCGTGCCGGGAATCGTGACGCCGGAACCGTAGGCGCCGTTAAGGGTGTAGGTGTTGGCAACGGCGTTGCCCGCGGCATCGACGATGGAGAAGTGCGTCGTCTCCATTTTCTCGCGCATCGGGCCGGCGACAAATTTGCCGAGGCCCGGCTGCACCGCCGCGGCGGGCGTCGCTTTGTCGGGCGAGAAATCCTTCATGCGGCCCTGCACGTAAGCCGGGTCGAGCAGCGCGGCGACGGGGACTTTCACGAAGTCCGGGTCGCCGAGATATTCGGCGCGGTCGCGAAAGGCGCGTTTCATCACTTCCGCGAACAAATGGTATTTTGCCGCGGAATTGTGGCCCAAGGCGGCGACGTCGTGCGGCTCGAGCATCATGAGCATCTGCAGCAGCGCGATGCCACCCGAGCTCGGCGGCGGCATCGTGACGATGTCGTAGCCGCGGTATTTGCCGCGCAGGGGAGTGCGCTCGACGGGGCGATAATTTTTCAGATCGTCGAGCGTGATCGTGCCGCCATTCTGCGCCATCGCGGTAGCGATGCGCTGCGCGGTTTCGCCCTCATAGAATTCGCGCGGGCCGTGCTTTTGCAGGCGCGCAAAAGTCTCGCCGAGATCGGCCTGCACCCAGCGTTCGCCGGCGGCCCAGAACGCGCCTTCCTTCAGGTAGATTTTTTTCGATTCCGCGAACTCACCCAGATGCTTTTGTCCCCACTCGCGGAGATTGGCCGCGGTCGCTTGCGAAACCACATGACCCTCCGCGGCAAGGCGGCGCGCGGGTTCAACGACCTCCGCCCACGTGACTTTGCCGGAGCCGTATTTTTCCAGTGCGAGCGCGAAGCCCGCCACGGAACCGGGCACGCCGCTCGCGCGCCAGCCGACGGTGGAGGAACCGGCGCCCTTGAAAACCTTGCCATCGGGGCCGACATACATCTCGCGCGTCGCGTCGGCTGTTGCGGTCTCGCGGTAATCGATCACGCAGTCGCGCGCGGGCTGGCCGTTCGCCGCCGCCAGGTGGATGACCATGAAGCCGCCTCCACCGATGTTGCCGGCGAAAGGATACACGACGGTCAGCGCGAGACCGGTCGCGACGGCGGCATCGACCGCATTGCCGCCGCGCTGGAGAATTTCCACGCCGGCGCGCGAAGCGAGTTCGTGAGCGGAGGTGACGATGCCGTGGCGCGCTTCGACGGCGGGGCGTTGCGCGAGAAGGGGAGCGGCCGGCGCGAACGTGAGTGCGGCGAGCACAAGGGCGGAAAGCAGGCGTCCAAGCAGGTGCATGCGTGACCTTTTCCGAACCGCGGCGGTCGCTCAAGTCGCATTCGGCGCAAAGGAAAGCTCAATTTTCGCGCGGCTGCGCAAAGCTTGTGGCATGGGCCGTTATGACTAGGGTCCCGGTTGCACACAGCTCACTTTGGCGCTGCTTACCCCTTTAGTCAGCGAACCGAACCTATGAACCAACAAACGTCCCCCCGGGGCGCCGCCGCATTGGCGCGCTCCCGGCGTTTCCGCCACATCGGCGCGAGCGCCTTGTTTCTCGGCAGCCTCTCCCTGGCCGCCTTTGCTCAATCGACCGTCGAACCAGAATCCACGTCCGACAATGTTGGCGTGAAGAAGGACAGCGTGGTGAAGCTCGAGGCCTTCGTGGCCACGGGCTCGCGCTTCAACAACCGCACCGTCACGGAATCGCCCGTGCCGATCGACGTCATCAGCGGCGCCGAACTGCAGAAGGGCGGTTATACCGAGACGGCGCAGATGCTGCAGGCGCAGATCCCGTCGTTCAACTTCCCGCGCCCGTCGCTGACCGACGGCACGGACCACATCCGCCCGGCGACACTGCGCGGCCTCGCCCCCGATCAGGTGCTGCTGCTCATCAACGGCAAGCGCCGCCACACGAGTTCGCTCGTGAACTTGAACGGCTCGATCGGCCGCGGCTCGGTCTCGACCGATTTCAACGCCATCCCGTCCGCCGCGATCGCGCGCATCGAAGTGCTGCGCGACGGCGCATCGGCCCAATACGGCTCCGATGCCATCGCGGGTGTCATCAACGTCATCCTGCGTCACGACACCGGTTGGGGCGGTGATCTGACGGTGGGCGCGACCGGCGAAGGCGACGGCGAGGACCTGAAGCTCAACGCCTACGCCGGCACCGCACTCGGCGACAACGGCTCGCTGTTCCTCAGCGCCTGGACGCGCGACAAGAGCCCGACCAGCCGCATCCAACCGGACACGCGCCAGCAATACCTCGGCACCGGCGGCACCGTGGCAATCTCCGGCAACTACGGTTCCGGCATCGGCCTCTCCACCCCCAACGGCACGCTCGATCCCCGCGAAGCCACGGTCGATCGCCTCAACCACCGCTTCGGCGATCCGATGGTGAAGGAAAGCGGCGCGTGGTTTAACGGCGAATACGATCTCGGCGATAACCTCGAGGCCTACTTCTTCGGCGGCTTCAGCAAGAAACATGCGAATGGCGCGGGCTTTTTCCGCCGCTCCGGCGACGACCGCACGATCCGGGCGATCTACCCGAACGGCTTTCTTCCCTACATTCAGTCCGACGTGTTCGACGCCTCGTGGGCGGGCGGCGTCGAAGGCAAGTCCAGCGGCTTCGATTGGGATCTCTCCACGGTTTACGGCTACAACACGCTCGATTACCGCACGGCCGAATCCGCCAATGTCACGCTCGGCAACTCCAGCCCGACCTCGTTCTACGACGGCCAGTTGAAGTTCAAGCAGTGGACGACCAACTTCGACGTCACCACGCAATTCGCCGCCGGCCTCGCCACGCCGCTGAAGGTCGCGGCGGGTGTCGAGTTCCGCACCGAGGATTACGCCATCGGCGCGGGCGAACCCGATTCCTATCGCGACGGCGGCGTCCGCATCATCGGCGGACCAAACAACGGCGCCCTCGGGGCCGTCGGCGCACAGGTGTTCCCCGGCTTCAAACCGTCCGATGCCGGCACGCACTCGCGCGACTCGAAGGCGATCTACGTCGATTTCGAGCAGGACATCTCCGAGCGCTTCCTCGTCTCGCTCGCCGCGCGCTTCGAGGATTACAGCGACTTCGGCACGAGCACGACCGGCAAGCTCGCTTCGCGCTTCACGCTCGGCAGCGGCTTCGCGTTGCGCGGCTCCGTGAGCACCGGCTTCCGCGCTCCGCACCTCGCGCAATCGTGGTTCAGCTCGACCGCCACGAACTTCATCGGCGGCGTGCCGTTCGACATCCTGACGTTCCCCGTCAGCGCGCCCGGAGCCCGGGCACTCGGCGCCGTGGCGCTCGATCCCGAGGAGTCCACGCACTTCTCCTTCGGCGGCACGTGGAATCCGAACGAGAACTTCTCGCTCACCGTCGATTACTACAACATCGAGATCGAAGACCGCATCGTGCTCTCGTCGAACTTCACCGGCACCGCGGTCATCAACCTGCTCGCCTCGCAAGGCATCACGGGCATCGGCGGCGGTCGCTACTTCACCAACGCCGTCGATACTGAGACGAAGGGCGTGGACGTCAGCGCGCGCTACACTTGGAAGACGGCCGACCTCGGCAAGTTCACCTTCACGGCGAACTTCAACAAAAACAAAACCAAGGCCACGCGCGTCAAGCAGGCCAACGCCACGCTCGCCGCGATCACCACGACGCCGCTCTTCGATCTCACGGAAACGATCCGGCTCGAAAAGGGCCAGCCGACCGACGCGATGAACCTCTCCGTCGTGTGGGACGTGGAGAAGTGGTCGTTCCTCGTCCGCGAGACGCGCTTCGGCGAAGTTTCCACGGTCGCCTTCACCGGCGCCAGCGCGGCGCAGGTCGCCGCACTCACGCCCGGCTACGACGTCGAACTCCGCCCCGCGGTCCCCGGCACGGTCGGCGGCACGACGACAAACCAGCAGATCATTCAGACGTTTGGCGCCAAGTGGCTGACCGATCTCGACGTGTCCTACCGCGCGACGAAAAACATCACGCTCTCCGCCGGCGCGAGCAACCTGTTCGACGTTTATCCCGACGAGAACATCCGCTCCCGGATCTCGAACGGCACGCCGTTCAACGGCAACGACAACGCTGGCATCTTCCCCTACAACAGCGTCTCGCCCTTCGGTTTCAACGGCGTGACTTACTACGCCAAGGTCGCGTTCCGCTACTGAGCGACCGTCCTGCGTTTCAACTTCAAGGCGTCCCGCGGAAGCGGGGCGCCTTTTTTATCGCGTGGGTTGGGCGCTGGACGTGCGCGCGATGCGATTGGTCGTGTGAGCATGGCTCCGCCCGCGCGCAGCGCTTGCATTGCCGATGTGAAAGCTCTGCTGCTCGCCGTGTTGTCCGCCGCTGTCGCGGCGCTGGTTCCCTCAGTCTCAGGTCAAACCGCCAACTCCCCTCACACGCTCTCGCTGGCCGAGGGTGCGGCGCCGGCGAAGGCGACGCTGGCGGACTTCGCGTGGCTCACGGGCCATTGGGTCGGCACCGGTTTCGGCGGCGCAGACGTCGAGGAGATTTGGACCGCACCGAACGGCACGAGCATGCAAGGTATGTTTCGCATGGTCCGAAACGGTCGCGCGCAGGTTTACGAAATGGTCGTGCTGCTGCCGGTCGGCGACACGGTCGAGATGCGACTCAAACACTTCACCGCCGAATTGAAGGCGTGGGAGGAGAAGGAGAAATGGGTGACGTTCCGCCTGGTGAAGCATGAGGCGAACGAAGCCTGTTTCGAAGGCCTGACATTCCGTGGGGAGGACGACGGCAACACGCTCCGCGTCTGGCTCGTCACGAGCCAAGGTGCAGACCGCACCGAGCAAGAAATGGTCTATCGCCGCCAGCGCTGAGCCCGGGCTGGAATTTCTGTGGGCCGGGTGCCCTCACCCGGCGAGGAGATGGCTGCGCAACCTGCACCCCGCGGGGTGCAGGGCACCTCGCCCACATTCCGGAGCGAAGAGGCGCCGTCACGCCACAGCGAAATCACAGTCGCGTCGCGCGCGCGGACCCATTTCATCGCGCCCATGCCTGCAGTCCCCGGCTTGCGCAGTCCCTACGATAAATCGATCGGCGGTCTTCATCACCTCGGGCGCATGCTCGACAAGATCCGCCTCAAGCTCGCCGGCAATCTGCCGCCGGATTTCGAGCGCAATTACGGGCTCTCCGTCGGTCTCGACGGGCAGCTCTGCGGGTTCCTCAATTTGAAATTCGCCGACGTCGAGGCTCGCGTCCAAGCCGGCGGGACCGACGCCGAGGTGGCCGAGTGGATGTTCACGCAGGGCATGCGCCCAAACCGGACGCAGACGATGATCTGGAACGAGCATTCGCGGAAACTCGGACTCAACGACCGCATTTCCTCCTACCTGCAGCAGCTCAAGCTCGAGGCGGGCATGGGCCATGTGACAGCCAACACGTCCTTCGACCTCATCGAGCTGAGCGAAGAGCGGACGCCTCCGCCGCCGCGCGGCTGAAACGCCGCCGCCCCGGCCGGCGGGACGGAAGATCCCGCACGGCCTCGCCACCTAAACTAAGGTGGTTTTCGTTCCTGCGAGACCATTGGCAGCACGCAATTTTCGGCTGACGCATGTTTCTCATGGAGCGACACGAAAATATATCCCTGTCCGAGGTCGGCGCCTTTGTGCAGCGCTGTCTCGACGCTGGCGCAACGATCGTGGTGGTAACCCGTAACCCGGATGAGCGCACCTGCACCGTCAGCGTGCAGCGGGAATGACCGCGCACCGCGCGAGTTGAAGCGGAAAGTTGAAGGGGCGGGAGCTTGCGGGCGTGAAGCGCGACCGACCGCGTGCCCGGCTCTTCAACTTAAGCTCCAAACTTAAACTGGCGCCGGCGCGTCAGCGCCGCGCCTGCGCCCAAGGAGCCCCCGGCGGACCGAATCGGGTTTCGGTGGGGAAGTGCAGGTCAAAATGCTCCGTGAGCAACGCATGCAACTCGGCCGCCGAGCTGATCGGCTGGCGCGCGAGCACCTCTCCACCGCGCCGGTGGGCAAAACCGTCGCTGCGGATTGCCTTGCGTGTGCCATCGCGCAGCGCGCGACCGAGCGCGAGATTGTTGCGGAAATACGAGGTCGGGCTCGCGCTCGTCCACCAGTTAGCGACTTCCCAATCGACCGGGTGCATCTCGTCCAACGTGAATTCGTGCACGTCGCTCCAGTCGTCGCCGAGCTTCATCTGATGAAAAAACCGTCCACCTTCATTGAGGAGACGGCGCGGTTCATGCGGTGTGGATTGCTCGGGGCCAAAATCAAAACGCAGCGGCGCGGTGAGCGACGCGGCGCCGAGGCCGACATCCGCCATCCAGTCACCTTCCGGAAAATGCACGCGGAGAAACAGGTGAGTGCGCGCGGGGACAACCTCGCGCGGAATCTGCCAGCGCACGCGCGCGCCGAGCGGAGTAAGCCGGAAACCGAGCGCGGTCAGGGCGAGACGCAGCAGATTATTTTGCTCGAAACAATACCCGCCCCGCTTGCCATACACGAGTTTGGCCATCAACGCCTCGGGCGTGAGCACGATCGGCCGGCCGAGCAGCACGTCGAGATTCTCAAAGGGGATCGACGTCGCGTGATGCCACGCGAGGGCGTGCAACGTCTCGACCGTGGCCGCGCGCGCGCCGGAGTAGCCGATGCGCGCGAAGTAGGCGTCGAGATCGAAGGCGGAAGCGGACGTGGACATAGGCGAAGTGTAGCAGGCCACGGGTGCCGCACCAGTAGCCGATGGACCAGACGTGAAAAATTCGCACCGACTGTAGAGTCGCCGCTCGTCGGCGGATCGTTCGAAGGTGCGCACAAACGGCGGCCCGGCGACGAGCGCCGGCCCTACGAAGTCAATATTCTGCCGACAGCAGACGGGGACTCTACGCCACGCCGGCGGGCGCGATGGTCTCCGCCGTCGTTTCGCCGTCGCGCAGCAGGCGGGCGATTTCGCGGTGGTCGGTTTTGCCCGAGCCGAGCTTCGGAATCGCGTGCACAAAACGCAGTTCGCGGGGCGCACAGAGATTGCTCAGGCCCTTGGCGCGCACGGCGGCGCGGACATCGGCGAGCTTGAGCCGGGTCTCGTTGGCGATCGCGATGAGCTTCTCGCCTTTTTCAGTGTCGGGCACGGCGACGACTGCGACGGCGCAGCGCAGGCCGAAGTGTGCCGTGAAGGCGCCGGCCAGCGCGTCCTCCACGGCGGTAAGGGAAATCATTTCGCCGGAAACTTTCGCGAAGCGCTTCATGCGGCCGAGCACGGTGACGTAACCGTCCTCGTCCACTTTCGCGATGTCGCCGGTGTCATACCAGCCGCCGAGCGCCTGGAACTTCGTGTTGGCGTCGGCGTTGAGGTAGCCCTTCATCATCGCAGGCGTCTTGACGAAAAGTTGTCCGCCTTCGGTGACGCCTTCGACGGGCTCGGTGCGCCATTGCACGCCCGGCACGAGGCGGCCCGCGGTGAGCGTGTTGGGATCCATCTTGGTGTTGAGACACAACACCGGGCCGCACTCGGTGGCGCCGTAGCCTTCGTGGATGCGCACGCCGAATTTGCGCGCGTAGGTTTCGAACGTCGCCGTCTGCACTTTTTCCGCGCCGGCCACCAGGTAGCGCACGCTCTGCAGATCGTAGGGATGCGCCTTGCGGGCGTAGCCGTTGAGAAAGGTGTTCGTGCCGAGAAGAATCGTGCAGTTCTTTTCGTAAACCATCGTCGGCACGATGCGGTAGTGGAGCGGCGACGGATAATTGAACACGTAGCAACCGCGCACGAGTGGAGCCACGATGCCGCCGACGAGGCCGAAGCTGTGGAAGAACGGCAGCGCGTTGAAGAACCGGTCGTCGTCGCGCAAATCCGCCGCGACGAAAATCTGCCGCAGATTCGCCAGCATGCCGCGGTGCGTGAGCTCCACGCCCTTGGGGATGCCTTCGGAACCGCTGGTGAAGATGATCGCCGCGGTGTCGCTGGAGCTGACCGGCGCACGCCGCAGCGCGCGTCCGATCGCGAAGCGGTTGCCGATCAGCGCGGCGAGTTTGGCCGCGCCGCCGATTTCCTTGCGCACATCTTCGAGGTAAATGAACTTCAGTCCGGCGGCTTCGAGCGGGGCCAGATTGAGTTTCGCCTTCTCGAGAAAGACGCGCGACGTGAGCACCTGCTTGAGCCCGGCCAATTGCGCGCAGCTCACCATCACCGGACCACCGCTGGAATAGTTGAGGAACGCCGGCACTTTCCCCTTCGACCAGAGCGCGAGGACGGTGACCATCGCGCCGTTGACGGTCGGTAGCATCACGCCGATGCGTTCGCCACGTTCGGGCGTGAAGTGTTTCGCCAGCGCGTCGCCGAGCAATTCCGTGCTCATCATCAGGCGGCGATAACTCAGTTCGGTGAACGACAGGTCTTCCGTGATGATTTTGTTCGGCAACGCCGCTGCCATGTCCGCGATCGCGACGGGGAGCGTCGGCGCGCCGAAGCGCATCTCGACGTCGAATTGCTGCCACATCACCTGGTCGCGCAGCCACTGCGTGAGCTTTTGGCGCGTGACGTTGTGGGCGAACCGCTCGAATTCCGCCGGCGGACTGAGCGGAGCGCTAAAGTGCACCGACACGCGCGGGAACCAGCGCGTCCAGCCCTTGTGCCGCACCCATTTCACGCGGACCGCGTTGCGCAGGTAACACGTCACGACCTTCGCGCCGGTGCGGTGGACGAGGAACGCGGTGCCGTCGTAGATGCGCATGAGCTGCGTCGTGCTGCTGATGCGGCCTTCGGGGAAAATGACGAGCTTGCCGCCGCGCTCGAGGTGTTCGGCCATGCCGCGCACCGCGTAGGACGAGTTGTTGTCCACCGGGAACGTGCGCGAATTGATCATCATCTTGCGATGGATCCACGTCGCCTGCGCCGTGGTGGACGACGCGACGAATTTCCAATCGTCGCCGAGGCACACGAGCACGAACGCCCAGTCGAGCCACGAGGTGTGATTTGGGCAGAGCACCATCGGGCCGGGGCCGCGCAACGCTTCCTCGCCCTCCACGCGAAGGCGGAACACGAGACGCAACAGGAGACGAAGCAGCGGAATCATGCGCGGAGGAGCGGAGGTGGCCGCCCGACAAGGAACACGCGGTCCGTCAGGTCGGCAAAGCTAAAGAAGCCGCCGCAGGGGCAACGAATCGAATGGAGGGCGGCGCTCCGTCGTCGCCGCGGACTGGCGCTGGGTTTGGGAACCACCGGTGGACGCGATGCCGATAACTTGAACCCTCACCCGCGCCCTCACACCCGCGCCCCCGTCACTTCACCGGCACGAGGCGCACGATGCGGTCGGGCTGATTCAGCGCCACGTAGATCGCGCCGTCGGGTCCCGTCTGCACGTCGCGCACGCGGCCGAGATCCTTCACGAGCACTTCCTGGCGCGTGACCTTGTTGTCTTCGATCACGACGCGGCGAAGCTCCTGTTGCGCCAGCGCGGTGACGAGGAGATTATTTTTCCACTTCGGAAACGCGTCGCCCGTATAAAAATCGATGCCGCACACCGCGATCGACGGCGTCCAGTGGCTGACGGGCGGTTCGATTCCCTCGCGGCCGGTGAGCGGCGTGATGGGCGTGCCATTGTAATTCATGCCGAACGTGACGACGGGCCAGCCGTAGTTCGCGCCGCGGCGGATGAGGTTCAATTCGTCGCCGCCGCGCGGTCCGTGCTCGGATTCCCAGAGCAGGCCGGTGCGGGGATCGAGCGCGAGGCCCTGCGGGTTGCGGTTGCCGTAGGTCCAGATCGAGGCGAAGGCGCCGGGCTCGTTCGCGAACGGATTGTCGGCCGGAATGCGGCCGTCGTCGTGAATGCGATGAATTTTTCCGTTGGGCAGTTTCCTGTTCTGCGCGTCGTCCTGTCGGCCACGTTCGCCGTGCGAGAAAAACAAATAGCCGTCGCGGTCGAACACGATGCGGCAACCGAAATGCACGCCGCCGCCGGGCCGATAAAATTCGAGCGGCGCCTGCCAGATCGTTTCTTGTTCCACCCACGCGCCGTCGCGGAGTTTGCCGCGAACGATTTTCGTGAGGCTCACGCCCTGTCCGTCGCGCGTCGCAGGATCGGAGAACGCGAGATAGACCCAGCCGTTCTCCGCGTAGCGCGGATGCACGGCCACCTCCATTAAGCCGCCCTGGCCGCTGTCGCGCACCGCCGGCGTGCCGCGGATTGGTGCGGGAGCGAGCTGGCCGTTTTCCACCACGCGCAGCTCGCCGGATTTTTCGGTGAACAACATCCGCCCATCCGGCAGGAACGTCATGCCCCACGGCGTGGAGAGCCGGTCTGCGACGATTTCCACGCGATAGGCGTGTTCCTCGGTCTGCACGGGGTCGCCCGGCAAAGTGCGGGTGGGGCGATTTTCCGAGGAGGAGAATCCGGCTCGCCGCTCCCGGATGAAAATCACCATCGCGCGAATCTCCGCTTCGCTTAGCTCGTCCTTGTAACCCTCCATCGCATCCGGCACGCCGTCGCGGATGATTTTCGCGAGGTCGTCGTCGCTGCTGCCGTGCGTCCACTGGTCGTCGAGCAGCGAGGGCGCGAGTCCGCCCTGCAGGTTACGGCCGTGGCACGCCTCGCAGTTCTGCGCATAATACTTGCCGATGTCGCGCCGCAAGGGCGGGCCTTGGGCGATGACGACGGCGGGGAGCGCCGCGATGAGCAACACGGCGGCGAGGAACGGGTGGAGCGAAAACATGGCGGTTGAAACGTGGCGGCGCCGGGGCGATTTGCAAACGCTGCAGTAAAATGCGCAGGACCCGGCAGATTTCCCGCGGATAGCGCGGATGAAGTGGTGGGAGGGGCTTTACGCCCCGACGTTGCGCACACGAAGCGTCGGGGCGTAAAGCCCCTCCCACCAAACGGGGAGGAGCAGCACGCGAAGCGGGATCGAGAACCCGCGGGGTGAGGGCACCCCGCCCACAAGTTGGCGAAGGGGATCGAGGAGTAGCGCAGGCTTCCAGCCTGCTTCGGACCGGATGCAGGCTGGAAGCCTGCGCTACGATGAGCGGAATCGAGCTGGCGGAACGCGCGTGGATGCGAATCTTTGCCGCGAACCCCATTTTCACGATGCACGAACGAATCGCACTTGTCGGAGTCGGCCGCATGGGCGGCAACATGGCGCGCCGTCTCAAGGACTGCGGCTACACGATTACCGCGGTGCACGACGCCCATGGGCCCACCGCTGCCACGCTCGCGGCCGAACTCGGCACCACGCAGGCGACACGCCTGGCGGACGTGACGGCGGCCGCGGACGTCGTGTTCACCGTCGTGACCGACGACGCGGCGCAACTCGGCGTTTTCGCCGAAAGCGGCGACTCACTGCTCGTCGGCGCCCGAGGAAAGATTTTCGTCAACTGCGCCACACTCACGCCGGCGGTGCACGTGGAAGTCGAGCGCCGCGCGAAGACGGTGGGCGCGGCGTCGCTCGAAGGCTGCATGGCGTCGTCGATTCCGCAGGCGCGCAACGGCACGCTTTACCTGATGTGCGGAGGCGAACGCACGGTGTTCGAGCGGGTGCAGCCGATCCTCGCGCACCTCAGCAGTGCGCTGCGTTACATCGGGCCGGCGGGCCAGGCCGCACAGGTGAAGGCGCTCGTGAACATGGTGATGAACATCAACACTGCCGGGCTCGCCGAAGGACTCGGTCTCGGTCACGCGCTCGGGCTCGATCTGGACATGTTGCGCGAGGTGTTTGCGCAGACCGGCGCGAATTCGCAGGTGTTGAAGACCGACGGCGAGGACATGCAGAACCGCGCGCACGATTGTTTTTTCTCGGCGGCGCACGCTGCGAAGGACTCGACGATCGCGTGGCAACTCGGTCAGGACGTCGGTTTGAAACTACCGCTCGCGACGGTGACGAAGGAGCAGTTCGAACGCATGCAAGCGCTGGGTCTCGGCGCGCTCGACAAGAGCGGCGTGGCCGAGCTGACGTTCAAGGGGCGGCACGGTTGACGCGCCCCGCCGTCACCGGATTCTGCGCGCGGCTCACTTCAATCCCAGTTGAGCGGCGATCCATGCGTTCGTCGCCTCGTTTTCCTCGGGCAGCGTGGTGTGACCGGTCTCCAAGGCGAGCAGCAGGTGCTTGGGAGCGGTGATGACGTTGTAGGCGGCATACATCGAGGTAGGCGGACAGATTTCGTCGTTATAGCCCCACGCGAAGTGGGAGGGGACCTTGAGTCGCCGGGCGAAATTCACCGCGTCGTAGTAACCCGTCACGGCAATCTTGTTGGGCGTGGCGTGGTCGGACACCGCGCCGCTTTCCGCGTCGGGGCGTGTCAGATGCGGCCAACCGCCGGCGCGGCCGTGGAGGTAACCGGTCACGTCGCAATAGGCCGGATAAAACGCCGCCAGGGCCCGCACGCGAGGGTCGAGCGCAGCGGTGACGATCGAGAGCTGGCCTCCCTGGCTGCCGCCGGTGACGAGGAGATTTTGACCGTCGAATTCCGGCAGGGAGACGAGATAGTCGTTGGCCCGCACGCAGCCGAGATAGACGCGGCGGTAATAATAGGTGACGCGATTATCGAGGTTGAAGGACGGATAGCCGCTGAGCGCACCGGCTCCGAGTTGGTCGTAGGTTTCCGTCGGCAGATTGACCGGGATGCCGTGGATTCCGATCTGCAAGGTGATGGCTCCTCGCGCCGCCAGCTCCTTTAGGCCGGTGTAGGGACGCACGCCGGCGCCAGGCACTTGGAGAATGGCCGGGTAGCGTCCGGGAGCCTTCGGCACACAGAGGATGCCGTAGATGCGTGGCGCGATACCGGGCCGGACGGGGCTGGCGGAGAACGTGCGAAAGCTCACGTGGTAAACATCAATCACGTCGGTGCCGGCCTCGGGGATCAGGGTGCGCCGCGCCTCCAGGGGAATCTTGGCTAATTCGTTTTTGCCGGCCTGCCAAAATGCGTCGAAGTCGTCCGGTTCGGTCTGCGTGGATTGGATTTTCTCAGGGGAAAACCCGGCGCTGGCCAGGCCGCGGTAGGTCCTGTCGCCGAGGGTGACGGTGGCGATGCAACGGATGAAACCGGGCTCGCGGAGCGTGCCGCCTTCGACGAGAAGCCCCTCTGCCGGCAACGGGACGGACTGCTCGGCCGCGGGTAGCATCTCCGGGCCCACCTTGTAGGTGATCATCGCGCCGGTGAGCGGCTCGCTGTCCGCCGTGACTTGGATGGTGAAGCGGACGGGTTCTCCCGTCTGATATGTCCAACCGCTGCGATCCGGCTTCACCCGGACCTGCACGGCGGCGACGCGAGCCTGCGCGTGAGGCGGCACATTGGAAATCACCGAGGCCGCGGGCGCCGCCGGTTGAGCGAAAGCAGGGCCCGCAATCACCAGCAAACCGACACACAGCAACAGACGGGAGGTTTTCATGGGATCGCTTTCGAGCGTGGGCCGGCTTGCGCGCGGTGTCGAGCCGCCGCCGGTGTCCGTGTCGCGAGCGCCGCAGGTGCGCGGGCGGCGGCGCAACTCGGGCGCGACGGTCGGGGGACCTCGCCCTACCTCCTCGTAGTGGACTCGCTGCGCGCGGCTCAGCGTTTCGCGGCGACCCACTCGTCGATCACTTGCTCAAGCACGGCAAGCGGGACGTTGCCGGTTTGCAGGACGACGTTGTGGAATTGCTTCAGCGAGAATTTGTCGCCGAGGGCGCGCTGCGCCTTCGCGCGGAGATCGAGAATTTTTATCATGCCGACTTTGTAGGAGCAGGCCTGGCCGGGCATCACGACGTAGCGCTCCACCTCGTTGACCGGCATGCCGTAGTCGATCGCCTGTTGGCGCGTCCATTTCTTCGCGTGCAGGCCGGTATCAACGACGAGGCGTTTGGCGCGGAAGAGTTCGCCGTTCAACTGGCCGAGGTGGCCGGGGATGTCGCCTTCGAACCAGTTGTTTTCCGTCGCCACTTGTTCGGCGTAGAGCGCCCAGCCCTCGGCGTAAGCCGAGCCCCCGCCGAACACACCGTCGGCCCGGTAACGCGGGAGGCTTTCGGTTTCACGCTGCAGCGCGATCTGGAAATGGTGACCGGGGATGCCTTCGTGGTGCACGAGCGTGCGCATGCCGACGATGTTGAATTTCGGTCCGGGCAACGGCGCCCAGAAGATGCCGGGACGGGAACCGTCCTTGGCCGGGCCGGTGTAGTGTGCCGCGGCGGTTTTCTCCGTGAACGGCGGCTCGCGCTTCACGACGCAGGGCGCTTTCGGCGTGAGGTCGAACACCGCCTTCGAGCGTTCGACCGCGTCGGCGAGGTAAGCTTCGTATTTGGCGATCAACGCCGGGCGTGGATCGTCGCTGCCTTTCGGCTGCAAATCGTCGTTCAACTGTGTGTAGCGGGCGCCGACGCTGCCGATGGTGTAGCCGAGCTGGCGGAGGAGTTTGTCCATCTCCGCCTCGATGCGTGCGATCTCGCGGAGACCGAGTGCGTGGATTTCGTCAGCGGTCATTTCCGTCGTCGTGAAGCGCTTCAGCGCGGCGGCGTAGGCCTGGTCGCCGCCTTTTTTCCACGCGAGACCGGCCCGGTCGTTGGTCAGCGGGAGCTGTCTTTGCAGCATCGCCTGCGCGCGGCGGAACGCCGGGATAATTTCCGCGCGCGTGATCTTCTCCGCTGCGGCGACGAACTGCGCCCGCTCGTCGGCGGAGACGTCCTTGAGGTCGGTGGCGCGTTCGTCGAGCGAGGCGACGAACCGATTTTCGCGCGGCGGGCCGGCGAGGAAGCGCTCGAATTGTCCGAGCACGGACCGCGTGATGAAGTCCGGCATGAGGTGGCCGCGCGCGGCGGATTCCTCGGCTTGGACGACGCCTTCGTCGATGCGCGCGGCGACGAGCGCGAGCCGAGCGAGGTAGTTCTCGATGTCGCGCTTGTTCCGGATCGGATGCGACTGGGTGAGGAAGTTGACGAGGTTGACGTGCAGCCCGCCCATCTGGTGAAACACGAAATTGAAATCGCTGAACTGGTCCGCCTCCACCGTGCCCCGCAGCGACCACTCGATCGTTGCCGCGGATGTGCGCTGGTCGGCGCTGAGCGTGGCGCGGTCGAATTTGGCGAGTTCGGCCAATGCTGCCTGCGCGGCGGCGACCCGGCTGGCGCGGTATTCCTTCGTGTTTGGCGTGAGCTGGCGGTCGAGCGCGTCCTGTTCCGCGGCCGGCAGGTATTGTTGGAAGGTGGAGAACGTCGGGTTGGCGCGCACCCAGTCGGCGGCGAAGGATTCGGCCCAGTGGTCGAACGCGGGATTGGCGGCGGCCGCGGAGGCGAAGGTGAAGGGGAGAAGCGCGAACGCGCTCGCGACGATCACGGTGAACAGGCGGGGTAGATTCATGCGGGAGAGGGGAAGCGCGCAGATTGCGAGGCGCGCCGGTGAAGTCCAGCGGGCTGCGACGAGGTGTGGAATGCAGCCGGTGTCTGGCGCAGTTGACGGGTGTGGGCGCGCGATCTCACACGCGGCGCCGACGGAGCGGCGCCCTCCAAGAGGGTAGCCCGCGACCTCCGGGCGCGGGTTGAATGGACGGCGCGTCGCCGGAATTTCCAAGCCCCCGTGCCCGGAGGTCACGGGCGACCTTTCACGCGCTCCGCGAAAATTGTCCGGGTCCGACGCGCGGTCTCCGGCGTTGCACTGTTCACCGGATGGCAACGACCATTCGCCGGATTGCGGTTGGCGCAGTCGGTTGCGGCCGACAGCGTTGTCCTCCACACCCCGCCGCCTGCAGAACCCCTCTGCGCCGCATACCGCACACCCTTCGGAGATTCCGGAATATCCGTCCGACCTCCTCTCGAACCGACTTCCGCTTACAGCTCACTGCTCACTCCTCCCGCTCCCCATGAATCGTCGCGAAATGCTCAAGCTCGGCGCGCTCGCTGGCGCCACCACGTTACTCCCGCGCGCTGTCGCGCAAACCAACCCCGCTCCGGCCGCCGCGCCCGCGCCCAAACCGAAGCCGGTGACCATCGCCGCCGCCGAGGGAGTCGCGCGCGCCGAGAAGCCGCTGAATATCCTCATTCTGGGCGGCACCGGTTTCACGGGTCCGCATCAGGTCCGCTACGCGCTCGCGCGCGGGCATAAGCTCACACTCTTCAACCGCGGCCGCCGCCCGAAGGAGTGGCCGGGCGAAGTCGAGGAAATCACCGGCGACCGCGAGACCGCCGACCTGAAATCGCTCGAGGGCCGCGAGTGGGACGTGTGCATCGACAACCCGACGAGCGTCCCGCATTGGGTGCGCGATGTCGGCCAGGTGCTCCGCGGCAAGGTGAAGCAATACGTCTATATCTCCTCCATCGGTGCCTACGAAAGCCTCGCCACGCCCGGCATGGACGAGACTTCCGCCATGGCCAAATACACCGGCCCCGACGTAATGAAGGAAACGCGCGCGACTTTGATGGCGAACATGGGCCTGTTCGGTCCGCTCAAGGCCTCGTGCGAAGCCGAAGCGGAGAAACAATTTCCCGGCATCACGACGATCATCCGTCCGACGCTCATCGTCGGTCCCGGCGACGACACCGACCGTTTCACCTACTGGCCGTTGCGCATCGCGAAAGGCGGGGAAGTCCTCGCGCCGCCCGCCGCCGACCCGATCCAGATCATCGACGCGCGCGATCTCGGCGAGTGGACGATCCGCCTGTGCGAACAGAAGGCGTTCGGCGCCTACAACGCCGTCGGTCCCGACTATGAATTGAGCGTCGCGGCCATGATGCACGGCATCCACGCCGCGACGGGCGGCAATGCGAAGTTTCACTTTCTCGATCAGGCTTTCATCGAGGCGGAAAAAATCGCGGCGTGGAGCGAATTCACGGCGTGGGTCCCCGGCGGCGGCGAGACGGCCGGCTTCATGCGGCAGAGTCGGGCGCGCTGCGCCGCGACCGGCCTCACGTATCGCCCGCTCGCGACGACCGTGCAGGACTTGCTCGCGTGGTTCCGCGCCCTGCCGGCCGAACGGCAGGCCGCCTTGCGCGCCGGTCTGAAACCCGAGCGCGAAGCGGAATTGCTCGCGAAATGGCGCTCACGCTCCGCCTGAGCGCGGCTGTAGGCTGTAAGCGTAAAGCTGTAAGCCCCGCAATCCCCCCAATCTCCTCAACGCTTAAAGCTTACTGCTCACTGCTCACTAAACTCCTCTCCATGAACCGTCGCGATCTCCTCAAACTCGGTGCCGCTGCCGGCGCTTCCGCTCTGCTCCCGCGCGTGCTCGCGCAAACCGCTCCCGCTCCCGCCGCGAAACCGAAGCCGGTCCACGTCGGCGCGGCCGAAGGGGTCGCACGGGCCGAGAAGCCGTTGAACATTCTCATCCTCGGCGGCACCGGTTTCACGGGTCCGCATCAGGTCAGCTACGCGCTCGCGCGCGGGCACAAGCTCACGCTCTTCAACCGCGGCCGCCGTCCGAAGGAGTGGCCCGGCGAAGTGGAGGAAATCACCGGCGACCGCGAGACGGGCGACCTGAAGTCGCTCGAGGGCCGCGAATGGGACGTCTGCATCGACAACCCGACGAGCATCCCGTCGTGGGTGCGCGATGTCGGCCAGGTGCTCAAGGGCAAGGTGAAGCACTACATCTTCATCTCGACGATTTCGGTTTATCGCGACGACACACCACCCGGCCGCGACGAGTCCGTCGCGACGCAGGACTACACCGGCGCCGACGTGATGAAGGAGACGCGCGATACGCTGCGCGCAAACATGGCGCTCTACGGTCCGCTCAAGGCCGCGTGCGAACGCGAGGCGGAGAAACAATTTCCCGGGATGACGACGGTCATCCGCCCGTCGCTCATTGTCGGCCCGGGTGACGAGACGGACCGCTTCACGTATTGGCCGGTCCGCATCGCCCGCGGCGGAGAAATCCTCGCGCCCGGCGACGGGTTGGACCCGGTGCAGTTCATCGATGCGCGCGACTGCGCGGAGTGGACCATCCGCGTCGCGGAGCAGCGCACGCTCGGCATCTTCAACGCTGCCGGCCCATCCTACACGCTCGGCATGGCCGCGATGTTGCACGGCATCCGCGCTGCCACGACGGCGCACGCAGAGTTCACGTGGGTCGATTGGGATTTTCTGCGCGAGCAAAACGTTTCGCCGTGGGGCGACATGCCGGCATGGATTCCGCGCCGCGAGGAAGGCTCCGGATTGGCGCGCGTGAGCATCGAGAAGGCAAAGGCGGCGGGCCTGACGTTCCGTTCGCTCGCCGACACGACCGCCGCGACGCTCGCGTATTGGAATGCCTTGCCGGCCGAGCGCCGCGCGGCGCTCCGCGCTGGCATCAAAGCCGAGCGTGAAGCAGAGGTGCTGAAGGCCTGGCACGCGAAGGCGAAGAGCTGAGGCCGGACAACTGCCCGCTAATCACGCGAATCGTCGCGAATGAACGAGCCCGCACCACGTGCGGGCTTTTTGTTGGGCCACGTTCCGAGCGCAGCGAGAAGACCGGTCGCTGCGAACCGGACTAACACACGCAGCACACGAAAGGCTCAGTTGTAGGTGCCTGCTCGCAGGTGATGTCTCGATCCGCTTCATCCCGTGCAATCCGTGGTTGAGGGGTTTTGGGAGACGGAGGATTTGGCCGCAAAAAGGCGCAAGAAATCACAAAATCAGACACGAAAGGCCGAATGTAGTCGTCTGCTGGCAGGCGAGGTTTGAACAGGAGAGAATCGCGGAAACCGAGAGAGCAGAGACCAAGTTTTGCTTTGGTCTGCTCCGCGCCCTCTGCGTTAAATGATTCGCTCGGGCTTGATCCGTGCCATCTGCGCCTTCCGTGGCGGATTTGTTCGGTTCACTTGGCCGACTTGATTGCGTCCGCGACGGTCTCGGCGAGCACGGCTGCGCCGCGGGCGTCGGGATGGACGTGGTCAGGCACCCAGTCGTGATGGTCGCGCATCGGCGTGAAGAGATCGATGAGACCGGTTTTCTCCGTGCGCGCGATTTCGGCGATGAGCGGATGGAGTTCGTGTTCGATGATCTCCGGTGAAATGGCCCAGCCGCTCGGCGGCCAGGAAGGCATTGGTTGGCAGATCCAAATGCGCGGCTTCGACGGCAGAGCGCGTAACTGTGCAATGACCGCGGCGTAGTTGGCGGTAAAGTTTTCGCGGTGCCGCCAGTTGAACGGCTTCGAGTCGTTCGTGCCGAGGGCGATGACGACGATGTCCGGCTGAAACTCGAGGGCCGCGGCGAACTTCGGTTGTTGGCGGTAGGGTTTGTCGCCGGCGTCGAGCAGCGTCGAGCCGCTCACGCCGAAATTGCGCACGTCGTAACCGGCGCCGAGCAGGCGGCCGAGTTGCGCGGGGTAGGTTTGGTCACCGAGATTGCCGGCTTCCGTGATGCTATCGCCGAGACACGCGACGCGGAGCGGGCGGGACGGCTGCGGGGCCTGGACGCAACCGGCAGTGAACAGAACGAGGCTGAGCAGGAACGCGGCGAACCGGGACATGGTCTGAACCACTACCCACGTCCGGAATCGAGAGCCACCGGAAAAACAAAAGCCGTCAGCGGAGGCGGACGGCTTTTGCACACACACTGACAACAAACAGAACGCGGTGAAGCTGGACCTCACCGATGCGGGATTCGTAGCGGGAGCCGCGGATTTTTCAGCGCGAATGCGAGCAACGCGGGAAAATCTGCGACCAGTGCGGAAACGGAGAGCACAGAAGGGTGGGCACAAGAAACACGAAGAGCACAAAAACGAAACGCGGCCCGAAGTAGCGCAGGCTTCCAGCCTGCTCTGGGAATCGAGGAGGACGTCGACGCGGAGCTCGCGGAGGGCGCAGAGGGTCGGAGGCAGAAGTTTGGACCACGGAAGACACGGAATACACGGAAGGTTTGGATGTAGGAGCCTGCTTGCAGGCGATTGAACAGGAGGTAACGGAGGAAACGGAGAGCTCGGGAAAAGCGCTGCTGCGGGACTTCTCCGCGATCTCTGCGTCCTCCGCGTTGAATGATTTGGTCGGGCTTGATCCGTGTCGTCCGTGCGATCCGTGGTTCAATTTGTTCGGTTGCTCGGCCAAGGCAAAGGCCGGTCCGCTCAGCGGACCGGCCCTTGCACACACACACTAACTGGCTGACCTAAGCAGCCGCAACCCCTCGCGGCGGTTCGTAGCTTAGAATTTGAAACTGATGCCCGCGGAGAGCGCGACGTCGTCACCGACTTCGACGCTGGCACCAGCGAAGTTCACGTCGTCGATCCAGAGGTATTTCGCACCGAGGCTGAGCGTGACGTTGCTGCCGGCCTGGTAGGTGACGCCGGCGAACGCCTGGGCGGCGAACGACTCGTCGTTGAAATCGACGCCGAAGCCGCCGAACGAGCCCTTGATCGAGGAGCGCGCCATGCCGGCACCGACGCCGGCGTGGTAACCCCACGCGCCGGACGACGGCGCGACGAAGCGGTAGTTGGCCAGCAGCGGGATGATTTCGCCCTTTAGGCCGAATTCCTTCGTGTCGGTGTAGCCGATCTCGAGTTCGAGCTGGTGGGAGAACGCGCTGGTGTTGGCGACTTCGAAGCCGACGCGCGCGCTGATGAATTCTTCCTCGCTGTCCACGAGGTAGCCGGCGTCGAGGCCGACGATGACGGCGGCCTGGGCCGAAGCCGCGAGACCGGAGAGAACGAGTAGAGTGGTGAGGAACTTTTTCATGGTGTTGGTGAGTTTGGGCGCGCTCCACGAGGGAGCAGCACACCGGTGACGAACGCCGCGGCGGAATCTTACAGCGTGGTGCTGTCGCTCTGGGGGGCGCGCGCGAGGCGAGACTGCGCAGCGTTGTCGAGGCCCACCTTACCACACCGCACGCGAAGCGGTATTAGCCGATGGGAGGGGAGCGTGCCCTGCCTGAAACGAGTGAGCCGAGACGCCGAGCTCTTTAGTCCAGCCCGTTCTCGTAACGATGAGCCCGCAACAGTTCCAGATCAGGTCTCAGCTTTGTGGTCGGATGAAATTGCAGCTCGCGGCCGGAGAATGCGCGAAGCTGGAAGCCCGGCGAGCCGGCCTCGCTGAATCTGTCAGACGCGGCAACGACGACGCAAAGATTGTCGTCAACCGACCATAGACCCTCGTCGAACATCCAGTGAGCAGTTTTTGATAGCGCCAAACCGTTCGTGAGCTCGTCGTTTTGAGACTCAGCCCAACCGTCAATGTGGGCTGCGTCGACGACCGTAGCGCCATCTTCAGTGACGCAACGATAGCCGGTAAGTGCGCAAGTATGATAGTAGCCGTCGACGACCCCGATCTGGAACCTGGCGCTCCGTCCTTTGCGTTTCGCGTTTTCTCGGACGCTGGCGATTACTTGGTCGGTTTGCTCGGCGGCGGAGTGACTTTCGCTGAGGCCCATCGCCTCCAACAGTGCGATTCGTTCAGTTGGGGTGAAATACGTGTTTGTCAGAACCAATCTGGCCTCCAGTCGAAATACGGGGTCGAGCATTGCCGCGTGGAACGTGTGATCCAACTCGACCGCGACACAGGTTTTGGGTGAAGCAGCGGGATTATTTTGAATGTCGACCGCTCTCCAAAATCCTTGGGATTTCAGATGGTAGAATGGAAGGCGCAGGTCGAGACGTGTGGGCCAACGATCTGACACGAGCGTTCCGTAAGCCCGAAACCGCAGCGCAAGCGAGGCGGTGCGGGTTATGGCTCGGGGCAATTCATTTTCATCCGCAAGGTCGAAAAGACAAATCAGGAGGAGCGCCTTATGAGGGGCGACGCCTCGCCCGGGCGTTCGTCCCGGAGCGGAACGAAGCGCCATCAGTTTGGCCAGCCACGGGTTGCTGATGCTCGCGAATCCCACGTGCTGCATCAGAGGCGGAGCCAGCGCCCACGGCCAAGCTGGCGCAAAAGTCCACGATCTCGGAGAACCTGCAGTTGTTGGCGGATTTTCTCGGGAACGTGACGATTGGCGGGGTGAAGTGCAGAGAGCTCCGGCACGAATTGATACACTTGGTCCGTCGTAAACTCAGCACTTGGCAACAACTCAACGCAGCGCAGCACGTCGAGCGACCAGCCCCGTTGTTCGGGCCGCAGCGCCTCAATGCGGCCAATTTTCGCAAATTGCGCCCGAGCAGTTCGCCGATCGATGATCTCCCCTTCACGAACCAATGCGATTTTTGCGAGATCGGGCACCACGCGCAGGTTGAATACGTAACCAATCCAGTTTGCGCGCCGAGCGGTCGCGCCGAGAGCGTTGCGCTTTTGAATGGCGGACGGAGAAATCGCAAACCGTGGAATCACCACCAAGTTTTTGATGAACTCCGACGGCAGTTCATAATGCAGCAAATGAAAGTGAGGGGTGCGATTGGCCAGCACGGCTGACATCATGCGGGCGTAGTTCGCTCCAGTAATCGTTCCTCCGAAGCGGCGCTGAGTGCTCTTGAGTTGGTAGTTGTCCGAACACGCCGGGCACAGGAAATCCACAACGTGGGTGTTCGCAGTTTCCCGGCGCAGAGTATTGGACGTGCAGTTACAGCAGAAGAGGTTTTCTGCGCCCCAGGCTTCGCTCGCAATTCGAGCTCTTTGAGAAGCGCTCTTGTAACCTGCCGCGAGGTGGAAGGGGAGTCGCAGGTCCATGGCCTTCAATAGATCAGTGCGGTTCGCCGCAATCAATCGCGGACCGGTGGCGAAAGAACGCCTCCAGCGACTGCGAGCAGGTTAGATTTGGAGCGGCACAGTGTGCGCAATAGATGAATCTCTCGGGAGCGGTGGCGAGCCAGGTCCTGTTTCCGCAGGTTCCACAATGGTAGCCGAAAAAGGCTTCGGATGGCTGAGGTTCATGGGCTGTATCGCTCGGCATCGCGTTGATCGGATCGATCCGGGGGCGGAAAGGATCAAGGCATTTTCGGCTGCCGGGCGGATCAATTCGGCGAGCGCTCGCCGAATGGGAGGATTGTGCGACCGGTTGCACAATTCGGGTGGAGGCGAGATTTCGCGCCATGGCGCGAATTGGTCGGCGGGGAGAGTGTGCGGACGCCCGCACAAATGACGTTAGGGACGATGGTGCGGGGATAGAATTGCGCGCCGTGGCGCGCAATTGGCGGCGGCGACGGAGCGCCGCCCTCCCGGGGGAGACGATTACGCGACCGGTCGCGCAATTGATGGCGGGACGAGGGCGCACCGACTCCAAAGCACCGAAGCGCCGCCAGATTTTTCAACCGAGGCATTGAAACGCGGAGGTCGCGGAGGACGCGGAGCAGGTCCGAGCGACAGTGCAGGGCCAAGGGCCAATGGACGGTTCTTCTCTGCGCTCTCCGCGTCCTCTGTGTTGAAACGGTTTGGTTGGGCGTCGTCAGTGCCACTTCGCCTGATCCGTGCTATCCGTGAAATCCGTGGTCAAATGGATCGCACTCACTTCTCAGAAGGCTGGCCACAAAAAAGCACAAGAAGGACGAAAACGATCCGGTAGGATTTTTAACACGGAGGTCGCGGAGGGAAGGAATGAAGATCGAGCGACGGTGCTTTCTCTGTGCTCTCTGCGTCCTCTGTGTTGAGACGGTTTGGTTGGGCGGTGATCGCAACGGCCGGTTGCGCTCCGAACGGGGCGAGGGCGCCCCGTCTCCAGGAGAGCCGACCGATCGGAATGTTTTGGCCACGAAAAACACGAAGGTGCGACCGCCGGTGAAGCTCACACGGCGCCTATTGGCGCGCGGAAAAATTCCGCCCACGGGACTGAACCGTTTTCGTGTTCTTTGTGGCAAACAGGTTTGGCGGGTGGGCGTTGGCGGCGGGAGGGCAACAGGGTGAGCGCGGAGCTTTGACTCGTGGCGTGAGTTGCTCAGCGCGCCGGGACGGCGCGCTCCACCTGCGGCATCGACGTTGAAATAGCGGGCTATTTTTTGGTTTTCCTTTCGGTGGCTCGGCAGAGTGTGGGGGGCGTGATTAGTCGGTTCGCGGAAGCCGAGGCTTCGGCGGCACGACGCGGCCTGGGTTGCTTCCAATGAAAATTCCTTCGGTCTTCTTTTTCGTCGCGGCGGGAATGGGCGTCACGGCGCTCGCGCAGCCGGGCGCGTTGTTTAACGGCCGTGATCTCACGGGCTGGGTGCAGCACGGCGGCACGGCCAACTTCCGTGTCGAGGGCGGTGAGATCGTCGGCACGGCGGTGTTGAATACGGCGAACTCGTTCCTCTGCACGACGCGTGACTTCGGCGACTTCGTGCTCGAATACGATTTCAAAGTCGATCCGCGCCTCAACTCCGGCGTGCAGATCCGTTCCCAAGTTTACGACGTGCCGACATCGCTCGATTGGCAGGGCGAGAAAATCTCCATCCCGGCCGGGCGCGTCCACGGTTATCAGGTCGAGATCGATCCCGACCCGGTGCGCGCGCGCTGGTGGACGGCGGGCCTCTACGACGAGGCGCGGCGCAAGTGGCTTTACCCGGGCAGCGCGGGCGGCGACGAGAAGGCGTTCACGAAACTGAGCGGCAGTCTCTTCAAGCCCGGCGAGTGGAACCATATTCGCGTCGAGGCGCGCGGGGCTTCGCTCAAGACGTGGCTCAATGGGACGCTCTGTGCCGACATCGTCGATGCCGTGACGCCGCGGGGATTTATCGCGCTGCAAGTTCACGAAATAAGCGACGCGGCGCTGGCGGGCGCGGAGGTGCGCTGGCGCAACCTGCAGCTCACGGAATTGCCCGCGACGCTCAACACGCTCACGCCCGAGGAAGTCGCGGCGGGCTGGCGCTTGCTCTGGGACGGAAAAACCACCGAGGGCTGGCGCAGTGCGAAGGTCGAGAACACGGAGTTTCCCGCGAAAGGTTGGAAGATCGAGGACGGCGTCTTGTCCGTGCTGCCGAACGGCGGCAAGGAAGCGGTGGGCGGGGGCGACATCGTTACGCGAGAGCAGTATTCCGAGTTTGAGTTGTGTGCGGACTTCCGCGTCACGCCGGGCGCGAACAGCGGCATCAAGTATCTCGTGCAGCTGAATCTCGCGCCGGTGAACGAGAAGGGCGAGAAGGCGGCGACCGGTTCGTCGATCGGGCCGGAGTTCCAGATCATCGACGACGCGTTGCACGCCGACGCAAAACTCGGGCGCGACGGCAACCGCACGCTCGGTTCGCTCTACGATTTGATTCCGGCCGCCGCGACGAAGCGGCCAGCGTCGGTCGGCGAGTGGAACACGGCGCGCATCGTCGTGAAAGGTGCGCGCGTCGAGCACTGGCTGAACGGTCAGCAGATCCTCGTTTACGAGCGCGGTTCGCCGGCGTTCCGCGAGTTGGTGGCGCTGAGCAAATTCAAATTCATTCCCGGCTTCGGCGAGTGGCCGGCGGGGCACATCCTGCTGCAGGACCACGGCGATGCGGTGTCGTATCGAAACGTGCGGATCCGCGATCCAAAGTGAGGCTTGGCCACAAAAACCGAAACTGTAGGAGCGGCTTTACGCCGCGACCCGAAATGCCCGCTGCGATCACCTGCCTTATCGGGGCGTAAAGCCCCTCCTACAGTTCTCCAATCACTGAATCAGGATCAAAGGCATCGTCTCAACTCCCCAATCCCATGACCACCCCTCGTTCCGTTTCGCGTCGCACGTTTCTGAAAGGCACGTTGCTGGCCGGTGCCGGCTTCGCCGTCGCACCGAATCTCCTCTTCGCGCAGTCGGGCAAGGCCAAGCCCAGCCGCCGCGTCAACCTGGCGTTGATCGGCATCGGCAACCGCGGACTCGATCTCGCGAAGACGTTCTACGCGACCGGTCTCGTGAACGTCGTGGCGCTGTGCGACACCGATCTCGGCGCACCGCACACGCTCGAGGTGTTGAACAAATTCCCGGACGTGCCGCGCTTCCAGGATTTCCGCGTGATGTTCGACAAGGTCGGGAAGACGATCGACGCGGTGTGCATCGGCACGCCGGATTTTTCGCATTTCCCGATCGCGATGCTGGCGATGTCGCTCGGCAAACACGTCTATACCGAGAAGCCGATGGGGCAGAGTTTCCGGCAGATCGCGCTGATGATGGCGGCGGAGAAAAAATACGGCGTCGTCTGCCAGATGGGCAATCAGGGTCACTCAGAGGCGAACTACTTCCAGTTCAAGGCGTGGACCGACGCCGGCATCATCAAGAACGTGACGAAGATCACGGCGTTCATGAACAACCCGCGGCGCTGGCACGGGAAAAGTTTCGCCGGGCTGCTGCCCGAGCAGCCGTTGCCCGCCACGCTCGACTGGGACACGTGGACGGCGACCGCGCCCGCGCATCCCTACAATGCCGGCTACACGAACGGCGAGTGGCGCTCGTGGTATGATCTCGGCAACGGCGCGCTCGGTGACTGGGGCGCGCACATCTTCGACACGGCGCACGAGTTTTTGCAGCTCGGGCTGCCGACGGAAGTGGAGCCGACGTTTGTCGAGGGGCACAGCCACTGGATTTTCCCGCAGGCCTCGACGCTCGCGTTCCGGTTCCCGGCGCGCGGCAGCCAGCCGCCGGTGGAAATGACGTGGTATGACGGCCAGAAGAATCTGCCGCCGCTGCCGGAGAATCTCGGCACGCCGGTCGTCGATCCGACGATCCCGCCGCCGAGCGCGGGCGATTTGCAGATGAAGAAATTCCCGCCCGGGAAAGTCATTTACGGCGAGGGCCTCACGTTCAAAGGCGGCTCGCATGCCACGACGCTGCAGATCCTCGACAGCACCGCGGCGCGCGATCTTGCGGGGAAGTTGCCGCACGTGCCGGAGACGACGTCGAGTCACTTCAAGAATTTCCTGCTCGCGTGTCTCGGCGAGGAGAAGACGCGTTCGCCGTTCGCGGTGGCGGGGCCGCTGTGTCAGGCGATGGCGCTCGGCATCATCGCGCAGCGCGTGAACACGAAGCTCATCTTCGATCCCGCCACGCAGCGCATCACGAATCACGCGGTCGCGAACGAGCTGCTGGCCGGCAATCCGCCGCGGAAAGGTTGGGAGCAGTTCTACCGGATGGCGTGAGTCGAATCGGGGCACTCCTCGATACGACCGAACGGATTGGCCACGAAAAACACGAAGACTCGGCCGCGCCGAAGCTCTCAAGGCGCCTATAGGCGCGCGAAAAGTCTCCGCCTGCCGCAGGGGTAAGTTTTGTGTTTTTTTGTGGCTGGCAGGATTGGGCGATGAGCGGACGGGAGCGGGATGGGGCTCAGGTCGGGGCGCTTGCCCTCAAGCGCCTTTGGCTGGCGTGCGCCGAGGCGAGGGCCGTTGAGGGCAACGGCCCCTACCAAGGACGCGCGCGGCGGCGACGGAGCGCCGCCCTCCATCGAAGGCAGGGCAATTGCGCACGTGCGCGCAATTGGGCGCTCGGACCCGAATGGATTGGCCACGAAAAACACGAAGGTGTGGCCGCCGGTGAAGCACTCGAGGCGCCTATAGGCGCGCGGAGAATTTCCGTCCGCAGGACCAAACCATTTTGTGTTCTTTGTGGCCAACCGGTTTGGCGGTTTGCAGTAGGAGCCTACTTGCAGGCGATTCGACGCGCGGCGGGTCGGAGTGAGTTTTTATCGCCTGCGAGCAGGCTCCGACAAAACGCGGCGATGACGTGGTTCGGAGTTACGGCATCTATTCGTGGCCACTCGCGTGATTCGCAGGCAAGAAAAAGGCCGGCTCGTGAGAGCCGGCCGGATCCGCCTTTGCCTTGCAGGCTTTGGCGTGACTCGTCCTGCGGCATTGGCCGCAGGCGAGGAGGTTTTGGTTTGGGCGCCTTGCCCCGACGTAGCCTTGGCGAAGGCGGGTCAGGCGGTTTTCGCGTCCGTCGGGATGCGCATGCCGTAGAAGCTGCGATAGACGAACACGAGGCCGATGACGAAGATCACCGCGCCGAGCGTGTGCTTCAGGGTGTCGGGCATCTTCACCGCGATCTCGACGGCGAGCAGGCCGAAGAGCGTGGTGAACTTGATCACCGGATTGAGCGAGACGGACGACGTGTCCTTGAACGGATCGCCCACGGTGTCGCCGACGACGGTCGCGGCGTGCAGCGGGGTGTTCTTCATCTTCAATTCGACCTCGACGATCTTCTTGGCGTTGTCCCAGGCGCCGCCGGCGTTGGCCATGAAGATGGCTTGGAACAGACCGAAGAACGCCATGCCGACGAGATAACCGATGAAGAAGAACGGGTCGAAGAACGCCAGCGAGAGACTGAAGCAGAAGATGACGATGAAGATGTTGATCATGCCTTTCTGGGCATACTGCGTGCAGATCTTCACGACTTCCTTCGAGGCCTCGGTGGAGGCCGTCGCGGCGTCGAGCTTCATGTTGTCCTTGATGTAAACCACCGCGCGGTAGGCACCGGTGACGACGGCCTGGGTGGACGCGCCGGTGAACCAGTAGATGACCGCGCCGCCCATCAGGAGACCCATCAGCGCCTCGGGGTGCACGAGCGAGAGCTTCTCGATCGTGTCCGGGTAGAGCGCTTTCAACATCATGATAATGCCGAACACCATCGTGGTCGCGCCGACGACGGCGGTGCCGATGAGCACGGGCTTGGCGGTCGCCTTGAAGGTGTTGCCCGCGCCGTCGCCCTTTTCGAGCTGGTGCTTGGCGCCTTCGAAGTCGGGCTTGAAGCCGAAGTTCTTCTCGATGTCGGCGGCGATGCCCGGCTTGCCTTCGATCTGCGAGAGTTCGTAAACCGATTGGGCGTTGTCGGTCACGGGTCCGAACGAATCGACGGCGATCGTGACCGGGCCCATGCCGAGGAAGCCGAACGCCACGAGGCCGAACGCGAAGATCGGCGCAGCGAAGGCGAACTCGGCCGGCATCATGGCAAGGATGGCGGCGTTCTTGGAGAGCAGGTAGGCGCCGAACATCAGCGTGAGAATCACGAGGCCGGTCCAGAACGCGGAGAAGTTGCCCGCGACGAGGCCGGAGAGGATGTTGAGCGAGGCGCCGCCTTGGCGGGAGGACGTGACGACTTCCTTCACGTGACGGCTTTCGGTGGACGTGAAGATCTTGGTGAACTCCGGGATGAGCGCGCCGGCGATGGTGCCGAGCGAGATGATCGTCGAGAGGACCCACCAGAGACCGGCGTGGCCGGGGAGGTCGGCGAGCAGCGCGTAGCTGGCGGCGTAGGTCACGAGGATCGAGACGATCGAAGTGATCCAGACGAGGTTGGTCAGCGGGTGCTCGAGGTTGAAATCCTTGGAGTTGCCCCAGACCGCCTTCGAGACGAGGTCGTTCAACCAGTAGGAAACGAGCGACGTGATGACCATCAGGATGCGCATCGCGAAGAGCCACACGATGAGCACGGCGCAGAGCAGCGGATTGGCGGCGAGGGCGAGGGCGAGGAACGCGATGAGCGCGACACCGGTGACGCCGTAGGTTTCGAAGCCGTCGGCCGTCGGTCCGACGGAGTCGCCCGCGTTGTCGCCGGTGCAGTCGGCGATGACGCCGGGGTTGCGCGGGTCGTCTTCGGGGAGATTGAAGACGATCTTCATGAGGTCGGCGCCGATGTCGGCGATCTTCGTGAAGATGCCGCCGCAGATGCGCAGCGCGGAGGCGCCGAGGGATTCACCGATGGCGAAGCCGATGAAGCACGGACCGGCGAGGTCCACCGGCAGGAACGCCAGGATGCAGATCATGAAGAACAGCTCGATGGCGACGAGCAGG
>PNJQ01000045.1 GCA_013821985.1 Opitutus sp.
CGATCGGCGGAAGAAAGATGAAGAAATTGAAGATCGTCTGCGCTGTGCTCGGGCTGCTTCACGCAGTGGTCATGACAGCCTTTGCATTGGGTCCTGAGTTGAGCCCGTTGATGGTCTTGATCGTTGATGCGCCGGTCGCTCATTTCACGAAAGATCTGGCATCGCCGGTTCTCGCACTCGGAGTCCCCATCGCCGCCTGCTCAGTTCTTTATCCCGCTGTGATATTTTTAGCCGGCGCGCTGATGGCGCGGCTTGCGCCACGAGAGCCGATCCAGACCACTACAGCCAACGACCTACATACGGACTAAATCGCACATGGCGCTCCACGCTCAACATTCAGTTTCAGTTCGGAAGAGTCCTATTTGCGCTCGTCGGTCGTCGGCTGACTGGTAACGATCGGCGGAAGAAAACATGATCTCTACTGGAGCCCCGCTATTCCTGCTCGGTGGCCCCATCGGCTTCTGGGTTTTCCGGAACAAAGAGATGTCCGTCCGGATCATCTCCGGTGTGTTTGCGGCTGTGCGTTTGTCGGATTTTTCATCCTGACCGTTGTGCTTGGCGGCGACCGCTGAGTCCTGCTGCAAACGAGATCCGAACCAACACCAAGGGGCAACCGGGCTAGAAAAAGGTGAGGCTTCAGGCGAGGGTGCGGAGGTGAACGGCGACTGCTGAGTTTCTTGCGGCGAGTGCGATAAGATAACCTGGTGTCCCACGCGACGACGGCGGCAGACGGCGGGTTGCGGTGTGAGAGGCGGCGCCGATGAGGTTGCACTTCCGACGCCCAGCATCCGGCAATCTCCCGGGAACGGCCAATCCTAAACCGGTTGAATTTTCCCTGCCGCACCGCACTGTGGCGGGATGTTCCAACGCCTCGTCGTGCCGGTCCTCGCTTTCGGTTTCGCTCTCGCGTTCGCCGGTTGCTCCACGCCGGCCTCGAACTCCGCGCGTGGTCCCGCGACCGCTGCCGCCACCGCGACCGTCACCGTCGCCGAGCCGCCGAACCTCTACCTCCTCAAGCAGGAGCTGAAGGCCTACATCGACCGCGGCGACTACGACGCCGGGATCGCCCAGGTCGCCGGCGAAGCAAAGGCGTGGATCGAACAGCGCGCCGCGCAAGGCGGCAAACTGGCCATCGTTCTCGATATCGACGAGACCGCGCTCTCGAATTTGAAACACATGCGCGAAATGGATTTCGGCTACATCCCTGCCCTGTGGGACCAATGGGTCGCCGATGCCGATGGTCCCGCCATCGAATCCGTGCGCGACATCTTCCGCACCGCCCGCACCCGCGGCGTGGCCGTGTTTTTCATGACCGGGCGGAAAACGACGGACGCGCCGGGCACGATCAAGAATCTCCAGGCGGCCGGCATGGACGACTACGCCGGACTCGATTTCAAGCCCAACGGCTACGCGGACACCACGCAGTCCTTCAAAACCGCGACGCGCAAAAAAATCACCGAGGACGGCTACACCATCATCGCCAACATCGGCGACCAGCACAGCGACCTCGACGGCGGTTACGCCGAACGGACATTCAAGCTGCCGAATCCGTTCTACATTACGAAATGAGTTTCGCGCGTCCCCGCCGTCTGCTGGTCCTGCTCGCCCAAGCCTCTCTCGCCACCCTCGTCGTCTATGCCGGTTTATTTGCCCTCGCGTCGTTCATTCCGCTCCTGCGCCCGGTCATCCGCGTCGCCTTCAACGTCGTCGGCTGGTCGCACGCGCTCTGGGTGCGGGTATTCCCGGCCCATCCCGACAGCCTCATTCAGGTTTCCAACGGCTCCCTGATCGGCACCGTGCTCACGACTCTCGTCACTTTTTTCCTCCTTCTGCTGGGCGTCGCCGCGTGGCGCCAGCGTTCCTGACCCATGCCACTCTACGCCCTCACGATTTTCATCGGCGCGTTCCTCTTGTTTCTCGTTCAGCCACTGATCGGGAAATACATCCTGCCCTGGTTCGGCGGCAGCCCCGGCGTTTGGACGACGTGTCTGCTGTTCTTCCAAAGCGTGCTGCTGGCGGGCTACGCGTATGCGCACTACACATCCACGCGGCTGCGGCCGCGCACGCAGGCAACCGTGCATCTCGTGCTGTTGCTGCTGGCCCTCGTGTGGCTGCCAATCATCCCGGATGTCGATTGGAAACCCGGTCCGGCCGACGATCCGGCGCGGCGCATTCTCCTCCTGCTCACGGCCACGCTCGGTCTGCCCTACCTGCTGCTCTCCGCCACCGGACCGCTGCTGCAGCGCTGGTTCCACCTCGCGCATCCAACGAAGTCGCCCTACCGGCTCTACTCGCTCTCAAACGCCGGTTCGCTCCTCGCGTTGCTGGCGTATCCGTTCGCGATCGAGCCGCTGCTCTCGCGCACGACGCAGGCGTGGGTGTGGTCCGGTGCGCTGGCTTTGTTCGCCCTCCTGTGCGGCGCGTGTGCGTGGCAGATCCGGCGGCTGAATCCGAACCCGCCCGGAACACCTTCCGCGGCCGCAACGGATGAGTCCCTCGCCGCCGAGTCCGCCGCGGCGAACGACACCGAACGTCCGACGCCGACGCAGAAATTCTTCTGGCTGGCGTTGCCGGCGGTGGCGTCGGTGCTGCTCGTCGCGACAACCACCAAGCTCTGCACGGATGTGGCGGTGATTCCATTCCTCTGGGTGCTGCCGCTCGCGATCTATCTCTTGAGCTTCATCCTCTGCTTCGATCATCCGCGCTGGTATTCGCGCGGGGTGTTTGCGGCGGCGTTCGTGCTCGTGTGCGCCAATCTCTGCTACCTGCTCACGGCCGGTTCGCACGCGCCGATTCTGCGGCAGGTGACCGGTTACAGTCTCGCGTTGTTCGTCGCGTGCATGATCTGCCACGGCGAAGCCTACCGCCTGCGTCCACCGCCGCGTTACCTCACCGGTTTTTATCTTTCGCTCTCGCTGGGCGGCGCGCTCGGCGGGTTGTTCGTCGCGGTGATCGCGCCGCTGCTGTTCAACGATTATCACGAATTCGCGATCGGCTTCTGGGCACTCGCGTATCTGCTCGCGGCCATCTGCCTCCTGCAACGCAGCCGCCCGCTCGCCCTCGGCTTCGGCGCCGGCGCGCTGCTCGCCGTCGTGGTGGCCCCGCTCTTCGTCCTGCCCGCCGCCACGGCGGACGCCGGCCTGCTCGGCCGCGTGAGCGATTACTGGGCCGCGTTCCGCGGTTTCTACAGCGAATACCGCTATTGGGCCGCGGGCGTGCTGGTTGTGATGCTGTGGTCGCTGCGCGGCGCCACCGGCCGCGAGGAACCGGTCTGGCAGGCGCGTTTCGCTGCGTTGCCGCTCGTGCTCACGGCGATGCTGGGCGCGATCTTCTTCATGCAGGCAACGAGCGGGCGCGAAAACATCCTCGAGGCCTCGCGCAACTTCTACGGCACGCTCAAGGTGCGCTCCTACGGCGAGCCGGGCTCCGTGTCGCACAATTACATCCTCAGCCACGGTGTGACCACGCACGGCCTCCAGTTCGCCAAGCCGCCCTACGAAAACTGGGTGACCTCCTACTACGGCGCCGAAAGCGGCGTCGGCCTCGCCATCGATCTCACCGAGCCGACCACTGGCGGACGCAACCTCGGCCTCGTCGGCCTCGGCGTCGGCACCGTCTCCGCCTTCGGCATGCCGGGCGACCAGCTGCGCATCTACGAAATCAATCCCGCGGTGCTCACGCTGGCACGCGAGCGCTTCACCTTCCTCTCCCACACGGTGGCTGACGTGAAGATCGTCATGGGCGACGCGCGCCTCTCCATGGAGAACGAACTCGCGCACGGCGCCCCGCAAAACTTCGACGTGCTTGCGCTCGACGCATTCAGCAGCGACGCCATCCCCGTTCACCTCCTCACGGTCGAAGCGCTCGAGCTCTACCTGAAGCACCTGAAGCCGGACGGCATCATCGCCGTCCACATCTCGAACCGCTACCTCGACCTCCGCCCCGCCATCGAAGGGCTCGCGAAGCATTTCAAGCTCCACCTCGCCACGATCTCGCACGATCCGAAGGACGACGAATGGTGGCTCTACCGCTCGACTTGGTGCCTGCTCACACGCGATCCCGCGCGCCTCGAAATCGACGCGATCAAGAACGTGATGGACGAGCCGTCCGACGAGACCGCCAAAACCGTTGTCTGGACCGACGACCATGCGAGTCTGCTGCCGGTGCTGAAGTAGCGGCGAAGCCTGAGCCGGCCGACCGCATTTTGAAAAATCGTCGCCGGGGTCGCTGACCAGGGAGGGACCCTCGCCGAGCGACGAAGCGCCGGCCGGGCTCAGCGAGCCCGGCTACAGGATGTTGAAATCGCTTTAGTCGCACATCGGGTTGCCGTGACGGCAGGGGTGCTTGCCCTCAAGCGCCCAACACGTTGGAGGGCCGTTGAGGGCAACGGCCCCTACCGAATCAACCGAAGCGGCTACCGCATTCCCCAATGCGCTTGAGGCGGGAGTCACTGCCACAGAATCCAACACCCCGCGCCCTGTCGCCCCTCTCGAGAGGGAATCTGCTGAACGCCAATCAAGTTTTCCTCGAACAAATATTCTGCTGACCGCTTGAATTGGCTTTCCTCCTGGGCGGGGTGGCGCGCAGCGCCGGGGTGGGTCGGAGCTCGCGCCGGCTCCTTGCAGTGAACGTCCAGACCGCTCGCCGATGGAGAAGCGAAGGAGGTCGGCGACAGTTCGCTGAGCCCACCTGAATTTCAGCGCGGTTTCGACGCGTTTTGGCGCGCGCCATTTGCCCGGCGATGGCGCGCGCTCTTGGCTTAATCCATGTCGCCGCTTCGTCTTTTTTCCCTGCTCGGATCGCTCGCGTGGGCTGTCGCCGTTTCTCAGGCCGCTCCGGAATCGCTCACTTCCGGCGCGACGACGGAGTTCGAGGTGGAGCTGCCCAAGTCCCTGCGCGCAATCGCCGGCGGCGGGCGCGAGCACGAAGTCACTCGGGCGCGCGTCACCGTCGGCGTGCCGGCGGATTTCAAAACCGGCGATGTCCGTCCCATCCTGATCGTCAATGCGACCACCGATGTGAAATTCCGCTCCAGCCGTCGCCTCGCCGGTTTCTACACCGAGTCGGCGATGGCGGCCGGATGGATCATTGTCGCCGTGGATCCGTTCGAGGACATTCCGCAAATCGAAGACACCGTCCTGCTGCGCATGGCGCTCGCGCGCGCCGCCCTCGCGGCGCTCGAGAATTGGATGCCGGGCGCGCAACACTGGCCTCTCGCGCTCGCGGGCTTCTCCGGCGGAGCGAAAATCTCCGGCTGGCTCGCCGCCATCTTCGCGCTCGAGGGCCAGATTCCGCTCGGCGTGTTTCAGGCGGGCATCAACGAGAACACGCTGGCGAGCGGCGAGAAACAGTTCCGCGTGAAGGCGCCGGGGTTCAAGCAAGTGCCCGTTTTCCTCCTCTCGGGCGACAAGGACGAGATTGCCACGCCGGACGACCACCGCCGCATCCTGCGCGAACTCAAGCGCGCCGGTTACACGCACGTCGAATTGGAAAGCTTCGCCGGTCCGCACGGCGTCGATCCGCGTCCGCTCAAACGCGCGCTCGATTGGTTCCGCGAGGTCGAGGCCCTGCAATTTGATCAACCGCTCAAGGTCGAAGATCGCATCACGAAGCCGAAGTTCCTGCAGAAGACGAAGTGAGGAGCAAAACAGGTCGGCCGGAGTGAGGACCGGACCACGCTGTTCGGGGGCGAGACGGGAATGTTGCGCAGATCGCCAGCGAAGGGTAGCCCGCGACCTCCGGGCGCGGCTCGTATCGCATAAAACCCGCGCCCGGAGGTCGCGGGCTACCGAAACGACAATGTGCGCTTTTTCGCGGGGGCTCCGTCGCGCCTCATTTCGCCGGATCGACCACCGCAGGCTCAACGGGCGCCACCACCTCTGCTTTCTCCTGCCAGAAATAGTAGCCGTCGTTGAAAGACGTGTGATGCACGCGCACGCCGATCGCGAGGAGCAGCACCAGCCCGAGCCACAACCAACGGCGCCGGCGCTCGGCGTCTTTGTCGGCGTAAGGATCCGCGAGCGAGCGCTTCGAGCCGGGCGGCAGTTCCGCGACTTCGGTGAGCTTCGAACCGAATGGAATATTGATCTTCACGCGGCCGTTGATCGCCCAGCCGTTGGATTCAAGGATCGGCCCCATCGTGCGCTGCCGCAGCTTCATCCATGCGATGATCATCGAGGGCGTGGAGATCACGAGCATGATGCCGATGATGCCGAGCGGAATCCAGGCGCCGAGATCGAGGAAGCGCGTGAACAGCATCGCGAGGAACGTGCCAATCGAGCCGAGCGCGACCCCAATGCCGGTGATGAGCGCGAGATCGAATTTCTTGTTCGGCTCCGGTGATTTCGCGGACGGCGTCGTCTGGTCGGCGTGTGCCGCGCTCTCGGCGGCCGACGAAAGTTTTCCACTCGAGGCGGCCTCGGCGGCCGCGGCGCGCTTGGCCACCTGCTCCTCGATGAAGCGGAGAAATTTCTTGTAGGGCGACCAGAACGCCTGGCCGACGCTGATCGGATTTTCGACGATGCTCGTGATCGTCGCGTCCCAATCGCGGCCCTGCCGATCGTAGAAGATGCCGTTGCGCCCGACGAAAAGATAATCGCTGTCACCCTGCGTGAAGCACGCCGCGAGTTTCATCGCGTGGCCGCCGGCGCGCTTGCAGTCGCAGTAGGCGATGTAGGCCTTGCTCATCGCGGCGAGCGGACTCGCGCCATCGACCCGCAGACACAGCTCCGTGCTGCGGCTGTCGAGGAAGAGTGTGCCGGCTTGGAAAATCGCGTGCCGCTCCGGCGAGTAGAAATCCTCGAAGTTGACGAAATTCTTCAGCAGCGCACGGAGATCGCGGTAGTAATGCGTAAGGCGGTCCACGTCGCTGATCGCCTTGTATTGCGGCTCGAGCGCCTTGTCCTTCGCCACGAGGGCATCGAGCGCGGCGCGGCCGTTGCCCGCGAGGATCTCCTTCACGCGCACGAGGCCGAGTTTCTCCACGGCGCTGCCGGGCTTGCCGCCGAGCCACGTTTCGTAGGCGGCGAACTTCGCATTGAGATCGGCCCATTCCTTCTCCGTGAGCGTGCGCTTCTCCGCTCCCAACACGGGCGTGACCGCGGCGGCATGCAACGTCGCCAGCGCCGCGGCCCAGGCGGGATTCACCGTGTCGAACAGCGGCAGCGGGCTGCCGCCGGAAATCCGCGCGAGCGGGAAACCGGCCACTTCGTCCGCCGTGATCTTCATGTCCTTCGCGGTGAAGTTGAGGTAATCGGTCTCGGCCCGGTTGAGCGCTCCGATGGCGCGGCTGTCGAACGCCGCCAGCCGGCAGCGGCCGAAATAATCATCGACCTTCGGCCGCACGGCGCGCAACGCGGCCACGGCGGCATCGGTCGCTTCGCCGAGCACGGCAATGTCCTTCGTCGCACTGCTACTCACCCAGTCGAGGTAGGCCTGCAACTCCTGGAAAAACTGCTCGATCTTTTCCGCGGTCACGCCGACCGAACCGGTGCGATCGTTCACGCCGCCGAGACTGGCGACGATGTCCTTGATCAACGCCTGAATCGCCGGTTCGTCGGTGGCCTCGGCGGGAATGACGCCGTCGCCATTCAGCGCGTTGGAGGCGAAAATTTTCGCGGTGTCGCTGCTTTCCGCGACCGAGATGGTGGCGGCGTCGCGCCGGCCGAGGTTGGCCAAAACCTGTCGTGCGGAGGCGAGGAGAGTTTTCCCTTCGGGCGTGGCATCGGCGATCGCGGCGAGCGGGAGGGCAGCGTCGCCCTTGAGCAAGTCCGCCGGCTCCTTCAGGCGCGTGGCGGCCCACTTCACGGCCGCGATGAGCTCGGGCACGCGAATGCGGCCGTCGCTGTCAGTGTCGATCAGCGCGAGCGTGCGCTCGTCGAGCTCGAGGCCCTTCACCGGGCAACTGAGCGCGACCCAGAGTTTCTGGTCGAGCTCGTCGAGGTGGAGCAGGTCGGCCGCGGATTCGAGGGCGACTTGATCGAGTCCGCCCGTGCGGAAGAATTTCCAAGTGTGTGCAGTCATGGGCGCAAGGAGCGCGTCGAGCATCGGAGACCACGCAAAAATTGGCAAATCCCAACCCGTCCGGTTCCGCCGGGTGAGGTTGAAGGGATTTTCACGGCCAGAATCACCGGACACTCGACGACGACGGCGGACCTCGCACCGTGCACCACGGAAACGCGCGGGCGCCCGAGCCCTGCGAACACATTTGGTCCGCTGTTGCTCGACCCGTCGTCCTCCACCGCAGATCCACCTCGGGTGGCGTTACGACGACGCGTCCGCTGGGGCGGCGGGGATGGGGACTCATTTTCGCGCCCAACCGTTGCGCAGGGCGGGGCAACATTTGCGGTGCGAAATCGCGGTTTCGGCGCATACTGGTGGCATGAAAGCATTCCTCGTTCCGGTGGATTTTTCCGCGGTGACCGACGAGGTGGTCGATACCGCCGTGACCTTTGCCCGCGCCTTCGAGGGCAAGGTGACTCTGATCCACGTGGTGCAACCGCCGGTCGTGACCAGCGAGTTCGCGCTGCCCGTGGAGGTTTTGCAGGAAGCCGTGACCGCCGGAGAAAAGGCGGCGAAGGCAAAGCTCGAGACGCTCGTGGAGTTGTTCCGCAACGCCGGCATCGCCTGCGAAATGCGCGTCGCGCACGGTCCGCCCGTAACGCTCATCCGCGAGGAGGCGGAGCGCATGAAGGCCGACTACATCATCATGGGCTCGCACGGCCACGGGAAGCTCTACGACTTCCTCGTCGGCAGCACGGCGAGCGGCGTGATGAAGAAAGCGAAGTGCGGACTGATCATCGTCCCGCCCACGGACAAGGCGTCCTAGCCCGGCATCATCCACGTCCGCGGCGGGCAGCGGGGACGTGCCCGCCCACCCCAGACATTCGCCCGCACTGAAGCGGGAAACGTCATTTTGTCTGCGCACAGGGGAGACCGAAGCGGCATCCGCGGCCCGCGCCGCGCTCTGGAATTCCATTTTCCACGGATGGCGCGGATAGAATCGGATTGGACGGATGGGGTGATCGGGGACGGATGAGTCGATCCGTTGAATCCGTTTCCATCCGTCAAATCCGCGGGAGACAAAAGCGAACGCGCACCGCACGCGCTGCACTCGCGAGTAGATGCTCCAAGGTGGACGAGCAGGTCCCTCTGCGCGTCATGCGTTCCCGGCGGACAGAGGGCCCGGCCCGCTCACCCTCGTTCCGCGCCGCACCGCAGCCTGCATTTCTCAGCATGCCGCTGCTCTGCACCACCTGCGGACTTGCGCGCCCTAGCGCGTTCCGCTTCCGTCCGGCTACTTTACCCCCGCCGTATGCACCGCGAAATTCACCACTGGCACAGTCCGCGTCTCGACAAGAACATGGAGGTCGCGGTTTACGGCCACAACGGTTTCGCGCTGCTGATGTTTCCGACCGCGGCGGCGGACTATCTTGAATACGAGCGCTTCGGCGTGATCGAGGCGATGGCGCCGTTCATCGACGCGGGCAAGGTGAAGATTTTCTCGATCAACTCGATCAACAACGAGAGCTGGCTCAACCCGCGGATGCATCCGCGTCACAAGGCGATTCGCCACCAACAGTTCAACGGCTACGTGAGCGAGGAAGTCGTGCCGTTCATCCACACGCATTGTCGCGGCCACACCTCGATCATTACCACGGGCGCGTCGTTCGGCGCGCTGCACGGCGCGAACACGCTCTTCCGCCGCCCCGACTTGATCGACGGCTGCATCGCGATGAGCGGTTGCTACGATCTGAAGGATTACACCGACGGTTACTGGGACGAGGACGTGTATTTCAACTCGCCGATCGATTACCTGCCGAATCTCAACGACGCGCACCAACTCGACCTGCTGCGCGCGAAAAAGCACATCCATTTCGTCAGCGGCCAAGGCAACTACGAGAAGCCGAGCTCGTCCGAGGACATCGGTCGCATCCTCGCGAGCAAAGGCATCCCGCACGAAATCGATCTCTGGGGCGCCGACGTGAACCACGACTGGCCCTGGTGGCGGAAAATGCTCCCGCACTACCTCGGCGGGAAGTTCTGAGGCATGGCGGATGCGGTGGGGTCGGTGGGCCGCACTCTCATTCAGCCACAGAGAGCACGGAGGAAGCTCTGAGGTCACAGAGGTCGGTGCGACCTTCGTCCGTGATGCCATCCTCTGTGTGCTCCGGCTCGCCTCCGTGTTCTCCGTGACAAAAAAGGAAACCCGGCCAATCACTCCAAACGCCCGCGAATCGCCGCGCCCATCTGCACCGTCGAGAGCGGCGACTTCGTTCCGAGATCCGCGGTGAATTGCCCCGCATCGAGCGTCGCTTTCACCGCGGACTCGATCGCGCACGCCTCGGCTGCCAAGCCGAGGGAATGACGCAAGAGCATTGCCGCCGACAGAATTGTTCCGGTCGGATTCGCGATGCCTTTGCCCGCGATGTCCGGCGCGGAGCCGTGGATGGGTTCGTAGAGTCCGCGGCGACCTGCGCCGAGCGACGCACTCGGCAACAACCCGAGCGAACCGGCGAGCACCGCGGCTTCGTCCGTGAGAATGTCGCCGAACATGTTTTCCGTCACGATCACGTCGAACGACGGCGCGTGCGTGATGAGCCGCATCGCGCACGAATCGACGAGCTGATGCTCGAGCTTCACGTCGGGAAATTCGTGAGCGACCTCGAGCGCCACTTTCCGCCAGAGCCGCGACGACTCGAGCACATTGGCCTTATCGACGGACGTCACGAGCTTGCGGCGCTGTTGCGCGAGCTGAAACGCCAGCCGCACGATGCGCCGGATCTCGCTGTCGGTATAGACAAGTGTATCGACGGCCCGCTCGCTTCCGTCCGCCAGCGTTTCGCGGCCTTTCGGCGTGCCGAAGTAGAGGCCGCCGGTGAGTTCGCGCACGACGATGAAATCCACGCCCGCCACGCGCTCGGGTTTTAACGGCGACAAGGCCGCGAGCGCCGGATGCGGCCGCACCGGGCGGAGATTCGCGTAGAGGCCAAGTTCCTTGCGGATCGCGAGCAGGCCTTGCTCGGGCCGCACTTTCGCCTGCGGGTCGTCCCACTTCGGTCCGCCGACCGCACCGAGCAACACTGCGTCGGCGTTGCGCGCAGCGGCGAGCGTGTCGGCCGGCAGCGCCGTGCCGTGTTTGTCGATCGCACAGCCGCCGAGCAGGTGCTCGGTGAACGTGAACGTGTGGCCGAATTTCGCAGCGACGGCGTCGAGCATGCGACGGGCCTCATCGACAACTTCCGGGCCGATCCCGTCACCGGGAGTTAAAGCAATTTTGGCGTTCATGGGGGAAGTCAGAATTGGTGCGGATTGTTTTTGGAGGGCGCTGCTCCGTCAGCGCCGGGAGCGTGCGCGGCGGCGACGGAGCGCCGCCCTCCGGTGCAGTAATTCACACTGCCAGATATGGAAGGTGCGCGGCCGTTTCCTTGACGGCGGGGATGCCGTCGAGCAATTCGCCGATCGCGTCCCAGCGTCCATGGAGGAGCGCGTCGCGTGCGCTCTCGCGCTGGGCAATCTTGATGCTCGCTTGGTCGAAACGCACTTCGAGTTTCTCGAGGTCGATCGTGATTTCCTCCTGCGGCAGCGCGGCGATGAACGCCGTGAGCTTCGCGATGTCCTCGCGCGTGGCCGTGACGCAGGGCAGGCCGAGCGTCGTGCTGTTGCCGAAGAAAATCTCGGCGTAGCTCTCGGCGATGACGGCGCGGAAGCCATATTTCTGAATCGCCTGCGGCGCGTGCTCGCGCGACGAACCGCAGCCAAAGTTGGCGCCCGAAATGAGAATCGTGGCGCCGGCGTAGCGCGGCTCGTTGAGCGGATGCGCGGCCTTCGAGCCGTCCGGATGGTGGCGGACGTCGTGGAACAGAAACTCACCCAGCCCGTCGAACGTGACGCACTTCATGAAGCGCGCCGGAATGATGCGGTCGGTGTCGATGTCATTGCCGGGAACGGGAACCGCGCGGCCGGTGACGGAGGTGATTTTTGCGAGAGCCATGAGGGGGAGGATTTAGCCGCGAAACACACGAACCACACGAAAAAGCGAGGGTATCGGGTTTCGTGTATTTTGTGTGTTTCGTGGTGATCAATTAACCGCGAAGACTTCGCGCGCATCCGCGACCGTTCCGGTGACGGCGGCGGCGGCGACCATCACGGGACTCATGAGCAGCGTGCGGCCCGTGACGGAGCCTTGGCGGCCCTTGAAGTTGCGGTTGGACGAACTCGCGCAAAGTTGGTCGCCGACGAGTTTATCGGGATTCATCGCCAGGCACATCGAGCAACCCGCGGCGCGCCACTCGAAACCGGCTTCGGTGAGGATGCGGTCGAGGCCTTCCTTTGCACATTGGAGCGCGACAATTTGCGAACCGGGCACCGCGATCGCCTTCACGCCCGGCGCGACGCGGCGACCCTTCATGTATTTCGCGACCTCGCGAAAATCCGAGAGCCGCCCATTCGTGCACGAGCCGAGGAACGCGACATCGATCTTCGTCCCCTTGATCGGGGCGCCGGGCGGCAGCTTCATGTAAGCAAGCGCTTCCACGATGCCGGCTTTCTCGTCAGCCGAAGTGGCGGTCTCCGGGCGCGGAATGTTTTCCGCGATCGAGATGCCCTGGCCGGGATTGATGCCCCACGTGACCGTCGGCGCGATGTCGGCCGCGTCGATTTGCACGACATCGTCGTAGCGACAACCCGCGTCGGACGCGCATGCCCGCCAGCGCGCCACCGCCTCGTCCCACGCCGCGCCCTGCGGCGAATACGGGCGGCCCTTGAGGTAGGCGAACGTCGTCTCGTCGGGATTCACGTAGCCGACCCGCGCGCCGCCCTCGATCGACATGTTGCAGACGGTCATGCGCTCCTCCATCGAGAAACCGTCGAACAGACTGCCGGCATACTCGTAGGCAAAGCCCGTGCCGCCATTCACGCCGAGCGTGCGGATGAGGTGGAGGATCACGTCCTTCGCGTAAACGCCGGGGCGCAGCGCGCCGTTCACCTCGATGCGACGAACCTTCAAACGGCCGAGCGCCATTGTCTGCGTCGCGAGCACGTCGCGCACCTGCGACGTGCCGATGCCGAACGCGATCGCGCCGAACGCGCCGTGCGTGCTCGTGTGCGAATCGCCGCACGCAATCGTGGTGCCCGGCTGTGTGATGCCCTGCTCCGGACCGACGATGTGCACGATGCCCTGCTTGCCGCTCGCGCGGTCGAAGAACGTGATGCCGAATTGCGCACAATTCTTTCTCAGCTCGTCCATCATCGCCTGCGCCAGCGGATCGGCGTAGGGCTCGACGAGTTCGTCGGTCGGCACGATGTGATCCACCGTCGCAAACGTGCGATGCGGCATGAGCACCGGCAGGCCGAGATCGCGCAACATGCCGAACGCCTGCGGCGACGTCACTTCGTGGATGAGGTGCGTGCCGATGAGCAATTGCGTCTGGCCGCTGGCCAGCTGCCGGACCGCGTGAGCGTCCCAGACTTTTTGAAAGAGAGATTTCGGAGCAGACATGAAATTGGCGGGGCCGGAATCAGACGGACTAAAATCGGTTTTGTAGGGCCGCCGCTCGTCGGCGGGCCGGTTGCACGTGCGAGGCGGCCCGGCCACAAGGGCCGGCCCTACAATCGTGGAGCGGTCGCCTGAGCTTCACCGCACGGCCTCCACTTTCGCATCCACGGTGGCCAGGCCGTATTCATAGCCGTCGGCGAGCGCGAGCCACGTGGCTTCGAGGATGTTTGGTCCCGCCCCCACCGTGCTCCAGCGCGCTTCCGTCGTATGCCAGTCGATCAGCACGCGCGTGATGGCGGCCGTGCCGGCGCTGCCGTTGAGGATGCGGACCTTGTAGTCGGCGAGGTGCATGCCCTTGACGGAGGGAAAGTGTGGCTCGAGCGCCTTGCGCAAGGCGCGGTCGAACGCGTGCACCGGGCCGTCGCCGCTCGCAGCGGTGTGCGTCTCCTGCCCTTCGACCTGCAGCTTGATCGTCGCTTCCGCGAAGCGCTTCTCGTCGTGGCGGCTGACCATCACGCGATAATCGACGAGCGCGAACGGCGAGACGTAGTCGGTCGCCCGCCGGCGCACGAGCAAGGCGACGCTCGCGTCCGCGGCCTCGAAGGAAAATCCCTGGTTCTCGAGCGCTTTGATGTCGTCAATGACCTTGGCGCCCATCTGCGGGTCGAGCCCGTCGAGGCCGAAGTGACCGGCTTTCGAAACCAGGTTCGCGCGGCCGGAGAGTTCGCTCACCACGACGCGCATCTCGTTGCCGACTTTGCGCGGATCGACGTGTTGGTAGGCATCGGGATGACGGAGCATCGCCGAAACGTGCACGCCCGCTTTGTGCGCGAAGGCGCTGCGGCCGATGTAGGCCATGTGCTCGTTCGGCGCGAGGTTCGCAACCTCGGCAACGAAATGCGCCACCTCGTTCAACCGCGCCAGCGCGTCCGGCGGAAGCGCCGCCACGCCGAGCTTCAATTCCAGATTCGGGAGCACAACGCAGAGGTTCGCGTTGCCGCAGCGCTCGCCGTAACCGTTGACGGTGCCTTGCACGTGCGCCGCACCGGCGAGGACACCCGCCACGGTGTTCGCCACGGCGCAACCGGTGTCGTCGTGCGTGTGCACACCCAGACGTTGCGACGGACCGAAATGCGCGCGCACCGCGCGCACGGTCGCCTCGACCTGCCAGGGAAGATGGCCGCCGTTCGTGTCGCACAACACGAGCGTCTCCGCGCCACCGCGCTGCGCCGCGGCGAACGTGGCGAGGGCGTAGTCGGGATTGGCGTCGAAGGCGTCGAAGAAGTGCTCGCCGTCGTAGATGACGCGTTTCCCCTGCGCGCGCAGGTAGGCAACGGTCTCCTCGATCATCCGCAGGTTTTCCTCGCGCGTCGTGCGGAGGACTTCCTCGACCTGCATCACTGACGATTTGCCGAAGATGCAGCACACCTCGGTTCCGGCCGCGACGAGCGCCTGCACGCTCGGATCGTCCGCGGGCGCGATGCCGGCGCGACGCGTGGCGCCGAACGCGACGATCTTGGCGTGGTGCCACGTGCGCGAGCGCACGGCGTCGAAGAATGCGGCATCCTTCGGATTCGAGCCCGGCCAACCACCCTCGATGAACATCACGCCGAGTTCGTCGAGTTTCTCCGCAATGCGAATCTTGTCCTCGAGCGAATAAGAGATGCCCTCGGTCTGGGCACCGTCGCGCAGCGTGGTGTCAAAGACCTCGACGTTCGCGGGAAGATTCGGCTCGCGGGACTTCATGATACGGGAACTTCCGCGGGCACCGCGGACTTTTGCGCGTGGACGGGCGCGGCCGGCTCGCGCGAGAGCACGAGGTTGACGGCGGCGAGGTAAGCCTTGGCGCTCGCGACGATGATGTCGGTGTCGGCGCCGTGACCGTGACACGAACGCTGGTCATCGTGCCGCACGCGCACCGAAACAGTGCCGAGGGCGTCAATGCCTTCGGTGACGGCGTTGATCACGAACTCGAGCAACTGCACCGGCGTTGCGACGAGTTGGTCGATCGCCTTGTAGGCGGCATCAACGGGCCCCGTGCCGACAGCGGAGTGCACGTGGCTCTTGCCGTCGGGCCCGCGAAGGCGGACGGTGGCCGTCGGCAAACCGGTCGTGCCGCACACGACCTGCAAATCTTGCAACACCCACAACTCGGGCGGTGCCGTGCGCTCGTCACTCGCGAGCGCGATGAGGTCGGCGTCGTGCACCGCTTTCTTGCGATCGGCGAGTTTCTTAAATTCCGCAAACGCGCGCGCGAGCGCTTCGCCTTCGAGCGGGTAACCGAGCTCCCCGAGACGCTTCGAGACGGCGTTGCGGCCGGAGTGTTTGCCGAGCACGAGCGTGGTCTGCGTCGCGCCGACATCCTCGGGGCGCATGATCTCGTAGGTCTGCGCGTTCTTGATCATGCCGTCCTGGTGGATGCCGGATTCGTGGGCGAAGGCGTTGGCGCCGACGATCGCCTTGTTCGGCGGCACCGGATAACTGGTGACGCGCGAAACCAATTTGCTCGCGCGGCAGAGTTGCGGCGTGTCGATGCCGGTGTGCAGGCCGACTTTTTCGCCGCGCGTGCGGATCGCCATGACGAGTTCTTCGAGCGAGGCGTTGCCCGCGCGTTCGCCGATGCCGTTGAGCGTCACTTCCGCCTGGCGCGCGCCGGCGCGGAGACCCGCGAGCGTGTTCGCGACCGCGAGGCCGAGGTCGTCGTGGCAATGCGTGGAGATGATGACGTCCTTCGCGCCCGGCGTGTGCGCGATGACGCCGGCGATCATCGCGCCGTATTCGTCCGGCAGCGTGTAGCCGACGGTGTCGGGGATGTTGAGCGTGGTCGCGCCGGCCTTGATGACGGCTTCGAGCACTTCGTAGAGAAAGAGTGGATCGCTGCGGCCCGCGTCCTCGGGAGAAAATTCCACGTCGGCGCACAATGAGCGCGCGAACGCCACCATCTCCGTCGCGCGCGCCACGACTTCCGGCCGCGAGAGCCGGAGCTTGTGCTTCAAGTGAATGTCGCTCGTCGCGAGAAACGTGTGGATGCGCGGACGCTTCGCGCCCTTTACCCCCTGCCACGCGGTCTCGATGTCCCCGCGCGTGCAGCGCGCGAGTCCGCAGATGATCGGCGGCTCGGCTTGCGGCCGGCCTTCGACGGGCGTCTGCCCCACTTCGGCGGCGATCGCCTGCACCGCCGCGAGATCGTCCGGCGATGCGGCGGGAAAGCCGGCTTCGATCACATCCACCCCCAGGCGCGCCAGCGTGCGGGCGACTTCCAGCTTTTCGGCCGAAGTCATGGAGGCGCCGGGAGCTTGCTCACCGTCGCGCAGACTGGTGTCGAAGATGCGAACGTAGTTGGGGTGCATGGGAGAGGCGGTGCGGAACGAGTCGAGGTGGAGCCTGGCCTCCGGCGGGCTGATGGAGTTCGCGGATCGCTCCGCGCGCCCGGAGGTCGCACGCCACCTATTTTGCTTCGGGACGGCGATCGGGCGCGAAGAACGGGTTGGCGAAGAGGAACGAGTCGGGAAGCTCGCCGCTCATCCGCTGCGGCTGCGGCACGCTTGGACCGACACCGGCGTTGCCGGAAGCGGGCGGAACGAAATCGGTTTCGCTCGGGGAGAAAAGATCAACGAGGCGGAATTCGTCGGCGGAGGAGTCATTCGTGTTCATGGGAGAGGAGGGAGAAATTTTTCGAGAAAGGAGGCGGGCGCAGCGTGGACCGCGCCCGCCCCTTGGGGTAACACAACACGCAAAGGCTATTTCGAGATCACCACGGGGTTGAGGAACGGCATCATGCTCCGGAGCTTCACGCCGACGCGCTCGAGCGGCTGATCGCGTTCTTTTTTCCGGAACGCATTCATCGTCTTGCGGCCGTGCTTTTCGTTCTCGGCCATGAAGCGCTTCGCGAACTGGCCGCTCTGGATGTCGGCGAGGATGCGCTTCATTTCCTTCTGCGTCTCCTTCGTCACGACGCGCGGGCCGCTCTGGTAATCGCCCCACTCCGCCGTGTCGGAGACGGAGTAGCGCATGTAGTTGAGGCCGCCGCGATACATCAGATCGACGATGAGCTTCAACTCGTGGAGGCACTCGAAATAGGCGATCTCCGGCTGGTAGCCGGCATCGACGAGCGTCTTGAAGCCCGCCTTCACCAACTCGGAGCAGCCGCCGCACAACACGGCCTGTTCGCCGAACAGATCCGTCTCGGTTTCCTCGGTAAAGGTCGTCTCGAGCACCCCGGCGCGGGTGCAGCCGATGCCGCGCGCATAGGACAGCGCGAGCTGCTTCGCCTTGCCGGAGGCGTCCTGATGCACGGCCACGAGCGCCGGCACGCCGCCCCCTTCCTGAAACACTTCGCGCACACGATGGCCGGGGCTCTTCGGAGCGACCATCGCGACATCGACGTCGGCCGGCGGCTTGATGCCGCCGAAGCGAATGTTGAAACCGTGGGCGAAGAACAGCGCCTTGCCGGTCTCAAGGTGCGGCGCGACAGATTCGCGATAGAGGCGCGCCGCGACATGATCGGGCACCAGCATCATCACGACGTCGGCCCATTTCGCGACCGCTTCGACGGTGTCAACCTTGACGCCGGCCTTTTTCGCCTTGGGGCGGGACTTCGATTCCTTGGCGAGGCCGACGCGGACCTCGACGCCGCTGTCGCGCAAATTCAGCGCGTGGGCGTGCCCCTGCGAGCCGTAGCCGATGATGCCGACCTTCTTCGCGCCGATGAGCGCGGGGTTGGCGTGTTTGTCGTAGTAGATTTTAGCCATGGGTAAAAGGGATGGGGCTCAGCTTTCAGCGATGAGAAGGGTGGAGTTGCCAAAAAAATCGTAGGTGGACTCGGCGCGGGCCGGTGCGGCGTCGGTGTCGTCGAAGAAGTCGTTCAACGCTGGAGCCGAGGGCTGCTCACTGAACGCGGAGTGCTCGTCGGTTTTCATACGGACATCGCCAACGCGGCGTTTTCGGAATTCGCGGTTTCGCCGGCCGTCGCGAGTTCGGCGCGGACGAGCGGCGGATTGGAAGTGAGCGGGTCGTGGCCGCGTGCCATTGACACGGCGCCGGCGCGGACCATCTCGAGGATGCCGTAGGGACGGATCACCATCTCGAACTTCCCGATCTTCTCCGGCGTGCCGGTGACCTCGATGACCATCGACTCCTCATCGACATCCACGACGCGCGCGCGGAACACGTCGCAGAGCTGAAGCACCTGCGCGCGCGTGTCGGGTGTCACCTTCACCTTCACGAGGCCGAGTTCGCGCGTCAGCGCCGGCTTGTGCGTGAGGTCGTCCACGCGAAGCACGTTGACGAGCTTGTAGAGGTTGGCCTCGACGAGACGCGCGCCGTGTTCGGAGGCGTCGAGGACAACCGTGAGGCGCGAGACGCCCGCTTGCTCGGTGCGGCCGACGCTGAGCGAATCGATGTTGAAGTTGCGCCGGCGAAAAAGTGACGCGACGCGGTTGAGGACACCGGGCACGTCCTCGACGTAGGCGATGAGAGTGTGTTTCGGCATGGAGGGAGAAGAGTGAGCGGTGAGCGCAGGTCCGTGAGCAGTGAGCGGTCAGCGGTGAGCAGGGCCGAGCGGAGACGCGGCGCCTTCAGGATGTGAGTTCATCGGGCGCATCAGCGGCGGGCTTTGGTGAGTTTCGCGCGGGCGCGGGCGGGCGTGGCGGCTTTCGCGGCCTTGGCCGCTTTCGCGAGCACGAGCGGTTTCTTGAGCAACTTCACGCGGGCGCGGACCGAGGCGGGCGACGCAGTGGGACCGGTAAGCGCGAGCTCGGAGACCGCGGCGCTTTCGCCGTTGGGCATCTGCCACTCCTTGTCGGAGCCGGTCTCGGCGAGCACGTCGCGCTTCGGGCGGCGGATCATCGCGTCGAGATCGGCGCCGGCGGGCACCATCGGAAACACGGATTCCTCCTGCTCCACGCGGAAATCGAATACCACCGTGCCGCCGTGCACGCGCGCGTCCTCCACGGCGTCGGTGACTTCGCGGCGTTGCGTGACGCGCACGCCCTTGAGGCCGTAGGCTTCGGCGAGTTTCACGAAGTCCGGTCCGAGCAACGGCGTGGCGGCGTAGCGCTTGTCGTAGAAAAATTCCTGCCACTGGCGCACCATGCCGAGGAACGCGTTGTTGATGATCGCGACGTTGATCTTGATTTTCTCCTGCGCGATCGTCGCGAGTTCGCAGCTCGTCATCTGGAAGCCGCCGTCGCCGACAACGACCCAGACGTCCTTTTCCGGGCAGGCGAATTTCGCGCCGATGGCCGCAGGCAGCGCGAAACCCATCGTGCCGAGACCGCCGGAAGTGATGAGCGAGCGCGGCGTCTCGTGCCGGTAATACTGCGCTTCCCACATCTGGTGCTGGCCGACGTCGGTGACGACGATCGTCTCGCGCTCCTTCGTGGCGCGCCAGAGATCGTTGATGACGTGTGCGGCGTAGAGGTGGCCGTTGTCGGGTAAGGCTTGGATGTCGCGCACGGCGGAGTCGCCCTTCATCGCGGCGATCTTCGTCCACCAGTCGGCGCGCTCGGCGGCGCGGACGCGGGGCAACACTTCGTCGAGCACGTCGCGGAGGTCGCCGATGAGGGCGACATCGACGTGCACGTTCTTGTTCACCTCGGAGGGATCGATCTCGACGTGGATCTTCTTCGCGTGTTGCGCGTAGGTCTTGAGATTGCCGGTGACGCGATCGTCGAAGCGCATGCCGAGCGCGATGAGCAGGTCGGCCTGTTGGATCGCCTGGTTGACCCACGCCTCGCCGTGCATGCCCATCATACCGAGGTTGAGCGGTGACGACGCCGGCACGGCGCCGATGCCGAGCAGCGTCACCGCGATCGGCACGCGCGCGGTCTCGGCAAACTCGAGCAACTGCGCGGTCGCGCCGGCTTTGATCACGCCTTGACCGCAGAGAATGACAGGTCGTTGCGCAGAGTTGATCAACTCGATCGCACGCTCGTATTCGCCCGGCAGCGCCCGGAGATTCGGCCGATAACCCGCGAGGCGCGGGGCGACGGCGTCCCAGTCGAATTCGGCGGTGGATTGCTGCGCGTCCTTCGTGATGTCAACGAGCACCGGACCCGGCCGGCCACTCTTCGCGATGTAGAACGCCTCGCGCAACACGCGGGCGATGTCACCGGCGCGCGTGACGAGGTAATTGTGTTTCGTCACCGGAAGCGTGACGCCGGTGACGTCGGTTTCCTGAAACGCATCGGTGCCGAGCGCTTTCGAGCCGACTTGGCCGGTGATGCAGACGATGGGCGACGAATCCATCTGCGCCGTCGCGATGCCGGTGACCATGTTCGTCGCGCCGGGGCCGGACGTCGCGATGGCGACACCGACCTTGCCGCTGGCACGCGCGTAGCCATCGGCCATGTGCGTCGCGCCCTGTTCGTGGCGCGTGAGCACGTGATGGACTTGCGGGTATTTCGTCATCGCGTCGTAGGTCGGCAAAATCGCGCCGCCTGGATAACCGAACACGACATCGACGCCTTCGCGGATGAGGCATTCCCAGATGATTTCTGCACCGGTGAGTTTCATAAGAGCGTGGGTCAGGAGGTAACCGCGCCGAGCGCGGCGGAAGAAACAGTGGCGGCATACTTTGCCATCACGCCGCGCTTGTAGCGGGGCGTCGGGCCGGTCCAGCCCTGGCGACGATAAGTGAAATCGACCGCGGGCACGTCGAGGTGCAGGCGGCGGTTCGGGACGTCGATCTCGATCATGTCGCCGTCGTTGACGAACGCGATGAGCCCGCCGACGGCCGCTTCGGGCGCGACGTGGCCGATCGACATGCCGCGCGTGGCGCCGGAGAAACGTCCATCGGTCAACAACGCGACCGAGTCCGCGAGGCCGGCGCCCGCGAGCGCGGCGGTGACGCCGAGCATCTCGCGCATGCCGGGGCCGCCCTTCGGCCCTTCGTAGCGGATGACGACGACATCGCCGGATTTGATCCGTTGCGCGCTCGCGGCGGCCATCGCGTCCTCTTCGCAATTGAACACGCGCGCCGGACCGCGATGGGTCTGCACGCTGCTGCCCGCGACTTTCAACACGCAACCTTCCTCGGCGAGATTGCCGCGGAGAATGACGAGGCCGCCCTGAGCCTTGAACGGTTTGTCCGTCGGACGGATCACCTGCTGGCCGACAGTCTCGGGCGCGTCCTTCACTTCGGCGGCGAGCGAGCGCCCGGTCACCGTCGGACACCCGCCGGTGATCAATCCGCCTTCGAGGAGACGACGCAAGAGGAGCGACATGCCGCCGGCGGAGTGCATCTCGACGGCGGTGTAGAGCCCGCCGGGCTTGAGCGTGGCGATCGTCGGGGTCGCGGCGCTGAGCCGATCGAAATCTTCGAGCGTGAGCGGCACGCCGACTTCGTGGGCGAGCGCGAGGAGGTGCAACACGGCGTTGGTCGAGCCGCCCGACGCCGCGACGGCGCGGATGGCGTTCTCGAACGCGGGGCGGATGAAAATCTGCGACGGACGCAAATCGCGGCGCACGAGTTCGACGACAAGTTCCCCGCAGCGACGCGCGGCATCCTTCTTGGCGGGATCGACGGCCGGGATACCGTTGGTGCCGGCGGGCGAAATGCCGATCGCTTCCATCACGGTCGCCATGGTGTTCGCGGTGAATTGCCCGCCGCACGAACCGGCGGTCGGGCACGCGGCGTTTTCCACGCAGTGAAATTCCTTCGCGTCGATCTTGCCCGCGCCGAACGCGCCGACGGCTTCGAACACGTCCTGCACGGTGAGCGCCTTGCCGTTGTGCACGCCGTGGTTGATCGAGCCGCCGTAGAGCGCGAGGCCGGGAATATCGACGCGGGCGAGCGCCATCATCACGCCGGGGTTCGTCTTGTCGCAGCCGGAGAGGCAGACGAGTCCGTCGAGGTGATTGCCGCGCGCGACAAGTTCGATCGAGTCGGCGATGACTTCGCGGGAGATGAGCGAGGTCTTCATGCCCTCGGTGCCCATCGTGATGCCGTCGGAGATCGACACTGTGTTGAACTCGAGGGGAGTGCCGCCCGCGGCGCGAATGCCGGCCTTCACGTGCTCGGCGAGCTCGCGCAGGTGGTAATTGCATGGCCCGATCTCGGTCCACGTGTTCGCGACGCCGATGAGCGGCTTCTGCAAATCCTCGTCGGTGAAGCCGACGGCCTTGAGCATCGCGCGCGCCGGGGCGCGGTGCGGGCCTTCCGTGATGGCGCGGGAATTTTTCCGGAGGTCGGTCATGCGCGGAAGCGGCCGACCGGTGTGGTCGGGCGAAGTGAAGTGGAAGTGGCGCGTGTCGTTTTCATCGTCGGAAAACGAAAAGGCCGCCCGATTGGGCGGCCTTTTCGAAAACTTGGTTGAGATGTTTCTCAGTAAGTGTGCGAAAGCCGCCCGGTGGAGGGGGTAAGCAGAATGACGACCGCAATAATCAGAGCGGTAATGGCGAGCAGCGAAAGCTGGAGGCTGGGGGTCATGTCGGCGAAGTGCGGGGCCAGTTGAAACGGCACCCGCGCGCCGCGGTCAAGGCGCGCGAGTGGTTATGACAGTTCGTTTATGACAACCGTGCGCAACAAGTTCTATTTCATGAACGCCTCAGCCCAGTCCGTGCGACCGTTCGCGCGGGCGCGCGCGGCGACCGCCTCGAAATCGTAAGCGAGCGCAAACAGTTCGACGCTCCACGGCGCGCTGCCGTGGCGTCGAGTCGCGATCGCATAGCGCGCATGCGGCGATCCGCCTTCATTGCGCGCGGGCGTGCCGTTGTCCGCGTAACGCGGGCAGCCGACGGCGCCGGGATTCACCACCAATGAAACCCCGACTTGCGCCACGTGCTGCAGATGACTGTGACCGCAGAGAACGAGACTTGCCCGTGACCCGCCAAGGCGGCGCGCGACTTCGTCGCTCGTGGCGAGGCAAAGACGGTCGTCAATCGAATCCTCGAGCAGGTAAGCCGCGTCGTCGCCGGGCCGGCCGTGCACCGCGAGCACGTCGTCGAACTCCCGTTGCTCCGGCACATTCACGAGTCGCGTCCGCTGCTCCGCGGTGAGCGCGTCGTGCGTGAACGCAATCGTGCGCGATGCCGCGATGCGGGCAGGCTCGGCCAGCCAACGGTCGTGATTGCCGCGCACCGTCGGCCAGCGGAGTGTCTCGAGCAACGCCATGGTCTCGCGCGGCCACAACGGACTGGTGACACAATCACCGAGGTTCACCACTGCGTCGGGCGCACGCCGCTTCAGGTCGGCCAGCAACGCTTCGAGCGCGAGGAGATTGCCGTGAAGGTCCGAGACGATCGCGAGTCGCATGCCGCATTCCAGCGCGGCGCTGGCGCGGCCGCAACCCGCTCCTCCCTCGACCGGCGAAAATCAGCGTAACTGTCGCGGCCCGCGGGTGGGTCCGGCGCAACGTGGTCCCTCCGGTGTCCAACGCAACGGATCGATGCACATGCGCCGGGCGGTGCGCGCGACGTCCCACGCGTGATAAACGAGCACCGCCGTGCCGTCGGGCGCGGCGGTGACGCAGTTGTGTCCGGGACCAAGCACCGCGCCGGGAACTTGCCGCAGCACGACCGGACCGGCGGGCGTGCCGTGTCGCCACGGGCCGAGCGGATGATCGGCCACGGCGCAGCCGATGCCGTAATCGTGCGTCTGCCAGTTGCCGCCGGAATAGAAACAATAGTAGCGCCCCGCGTGCGCCACGACACTCGGCCCCTCGACGGTGTGCCAGGCCGGCCACGTGCGACCGTAGTGCTGGCGGTTGCGTTCGTAGATTTGCCAGTCGTCGTTCGCGCGGAGCACCGTGATCGGTTCGCCGCGCGCCGAACCGAGATCCTCGTTCAGGGGCACAACCGCGAGGCCCGTGCCGGCGCGCCCGTCGAAATAATCGCGCGCAAAGAACAGATACCACGTCCCGTCGCGCGGATCGCGAAACGGATGCGCGTCGATGTTGAATCCGACCGACTCCGGCAAAACCATTCCGCGCTCGCGAAACGGTCCGATCGGCTGATCTGCCAGCGCGACATGCAAGCGATGCGCCGCGTCCTCACCGGCCGGTGCCGTGGAGTAAAACAGATGAAACCGCCCGGCGTGCTCGGCCACTTCCGGCGCCCAGAATGCGTCGCCTGCGCGCTCCGGCGGAACCTCGAGCGCGAAGCCGGCCGGTTGCCACGAAACGAGATCGCGCGACCGCAGGATCTTGAACGCCCCTGCCCTGCCCGCCGCATCGCGCTCGAGTGTCTCCGCCGTGCCATAAGCGAAATAGTCGCCGCCGTGCCGCAGCACGAAGGGATCGGCGAAATAGCCGGGCCACACGGGATTTTGGTAGCGCAGGCTCACACCGTGCCTCCGGGTGAAATCGCAAATGCGTGTTCCCCGAGTTCCCCAATGTGCGCCGTGCCCGCCTCCGCCCGCCGGCGGAATTCGCCAACGAGCGGCGTCGGCACGCGGTCGAGCTTGGCGTCGAGATCCCACAGTCCCATTTGCTTCAGATAAAATGGCGGCGGGTGCGTGCCTTGGCGATAACCCCAGGTGACGAGCGCGAACAACGGCCACCACGTGTAGCCGACCATCGGCACTCCGGATTCGCGCAACTGCTTCACGGCCGCGAGCGAGTCATTCAACCATGCGCGCCGGCGCGCGACGGCGCCGACCGCTGCGGTTTCGGAAATGAACACGGGCGCGCCGTAGCGTTCCCAATACATCCGTCCGAGATCGGTCACGATGCGTGCATCCGCGTAAGGCATCGTCCAGCGCAGCTCGCCGCTCCTGCGCCGGCGCAACACCTTGCGCGTGAACATTGGATAGAGATTCAAGCCCACAAGCGGCAACTCCACCGGACGCGCACGAAACCACCCGAGTTCCGCCTCCGTCGCGCCGTGCCGCAACAACCAGGGCCACAATGGCGACTCGGGCGTCATCCGCCCGCTGACGAGATCGAGCGCGAGGAAGACGATCTCCTGTCGCTGCTCGGCGGCGGGGGACTGGCGCGGGTCCTCGGCGGTGTAGAGATCGGTGGCATCGACATGCGCAAGAAGGATGTCGGCATCGACCGCCGTGAGCGCATGCGACGCTTCGACGATCCCGCGGCACGCCGCGAGCATCACGGCGACGAAACCCCGCCAACCGCGGCGATGCGGCGGCCACCAGCCGAGGCGGCCGCAATACCACGCCGTGATGCGCGGCTCGTTGAGCGGCGTGTAACTGAAGACGCGTCCCTTTAACCGCCCGGCGGTGCGGGCGGCATAGTCGGCCATGTAGTGCGGAAAATCCCGGTGCAGATAGGCGCCTTCGATCCACGGCGGCAGCCCGTAGTGCACCAGATCGATGATCGGCTCGATGCCCAGTTCGAGCAACCGATCGACCGCGCGATCGACGAAGTCCCACTCCCACACGCCCGCGCGCGGCTGAATGCGGTGCCACGGGATGCCGTAACGCGCGCCCTGCACCCCAATTTCGCGCATCAGACCGAGATCGGCGTGCCAGCGCTCGTAGTGCTGCGTGAGTTCATATTCGTCGAGCGTGCGGCCGGTCTTCGGCCACGGCGCGGTGATGAACGTGTCCTCGATCCCCGCCGCCCACAGGAATTGCCCCGGCTCCAGCAGGCGGTGAAATTCAGACCGGCGGAGCAACGGCATCGCTCCATCATCGCATGCGCCGCGGCCCGGGAGAACCCGTGGCCGCCACCATGCGCCACCCCGGCGGGGCCACCGGTGGACGTTAGGGCATTCGACCGATGGCGGGTGCGACAAGGCCGCGACATAGTTCCGGCATGACAACCACCCGCGTGAAAATTGGACCGTTGGACGCCTCGGGTTCCGCGCACCTGGAAAAATCCGTCGAGGCCGTGCCGCGCGTGCGCTCCGTCGAGATGCGGCCGGGCGAGGATGAACTCGTCGTCGAACACGACGGCGCCGCGATCGAGGAGATCGTCGCCGCAGTGCGCAACGAAGGCTACGAGCCCCGCGTCGTGGACGAGCGGGACTGAACTTTTGCCGGCCGCCATGTTGTTCCGCAGCTTCGTTCTCGGCGGTTTCGAGTGTGCCACCGGCTACAACGCCCGCGGCGAGTGGATCGATCAGATCGCGGCGACGCACCACGACCAACATGCCGACGCTGACTACCGCCGGTTGCGCGAAGTCGGCATCCACGCCGCGCGGGAGGCGATCCGTTGGCCGATGGTGGATCTCGGCGATGGCCGGTATGATTTCAGTTCGGTGGAGCCGTTCATCGCGGCCGCGCAACGTCACGGCATCGAGGTCATCTGGGATCTGTTCCACTATGGTTATCCGCCGGGGCTCGATTTGTTCGGGGATGCATTGGCGCCGCGCTTCGCGGATTACTGCCGCGCCGTCGCGCGCTTCGTCCGAACCAGATCGGGAGCGACCCGACACTTCTTCACGCCGATCAACGAACCATCGTTCTTCGCGTGGGCCGCGGCGGAGGTCGCCCGCTTTGCGCCGCATCAACGCGGTCGCGCGTTCGAACTCAAGGTCGCGCTCGCCCGCGCCGCGATCCGCGGCATCGAGGCGATCCGCGGCGAACTCCCGCACGCGCGCATCGTGAACGTCGATCCGCTCTGCCACGTCGCCCTGCCCCACGACCGGCCCGACCTGCGCGAGGCCGTGCAACACTTCAACGACCGCGCCGTCTGGGAATCCTGGGACATGCTCGCGGGCCGGCTCTTGCCCGAGCTCGGCGGCAGCCGTGCGCATCTCGATATCGTGGGCGTGAATTATTATTGGACCAACCAATGGGAGTTTGGCCGCGATGAATGTCCGCTCGACGACGACGATCCGCGGCGCCGGCCGCTCTCGGAATTAATCACGACGGTGCACGCGCGTTACGGCGGCGACATCTTGCTGACCGAGACGGCACACGTCGATGACCTGCGACCGGCGTGGCTCAGCTATGTCGTCGAAGAAACGAAAAGGCTGCTGCGACAAGGCGTGCCGTTGCGCGGCATTTGCCTGTATCCGATCCTCGGCATGCCCGAGTGGCACGCGCCGGAGACCTGGGTGAAGATGGGTTTGTGGGACCTCCGGCCGTGCGCGGCGAACGGATTGTCGCGCGAGATCTGCACGCCGATGCTGCCCGCGCTAAAAGAGGCGCTGCGCCTGTGGGAAACGCAGGCGGAGAAAAAGAGCGCGTAGAGTGGCTGAGCGGCGGAAATCCGGCCACTTCCGTGATAACGGACCGGAGTTGAACTTCGGCTCGCAGCGGGAATCGCCCGATCCTCCCGTCCAGCCGTCAGTGCCGCCACCGGCGTGTTTCGCGGGCAATTCGTCCCGACGAATTCAATCCCCGAATTTGATTCCCTGCGCGAGCGGAAGGGCGTTCGAGTAATTCACCGTCACGGTCTGCCGGCGCATGTAGGCCCGCCAGGAGTCGCTGCCGCTCTCGCGGCCGCCGCCGGTTTCCTTCTCGCCGCCGAACGCACCGCCGATCTCCGCGCCACTTGTGCCGATGTTGACATTGGCGATGCCGCAATCGCTGCCGCGCGAGGAGAGGAATTGTTCCGCTTCACGCAAATCCGTCGTAAAGATCGCCGAGCTCAGGCCCTGCGGAACGTCGTTTTGCATTTCGAGCGCTTCCGCAAAATCGCGATACGTCATCACGTAGAGGATTGGCGCAAAGGTCTCGTGCTGCACGACCGGCCAGTCGTTCTTCGCCTCGATGATGCAGGGCGCCACGTAGTAGCCTTCGCCGAGTCCCTTCGCGGTGAACCGTTCGCCGCCAACGAGCACTTTGCCCCCGGACTTCTTCGCTTCGGCGATCGCGCTCATCATGCCCTGCAGCGACATCGCGTCGATCAGCGGACCGACGAGTGTGCCGGATTTGAGCGGGCTGCCGATCGGGAGCTGCCGGTAAGCGGTGACAAGCGACTCGACCAATTCGTCCTTGATCGACTCGTGCACGATGATGCGGCGCGTCGTGGTGCAACGCTGGCCGGCCGTGCCGACCGCGCCGAAGAGGATGGCGCGCTTCGCGAGCTTCAAGTCGGCGGACGGCGCGACGATGATCGCGTTGTTGCCGCCGAGTTCGAGCAGCGAGCGGCCGAAGCGCTTCGCGACGACCTCGCCCACGCGTTTGCCCATGCGGGTCGAGCCGGTGGCGGAGATGAGCGGGACGCGGCGGTCACTCGTCATGAGTTCGCCGATCGCGGGGCCGTCGCCGATCACGAGCGCGAAGATCGCCGGATCGACGCCGCATTCGCGGCAGACTTTCTCCGCGATCTTGATGCAGGCGATGGCGGTCAGCGGGGTTTTCTCGGATGGTTTCCAAATCGTCGAGTCGCCGCACACGGCGGCGAGCGCGCTGTTCCAAGCCCAGACGGCAACGGGAAAATTGAAGGCCGAGATGATGCCGACGACGCCGAGCGGGTGCCATGTCTCGCGCATGTGGTGGCCGGGACGTTCGGAAGCGATCGTGAGTCCGAAGAGCTGGCGCGAGAGACCGACGGCGTAATCGCAGATGTCGATCATCTCCTGCACCTCGCCCTCGCCCTCCGCGAGAATCTTGCCCGCCTCGAGCGAGACGAGCTGGCCGAGCTCGGTCTTGAGGTCGCGCAGCGCATTGCCGTAGCAGCGGATGACTTCGCCGCGTTTCGGCGCCGGCAGATCACGCCAGACGAGAAACGCCTTCTGCGCCGCCGCGACCGCGCGATCGTAATCACCGGGCGCGGCCTGCTTCACGCGGCCGAGCAGCGAGCCATCAATCGGCGAGCGCTTCTCGAGGATCTCGCCCGCCCCTCCCCACTCGCCCCAGAACGCGCCGGGATTGGCGGCTTTGAGCGAGAGGCCGAGTTTCGGGAAAATGGATTTCGCGACGGACGCGACGGTGGGAGCGGCGGGAGATTTCGAGGCCATGGGAAAGTTGGTGATTCAGAATTTTGTCACAGAGAAAGACGAGAGAGCCACAGAGAGCACAGAGATCGGAAAAGGGAAACTCTGTGACCTCTGTGCTTCCTCTTTCTGTCTCTGTGCCGAGATCGGGTCACTTGCCGTAAACGCGACCGCCCCACTGGGTGCCGAGGAAGTCTTTCAGCGAAACGGATTCCTGTTTCACAAAGCCGGGGCCGAGCTTCTTCTTCGCGAAAAGCTCAAGCACGCCGACGATGCCGGCCGCGGTCGTGAGCTGAATGGCGTTGAGCTTGCGGCCTTGGATCGTGTCGCCGTGCATCTTCTTGATGAAGCTGCGCTGCTTCAGTCCGCCGACATCATCGGTGCCGACCACGCTGACGTAGAACACCACGACGTCCGACTCCGTGAGCGGCACTTCCTGGTCGAAGATCTGCGTCACGAGGTCCTGGCGCGGCGCGAGGTTGAGGTCTTGCAGGAGGAACTTCATCAGGTCGCGGTGCCCGGGGTAGCGCATCGTCTTGTAATTCAGTTCCTGCACCTTGCCTGCGAACGTCTCGCACATCGTCGCGACGCCGCCGGAGGTGTTGAACGCCTCGTATTCGGTGCCGTCGATCGTGATGCGCTCGACGCCGTCCAGCGGCATCGTGGTGATCTGGCGGCCGCTGTGCAGCGCCTCGCCAACCTGGCAGTATTCGTTGATCAGGCCGGCGGTGCTCCAGCTGAGGTAATACTTCATCTGGTTGCTCGCGTT
>PNJQ01000046.1 GCA_013821985.1 Opitutus sp.
GGAGCGCGCGGGCGATGCCGTGGGCCACCGCGCCGGCTTGGGCGCTGATGCCGCCGCCGGCGATATTCGCGGTGACGTCGAACTTGTCCTTCACGTCGGCCGTGGTGAGCGGGCTGGCGGCGCGGCGGGCGAAGTTGTCGTGCTTGAAGTAGCCGTCGAAGTCGCGGCCGTTGGCCGTGAGCTTACCGGAACCCGCCACGAGGCGGATGCGGGCGGTGGAGGTCTTGCGGCGGCCAGTGCCGATGAAAACAGTGGAGTCAGCGCTCATGGATCAGATCAAAGTTTGACGGGATTCTGCGCCTCGTGCGGATGGGTCGCACCGGGGAACACGCGGAGCTTGGTCAGCATCTTCGCGGCGAGGCGGTTCTTCGGGAGCATGCCCTTGACGGCCTGCATGATGATGAAATCGGGCTTCTTGACGCGGACGTCGGCCAGCTTGCGATATTTTTCGCCGCCGACGTAGCCGGAGAAGGACATGTATTCCGTCACTTCCTCTTTCTTACCGGTGAGGACGACCTTGCTCGCGTTGATCACGATCACGAAATCGCCGGTATCGACGTGCGGGGTATAGGAAGCCTTGTTGCGGCCCCGGATGATGTTGGCGACTTTAACTGCGAGACGGCCAAGGACCTGCCCCTCGGCATCGATCAGATACCACTTGGGCTGGACTGTCTCTTTTTTGGCCAGATAGGTTTTCATTGCGGAAAGAGGCCCAAGGGAAAGGTTTCACCCTACCCTGTCAACACCCAAGCTTTCACATTTTCCGCCGAAGGAAAATGAGCCGTCGGCGGACGACGAAAAGCGGGCTAAAAGCTCAGAACTCGTAGGTTGCGCCGAGGGTCGCCCAGATTTTTCCGCCGACCCGGGCGTTGATCGGCGACCAAAACGGTCGCTGACCTTGCGTGCCCGCATAGTGGACGCCGGCCGTCAGCACGGTCGCGCCGCCGATGCGGTAAGGCAGGGTGAGATCGACGCCGTGGAACGTGTAGGCGTCGGCGATTTTCGCGCCCGGGAGGTTCGGCAACACGTCCCGCGCGGACATTGAACCGACGTAGAAGCGGTAATTGAGGAACGCGCCCCAGTTGCGCAGCGCCCACTCGCCCACATAGGCGATTTCGCCGAGGTCGGCCTCGCGTTTCACGTCGCGCGTGACGCTCACGATGACGCGGCCCGGTCCGGCCGGCTGCGCGAGCGCGAGCGTCAGCTCCGCGGTGTGGCCTGGATGGCCGTTGCGCGCGTCGCGCAGGTGGAAATGCGTCACGTCCGCGGTGAGCGTCGTGCCGGCGTCGCCGAACGCGTGCGTGTAAGCGGCGTTGAGCGCGAGCTCGTGACTGCGCGTGTCGCTCAGCGGGAAATTGGCCCACGCGCCAAGCTTGAGCGACTCGCTCGCGAGCCACACGCCGGGTTGGAACGACTCATCGGCACGCTCGACGCCGTGGCGCATGAAACGCGTGAGCGCGGTCGCTTCGATTTTTCTCGTCCAATCGCCGTCGAACACCGCAAAAGCGGCGCAGGGCAGCAGCGAAAGGAGGAAAAACGCGCGAAACACGATGAAAGGAAGGTTGGTTTTGGACGCCTTGTCCACACACTCGTTCCCATGACTGGCTCCACTCGCAACATCACGCTCGCAGCCGCGTTGCTCGGCCTGCTCGGCGTCGCGCTCGGTGCGTTCGGGGCGCACGCGCTGAAGCCCACGCTCGACGCGCACGGTTCGCTCGAGACATGGAAAACCGCGGTGCTCTACCATCTCGTGCACGCGGTCGCGCTGCTCGCTCTCGCGGGCTGGCGCGATGCGCACGCCGGCCCGAGCGGCAAAGTCGCGGCACTGTGGGTGGCGGGCGTTGTGTTGTTTTCCGGTTCGCTTTATTGGCTGGCGCTCGGCGGCCCGCGCTTCCTCGGGCCGGTGACGCCGCTCGGGGGCGCCGCGTTTCTGGCGGGTTGGGCGCTGCTGGCGTGGAGCGCGTGGAAGCGGCCGGTCGCGTAACGCGACGCGTCCGAGCGCGGGCCTTGCGCTGACAAAAAATTGCCGCACGCTGACGGGGCGCGCCTGCGCCACGCCATGCAATTGCCCGACGTCCTCCACTCCGCTTTTCGCGCCCTCCGGGCCGCGGGCGGACGGCCGCGTCTGGCCGGTGGATGCGTGCGCGACTGGCTGCTCGGGCAGGAGCCGAAGGACTTCGACGTCGAGGTGTTCGGGCTCGATTTCGAGCAGCTCGGCCGCGCATTGGCGCCGTTCGGGCCGACGGATCTGGTCGGGCGCAGCTTCGGCGTGCTCAAAGTGCGGCTCGGCGGCGTGGAATACGATTTCGCCCTGCCCCGCCGCGAATCCAAGACCGGCGCGGGACACCGCGGCTTCGCCGTCGAGCCGGAACCGAATCTCTCCGAAGCGGACGCGGCGGCGCGACGCGATTTCACGATCAACTCGATCGCTTACGATCCGTTCGAACAGCGCGTGATCGATCCGCACGGCGGCGAACGCGATTTGCGCGCGGGCGTGCTGCGACACACGAGCGCGGCGTTCATGGAGGACCCGCTGCGGGTGTTGCGCGGGTTTCAGTTCGCCGCGCGGTTCAATCTCAAGCTCGCGCCCGAAACCGCAGAGCTGGGCCGCTCGATCAAGGACTCGTATCGCGAACTGCCACTCGAACGCGTGTGGGGCGAATGGGACAAGTGGTGCACGAAATCCGTGCGGCCCTCGGCCGGTCTCCTCGTGTTGAAGCAGACCGGCTGGCTCTCATTTTTCCCGGAGATCGCGATGCTCGATGGATTGCAACAGGAGCCCGAGTGGCATCCGGAAGGCGATGTCTTGGTGCATACCGGACACTGCCTCGACGCGATGGTCGATTTGCCGACGTGGAAAAACGGCAACGCGCACGAACGCCGCGTGCTCACGCTGGCGGTGCTCGCGCATGATTTCGGCAAAGCCACCACCACGCACCAAGCCGAGCGCCGCGGGCAGCTCCGCTGGATCAGTCCCGGCCACGAAGCGGCGGGCGGTCCGCTGACGGACACGTTCCTCCAACGCATCGGCGCGCCACACGATCTCGCCGACTACGTGCGTCCGCTCGTGGTGAATCACCTCGCGCATCACCAAGGGCAGATGAACTTCCGCGACACGACGGTGCGGCGGCTCGCGCGCAAGATCGAGCCCGCCTCGATCGACGATCTCATCACGGTGATGCTGTCCGATCACCTTGGGCGGCCGCCGCTGGTGTCGGAGGAGGCGTTGCGGCGCATCCATGATTTGCGCGACGTCGCGCACCGGCTTGCCGTTGAGCACGAGGCGCCGAAGCCGATCGTGCTCGGGCGGCACTTGATTGCGCTCGGCGTGAAGCCCGGACCGCATTTCAAGCCGGCGCTGGAGGCGGCGTTCGAGTCGCAGTTGGATGGGGCATTTCAGGACGAAGCGGGCGGGATTGAGTGGATGAGGAACTATTTGCGCGCCCACCCGCTCGCTCTAAAGTGAGCGGCATGTCCGTTGCCACCGCCACCAACCAACTCGAGCAGCTCAAGCAATTCACCGTCGTCGTCGCCGACACCGGCGACTTCGGCAGCATCAAGCAATACGCACCGCGCGACGCGACGACGAATCCGAGCCTGATCCTGAAGGCGGCCGGCATGCCCGATTACGCGTGGCTCGTGGACAAGGCAGTGAAAGACGCGGGGGCGGGTGCGAATGTCGGTGCGGTGATCGACCAAGTGCTCGTGTTGTTCGGCGCCGAAATTCTGAAGATCGTGCCCGGCCGTGTCTCGACCGAAGTGGACGCGCGACTCTCGTTCGACCGCGACGCGACGATCGCGAAGGCGCGGGAGATTATTTCGTTCTACGAGAAGGCCGGCATTTCGCGCGAGCGCGTGCTCATCAAGGTCGCGTCCACGTGGGAAGGCATCAAGGCAGCCGAGCAGCTCCAGCGGGAAAAGATCAACTGCAACCTCACGCTGCTCTTCTCGTTCGCGCAGGCGGTGGCGTGCGCCGAGGCGAAGGTGCAGCTCATCTCGCCGTTCGTCGGCCGCATCCTCGATTGGTATAAAAAATCCACGGGCAAGGACTACGCGCCCACGGAGGATCCCGGCGTGCAGTCCGTCACGGAAATCTACACTTACTACAAAAAATACGGATACGCCACCGAGGTGATGGGCGCGTCGTTTCGCAACAAGGGCGAGATCCTCGAACTCGCCGGCTGCGATCTGCTCACGATCAGCCCACAACTGCTCGGCGAACTGCAGGCCGGCAATGGCACGGTCGTGCGCAAGCTCGACCCGACCGCCGCGAAGAAGGCCGAGGTGGCGAAGGTGACGTTCGATGAAAAGGGTTTCCGCTTCGCACTCAACGAAGACGCGATGGCGACGGAGAAAACGGCGGAAGGCATTCGTCAATTCTCCGCCGACATCCGCAAGCTCGAGCAGCTGCTCGTCGCGAAGCGGAGTTGAGCGGTGCCGCGCAGCGGATCGGGCGAAATCTCCACCCTTCGCTAGTTGCGCGCGGCAGGAGTGCCGGCGAGGCGATCGGATGGCATGTGACGCGCGAGGAATTTCTCCACCGCGCGGTGGAACTTGATCGAGTTTTCAGCCTTTTCGAAGCCGTGGCCTTCCTTGGTCTCAATCAGCGCTTCGTAGGTTTTGCCGTGCCGTTTGAGGGCAGACTCGAGCGCCTCCCAATGTTTGAAATCGACGCGCGGATCGTTGCGTCCATAGGCGTGGAACGTCGGCACACGAATATTGGCGACGTGGTTGACCGGAGAACGGTCTGCCAATTTGGCGGTATCGCGACCGATTGCGCGGTCGATCCATGCACTATCCGCGGCACCACCGCTCAAATCGTGGCGAGTGATCAATCGAAGATCGGACACGCCCACGTAGTTGATGCCGACGCGATAGAGTTCCGGAGTCATGGTGACGCCGGCCAGTGCCGCGTAACCGCCGTAGCTGCCGCCCATGATGCCGATCCGCTCTGGATCGGCGTGGCCTTGCTCAATTGCCCACTTCACAGCGTCCGTCAGATCGTCCTGCATTTTGCCGCCCCATTCGCGGTAGCCGGCTTGGAGAAAGTCGGTTCCATAACCACCCGAGCCGCGGAAGTTCGGCTGGAGAACCGCATAACCGCGATTGGCGAAAAACTGGACTTCAGCATTGAAGCCCCAGGAATCGCGGGGCCCGAACGGACCACCGTGCGGCATGACGAGCATCGGCACTCGCCGCCCTTCCGCGCCGACCGGCTTGGTCAGATAACCCTGGATTTCGAGGCCATCTCGCGCGACATACTTGATCGGGATCATCCGTGCCATCTGCTCCGGCTTGATGGACGGCCGAACGGGAGTGACGCTCCGCAGGCTCAAGCCGGCCGAACCGAGGTCACCCAGGAAAAATTGGCCGGGATCGCGATCGGAATAGGTGCGGAAGACAAAGCGCTTCTCGTCGTCGGACATGGAGGTCAATTCGACGACGTGTTCCGGAAATTGGGCTTGGAGCGCCTTCATGACGCCCGCCCATTGCGGGTCGATCCAATGGGAGCGCTCCACCACGTCTTCGTAGACGATGCCGAGGAGCCGGTCGCGCTTTGGCGAGAGAATGATGTATCCGATCTCACCGGCGGGGGGATCGAACAAGGTTCGCAGGGATGCGGAACGGACGTCCAAGGCACGCAAGACGCCGCGGTCCGATTCAGATTTGTCTAAAACATAGGCCGTCTCTCCGTTGCCAAGCATGCCTAAGATTGCCCATTTCCCATCCGCGAGGGAAAAGGTGCGGATCGTGCGCCAAGGTTCGTCGTTCTTTTCGCGGACGCGATAGAGCAGGTTCATGCCGTCGCGCTCGACCGTCAGGCGCTGGTTGCCGTCGCGATCGAAAAAGCCAGCATCGACGTTCTCATCGAGCCCAACGACCAGCGAGCGGCGGCCGGTTTTCACATTCGCACGATAGACGCTTGGAGTGATGCCGACCGACATCGCGGGATTTACGCGGCGCGCATCGTGTTCCGCAGTAAAGGCAGTAATGAGGATGAAGTCTTCGTTATACGGAAACCGATCCGCAAGGGAGCCGAAGAACATCGAAAAGTCGTCTTTGCGACGGCGCGGTTCGAGGATGCGGCGCACATTCTTGCCATTAAGGTCGACTGAGGCGAGCAACGGGATCTCGTTTCCTTCGATGAAGGAGCGAAAAAGGAGCCGATCGTTGCCCTTCCAGAAGACGGAGCGAATATTCTCGTCCTTGAAATGGACCGGCACGGTGACCTGCCCGGTCTTGGTGTCCATCACAGCGATGCTGTATCGCCCCTTGTTGGGAGCGATCATCGCGACCTTGGTTCCGTCGGGAGAAATGATAGCGGACTGAACCGATTGATCGTCGAGAAAGAGTTCGATTGGCAAAACCTCGCTGGCGACGAGCCGGCTGACGCCGGTCAGGGAGAGAACAAAGAGAAAAAGATTGAGCACGCGGCACGGGCTGCGGAAAGGCGAAGCGGAGAGCATGGCGTTCAGGAGTTGAAGGCGGAGGATAGAAAAAAGCCGGACTCCCTGGGGAGCCCGGCTGAAGATTGGGATATCAGTCGAATGCTTAGAACTTATACCGCGCTTCCACGTAGAAGAAGCGGCCGATCGGATCGTAAGCGTTGATGTCCGCACTCTGGTTTCCTTCCGAGAGGATGAACGGAGGATACTCGTTGGTAATATTGTTCACGCCCACGTTGAGGGACAAACCTTCAATCCAACGGTTGCCCCAGCCTTTGAACTCGTAGCCGAGTTGCGCATCGAACGCGCGGTAGGAGGCGACCTTCGGGTTGTTCGGAGAAGCAACGTCATCCACAGACGGGATAAACGTGCCGTTAAGGCCTGCCGACCAGTTCTTGAAGCGCCAGCCCACTTGCGCGAACGCACGCCACTTGGCATACAGGGAGGTGCCGGAATAGCTGCCTTGGTAGTCGAACGGAGCAGAGGTCGGGAGGCTCTGAATGACGTAGTCGTTCAGGTAGACACCGGAGATACGGCCGGTAAGGACGCCCCAAGTGCCGGTGTCGTAGGTGTAGTTCACCTTGATGTCGGCGCCGGACTGCCAAACACCCGCGATGTTCACGAGTTGGTTGGTGATCCAAACGGTATCGGACGGACGGTCCGACATCTGGCCCGGGGACGTGATCGGAGCGCCCGTCCCGAAGTAAGTTTCGCCGGCGTTCGAGACGCCGAGGCGGACGAGCGAGGCATACGGCGAGGCCGGGCCGAATTGCTCGACCGAGCTCACGATGAGCGACGATGAGATCGTCGAGATAAGGTCACGTTCGTCGATGCTGAACCAATCGACCGACATTTCGAGGCCCTTCAGCGGGCCGCTGGGTGACCAGACGACGCCCGCGGTCCAGTTGCGCGATTCGGACGGGCTCAGGCTTGGATTCGAACCGGAGGACGAACGATATTGGCGCGACCCCGTCTGGACGTTCAATGGCGCGCCGGCGTTGCTATAGCGGAAGATGTTGATCGCGGCCGTGAAGCCGGCCGAGACCGGGCCCGTCAGGCTGAAGAGGGTCGGGGCGCTGAACGATTCCGAGTAAGTTCCGCGAATGGCGAACTCATCGTTAAACGGCAGCCAGCGGAGCGTATACTTCGGCACGAACGGATCGCTCGTCTTGCTGTAAAGTTCTTTGCGCGCGGCCAAAGACAGATCGAGCACGTGGAAGCCGGGGATCGAATTGCCCTTGTCGAAGATCGGAACGCGCGCCTCGGCGAAGAGGCCATCAGTGGTCGACGTCGCCTGGTAGGGCTGACGCGGAGTGGCTTGGAGCCAGCCGCCGCTTTGGTCGTAGCGATCATTCATGAAGTCGAGAGACTCGCGACGCGTGTCCGCGCCGAAACCGACTGCCAGCGGACCTGCGGGGAGGTCGAACAACTCACCGGTCACCCGGAAGTCGAAGCCGATCAGTTCGGAAACGTAATCGCGGAAGCTCGTGCCCAAGAAACCTTGGATGACGCCGGGGGCCTGATTACGAGCGAACGGATTGTAGGTCAGGTTGGTGGTCGCGACGGTGTAGGCCGCGGCGTCAATCAGGTTGTGATTACGGAACTTGCTGATCGTGCGGTTGAAGTTTGCCGCCGCTTCGTAGTTCCAGCTGCCGGCGACCGTGCCGCGCACGCCGACTACGCCACGCGTGGCATAGTTCTCAGTTTCATAGACGCGCGGGAACCTGATGAAGCGGTTGCGGGCGGTGACAGTGACGTCGAACGGATTCGTCGCGGTCGGGCCGGTGACGTTACCGGAGACGGGCTGGGCATTCAGCACGGATTCCGTCCACGTCGTCGAATAAATGAAATCGCCGAAGAGCGTGGTCGTGTCCGTGAGCGAGTGGTCGACTGCGGCAACCACGCTGCGGCGTTGGGCCTTGATCAGCATGGTCGGGTAAGCCGACAAGTCGAAGAACTGGGACGCCTGCGTCTGGTTCATCGGGCCCTGATAGATGCCGGCCGCGACGAGCTGTGCCGGAGTCATGTCCGTGTTCAGCGGCGGCGCGTTCAGATTCGGGTTCAGGTAATACCAGTCATTGCCGATATTGATGACGCCGGCGTAGGTCGGCGAGCGGAACAGGCCGCGCGCATACGGACGCTCGCCCTGGATGAGCGGGTCGCTCTTTTTCCACTCGGTCGACAGCGTGATCTGGGTCTTGTCGGTGCCAGCACCGAACACGCCCCAATAGCTGCGCTCGGCATATTTGCCCTCATTGGGGCTCCAGCCGTAGCGCCCGCCCACCTCGCCGCCGCGGTAATTCGTCTTCAGAATGACATTCACCACGCCCGACACGGCATCGGAGCCGTAGGTGGCCGACGCGCCGTCGGAGAGAATTTCGAGACGCTCAACTGCTGCCAGCGGAATCAAGCTGACGTCAACGAACGTCGCACCACCGCTCGCGGTGACCGGCGAAACCGCCGCACGGCGGCCGTTGATGAGGACGAGAGTCGCGCGATTGCGTAGCGAAACGGACGAACCGCCGTTCGATGAACCGGAGGAAATGTTACCGTTATCGGAGCCGATGTTATTGGCGCCGTAGAAGAACGGTTCAGTCTTCTTGAGCACCTGAAGAATGTCGGTGGAGACACCCGACTTTTGGATATCCAGCGCGGAAATGACCGTGACAGGAATCGCAGGGGTGTCGGCCGCCATTGGGATGAGGGAGCCGGTGACGACAAACTTCTCGAGCTTCAACGGTTCATCTTTCTTTTCTTCGGAAGCGGTGGACTGAGCCACCGCGGCAGGAATCAGGCTGGCGCCCAGAATCAGGGCAAGCGCCGCCCGCAGATTCCAGAGGGAACGTGCGTTCATAGTGCGTAGTGTTGTTGTGTTAGGCAACGGCCGAGGGGGTGCCACGGACTTGCTAGGGGTGGCATCTCACAACCTCCGTTGACTCTCTCAGGCAAGTTAAATCACGCACTTTCCACGACCACTCGCGCATTCTGTCAGGCCAAACCGCACAATTGCGCGACGAGACGAATCAAATCAGCGCTGTTGGGTAAACTTCGGCTTAGAATTTCGCATGCAACCGCGAGCAGCGGCGGCGCACTTTCGCTGCGCGCGCCGCCGTTAGTTGGCGCGCAGAGGAACCGGCGCGTCCATTGCGGAATCTGAGAAGAACAGCGATGCGTCTCGATCGGCTGCTGCGTCAGCCGCCCGTGGAGGTGGCCGGCATCTCGAGCTGGCCCAGGATCACTTCGCTTGAGGAGGTGCGGCCGCCGAGCACATGGAGTTTCAAGAAGCCGTCGACGCGCTTGTAGAACGCGATGCGCTTCTCCTCCTGGCGAAAGCCATGGCCTTCCTTGTCCTCGATGATCAACTCGTAGGGCCGGTTGTTGCGCTTCAACGCGCGCTCGATGTCGTAGGCCTGCTCGATGGGAACGCGCGGATCGTTGCGACCGTAGGCCATCAGCAGTGGCACGCGGATCCGGTCCGCGAAGTGCACCGGCGAAGTATCGTGGATGCGTTTGCGATCCTCGGAGGTGAGGAGGTTGCCGAGGCGCGTGTGCATCCAATACATGCGGCGTGACGACACCGCTTTGGGAATGAGATTCTCGATGTTGACGACGCCGACGTAGTTGATGCCCGCGCAATACAGTTCAGGAGTAAATGTCAGGCCCGCCATCGTCGCGTAGCCGCCGTAACTGGCGCCGGAGATGACGACGCGTTTGGGATCGGCCACTCCGGAAGCGACCGCCCACTTCACGCCGTCGGTGAGATCATCCTGCATTTCCAAGCCCCATTTCTTGAAGCCGGCCGATTCGAACCCTTGGCCATAGCCGCCCGAGCCGCGGTAGTTGATTTGCAGCACGGCGAAGCCTCGATTGGCGTAGAACTGAACCTCGGGGTTATAGCCCCAATCGTCGCGAATCCCGTAAGGTCCACCGTGCGGATGCACGACCAACGGCAAATTTCTGGGTTCGCGCCCGGCTGGAACGGTGAGGAATGCATGGATCTCCAAGCCGTCGCGGGCGCGATAGGAAACTGCCTTCGTGGGCGACATTTGGCCGGGATCGATCTTGGGCGCGACCACCGCGAGTTCCTCCACGCGCTGACGTTTCCGGTCATAGACGTAATACACGCCGGGATCACGGTCGCTGTAGGAAAAGAAAATGATGCGGCTGCCGTCTTCGGAGAATTGCACGGGAGAATGCACCGTGTCCGGCAGCGATTGCTCCATGCGCGCGTGGATCGCCTTCATCTCATCGTCGATCCAATGAAAACGGAGCCGATCGCCCTCATAGGCGACGCCGACCACCTTTTTCTTAAAGGCGTCGTAAACGATGTTCCCGACGTCGTAGGTCGGATCCGCAAACACCGGCTCCGACTCCATTTGATGGGTCGCGGTGTCGTAACGGTAAACGGCGGAAGTCGCGCGGCCGACATCGGAAGCAACGTATGCGATGCGGTTGTCACCGTCGAAGCCGATCACGCTCCAGCCCGGCTGGTCGAAACCGGACGAGCCGACTTCACGCCATTCCTGCCCGTTGGCGTCGCGATAAAGCACGCGGTTCATCCGCGTGGAGGAATCGGAGATGTGGGCAAAGCGCACCACGTTGTCGTGATCGTAGGTGTAATCGGAGACCTCGCCCGGAGCCCGGGCGATCGGCGTCGAGAGCTTGCCGGATTTGAGATTCATTTTGGCGACATCCCACCAATCGCTGTGCGTGATGGCGGCCTGCACCAAGATTGAGCGCGGGTCGCCTTTGATCCGGCGCGGGCTGCTGATCGGACGTTCCGGCACGAGGATGGACGGATCGGACCCGTCCGCATTCACGGCGTAGAGTTCGAACTGCTCCTTTCCTTCGTCATCGACGAGGAAGAGGATGCGGTTGTCGCTGGCCCAGAATGGCGAGGTGGCATCGCGGTCGTTGAAACTGCTGAGCAGGTTGCGTGATTTTTTCTCAAGATCGATGACCATGAGATTCTGCCGGTGCTGATAGGGAATGAGGCAGAGGATGCGTTTTCCATCGGGGGAAAACTGCAGCTGCGAAAGGGTCGAAGTCTGGAAGAGCGTATCGACCGGAATTTCCGGAGGCGGGTTGGCGTGCGCGGAGAGCGCAAGGGTGGCGGCGATCGCCACAGCGAGGGAGGGTCTTTTCATGGGTGGGTGTGCGCGGGAATTTTGACAGTGCGGCCAGCGGGCGTCGAAAAAAAAGCGGGCCACCGAAGTGGCCCGCTGAAAAAGAATCCGAGAGAGCTAAGCGGAGCTTAGAAATCCTTGCGGACGCGGATATAGACGAACCGGCCGAGCGCGCCGGCGCCGTAAGTGTTCGGATCGAAACCGGAGGTCTCGCGGCCGTTGGGCGGCGGCAGCTTGTCGAGCACGTTGTTCGCGCCGACGCTGATCGTCGTGCCCCAGAAGCCGCGGTAGCTGACCGCAGTGTGGAAGATCGTGTAGGGATTCTCACTCCAGCCGGCGACCGTGTAGCCGTCGTTGAAGTAAGCGCCGATGTAATCGGCGGCCACGCTCGCGCTGAGATCCTTCAAGCGCCAGCCGATCGAGCCTGTGCCGCGCCACTTCGGGTTATTCAAGAGACCGATGTTGTTGAAGTAACCGCTGCCAAGACCGGAATCGGAACCGATTTCCTTGGTGTAGGTGACTTCCGCATTGAAGTTGAAGTCGCCGAACTGCGTGTTGCGGAGGCGATAATTCACGCCGACGTCCCAGCCCTTGTAGAGCTGGTAGGCCGCCGGGTTGTTCGACGGAACGGATTCGATGCGGAGGATCGGGCCGCCCGCGCCGTCACGCACGATGGCGTTCGGGAACTGAGCTTGGCCGCGCGTCGAGAGCAGGAAGGTGGCGCTGGGCGTCACGATGACCTGATTGATGCGGAACTTGAAGTAGTCGATGTTGAACGACAGGTCCTTGATCTTCGGGATGTCGATCACGAGGCCGCCGTAGAAAGTTTCGCCTTCTTCGGGGAGCAGGTTCGGGTTACCACCCGTGACGACGCGCTGCTGCTGCGGGGGATCCTGCGGGCGGAGCGGATCTTGGAGAACGGTCGACGAGAAGCCGATCGTCTGCGAAGCGTAGAGGAGCGCCAGCGCCGGAGCCTGGAAGGATTCCGAGTAGGAACCGCGGACGATCACGTTGGCCACCTGGTTTTCCGGGAGGCGGAACTTCACGCCATACTTCGGCTTGTTGGTCTTGCCGAAGTCGCTGTAGTCTTCGTGACGGGCCGCAATTTGGACTTCCGCGGAACCGAGCGCGGTTTTGGTGTAGAGCGGTGCGGTGATTTCCGCGTAGGCCGACAAGACGTCGCGTTCGCCACGCAGCGGGAGACCGCCGCCGGAGCCGAGGTAGGCCGCGGTGTCCGGGTTCGTCTGCAGGTTGTCATTGCGGATTTCGACACCAGCCGCGATGCCGACGTCGCCGCCGGGCAGCGTGAAGAGGGTGCCGTTGCTGATGTTGGCATCCCATCCGGTGCTCTCGCCCTTGTTCATGCCCGTGGAGGACGTGAAGAGTGCGTTGACCAGCCCGCCGTTGTTCGGACCGAACGGATTGAAGAACACGCCGGTGAAGCCGGAGAGCGTGCCATTGAGGGCGGCTTGGTAGGTGGTGGCACGGATGGCATTGCGGGCGACGGTCGTCACCTGGCTGAAGCCATAGCTCACGGCCGATTCCCATTCCCAGTTATTCACCGTGCCGCGAAGGCCGCCGACAAAGTTACCGGAAATCGATTCGGTGTCGAACTTGCGGACCGGACCGAAGTTGGTGCGGCCGAGCAAATTGCCCAGCGCCACGCCGAACGGATTATACGGGCTGTTGGCCGGCAGGCTGAGACCTTCCGTGCCGAAGTTGATGACGCCGGGGGTGAACGCGTAGTAGGTGCGATTGTCCGAGAACGCGGCAGTGCCGAACGCCGAGATGTTCTCGTTGAACTCATGCTCGAATTGAGCGTAGGCGCTCATGTAATCGTAGGCGGGATACAGCTGGTAGGTGTTCGCGAAGTTGTAGCGATTCTCGCTGGGCACTGCGGTAACGCGGACGAAATCGGCCATCGTCGGGTTCGCGAGGAGGCGGCCACCGGTGACAACGTAGGTGCCGGACGGGATGCCGATCGCCGCCGCTTGGGCGGCGGTGAGGGTGATGTTGGCCGGCCAGTTCAGCGTGCTGTTCAGGTTGGCGCCCTTGTTGGTGTCGAGCGTCTGGGTGTAGTCGGTCGTGGTGACGCCGTAGTCACGGATGAAGTTCGAGTTCGCGCTCTTGAAGTCGAACGCGACCATGGCCTTCGTTTTGCCCGCGCCAGCGCCGGCAACCATGCTGAACTGCTTGATGCCGGTGTCGTGATCGACCGTGTTGCCGTAGTAGCCGGTCATCGAAATACCCGTGTAGTTCTTCTTCAGCTTGATGTTGAACACGCCCGTGACCGCATCAGCGCCGTAGATGGCGGAGGCGCCGTCCTTCAGGAACTCGACGCTGTCGATCGCGGCAGCCGGGAGGCTGTTGAAGTCGAACACCTGACGGTTGCCGCCGGTGGGCAGCGCGTAGGTCGCCGGACGGCGGCCATCGATCAGCACCAGGAAGCGTTGGGAGCCGAGACCGCGGGGATTGGCCGTGGCGGCGCCGCGCGTGAAGCTGGCCGTCTGGTAGATGGAGTTGGCCGAACCGGTGTTGAACGGAAGGCTTTGAATGAAGTCGCCGATATTGGTGTAGCCCTTCGACTCGATGTCGGCGGCTGAATAGGCGACGACCGGAGCCGGGGTCTCCACGTCCAAGCGCTTAACGCGCGAGCCGGTGACCTCAAACTTCTCGAGTTTGAGCGTTTCCTCCGGTTTGGGCTCCGCGGAGGCGGTAGTTGTGGACGTGGTTTGAGCAACCACGGCAGGGATCAGGCTGGCGCCCAAAATAAGGGCAAGCGCCGCCCGCAGATTCCAGAGGGAACGTGCGTTCATAGTGCGTTGTGTTATTGTGTTAGGCAAAGACCGCGGCGGAGCCACGGTCTTGCTTGGTGTAGCCCACCTGAAAAACTCCGATGCCGCTGTCAGGCAAGCTAAATAGCACAACTAGCGCGTTGAAAGGCGCAAAACGAACGCCCAAACGTTGCGTCCACCCGGACAAACCTCCTCGTGGGAGATAAAAAAGCGGCTTGGCCGAAGCCAAGCCGCCGAAGAATTGAACGAAGCGACGCTTTAGAAGTTATACTTCGCTTCGAGGTAAATGAACCGGCCAACCGCACCGTAGGTGGCGGTGTCGGCGTTCGCGTCCGTAAACGTGCCCTTCGCCGCCGGGGGCATTTCGTTGAGGACGTTATTGGCCCCCACGCGGACGGTGAGGCCGTTCAGCATGCCCCAGTCGGAGCCGAAGCTGAAGCCGACATCGAGGTCGACGCTGTGGAAGGCTTCGACGCTTTCGTCGGCGGTCGAGTCGGTAGCGTCATACCAGTTCACGTCGTTGACCGACGGAATGAACTGCCAGCCCAAGCCCGCGCGCCAGGCGCCACGCGACCAGCGGACGCTGGTGTAGGTCTGGTAGTCGGGGATCGTGCCGTTGAAGTTCGTGGCTTGGCCGACAGTGTCGAACTCCGCGGTGCCGGGGAGCGTGGTGGCCTTGTAGTAGTTCCACCAGATGGCGGCGAGGTTCGCGTCGAAGCGACCGAGCGAGTCGCTGTTCCACGTGTAATCGAACTTGATGTCGAGACCGGCGAGGCGCTGGCCGGCAATGTTCACCAAGGTGTCGGTGACGTAGACGGTGTCGATCGCGCGATTGCCGATCTGGCCAGCGGCGGTGATCGGGGCGCCGTTGAAGCCGGCGAGACCGAGGCTGGGCGCCGAGCCGAGGCGGACGAAGCCGGCATACGGCGAGGCCGTGCCGAGGAGTTCGACGTCTTGCAGGATCGTGGGCGAACCGATGGTCGAAATCAGGTCTTCCTGGTCGACGCTGAAGTAGTCGACGGACATCGAGAAGCCCTTGAATGTTTTCGGCGACCAGACGAAGCCGAGGGTGTAGTTCTCGGAGGTGGCCGGGCGAAGACCCGGATTCGCGCCGGAGCGGGCGTTGGCCTGGCCGGTGATGGGGGCACCGCCGCCGAAACGGTCCAGCGAGAGCGACGTGGTGAAGCCGATGCCGCCGGGTCCGAAGAGCTGGAACAGCGTCGGAGCGGCGAAGGACTCGGAGTAGGTCGCGCGGAACGCGAGCTCGTCGTTGAACGGCAGGTAGCGCAGCGAATACTTCGGCACGGACGGATCGTCGGTGTCGGAATACTTTTCATAGCGGAGGGCCGCCTCGATTTCGAGGAGCATGCCGTTGCCGCTGTTGTCGCCGAGGAGCGGCACGCGGACGTTGCCGAACCACGCGCTCACGTCGCGGTCGGCCGAGAACGGATCGAGCGTCGTGGCGGAGTCCCACGCGAAGGTGGCGCCCTGCGAGTTGCGGTCGGCGGTCTGCGTGAGGACTTCGCTGCGGATTTCGACACCGGTGGCGAAGCCGACTTCGCCGGCGGGCAGATCGAAGATCTTGCCGCTGACGCGGGCGTCGTAGGTGGTGAGTTCCGAGACGGCCTGGCCGAGCGCCGTGCCGAACATCGCCGAGGCCGCGACGGCGCCGGGCGCCTGCTGGCGGGCGAAGTAGTTCAACACGCCATCGGAGACGGCGGCGACGCGCGACGCAGTGTCGATGACGCCCTCGTTGCGGTAGCTCTGTTCGATGCGGTTCTTCAGCGCGCCGACTTCCCAGCGGAAGTTTTCGTTGAAGTCGCCCTTGGCGCCGATGACGCCGCGAACGTTCGTCGAGTCGTAGAAGTATTGGCGCGGGTTCGCGAGGAAGCGGTTGCGGGCCGTGACCGCGATATCGAACGGATTGTCCGGCGCATTGGCGGGGCGCGAAGCCGAGGTCGGCTGCGCGTTCAGCTGCGAGTAGGTGCGCGTCTGCGAATACAGCAGGTCGCCGAAGACGGAGATCTTGTCGTTCATCCGGTGGTCGAACGCGACGGTGGCGCTCCGGCGCTCGTTGCCGACGAGGAGCGTGACGTATTGGGCGAGGTTGAACGAGTATTGCTGTTCGGTGCCGAAGCCGGAGATCAGGTTCGTGGGGTTGACCTCGATATATGTGCCATTCGCGAGGAGCTGCGCGGGCGTGAGATCGAGCCCGGTGGCCGGAGGCGCATTCAAGCTCGGGTTCAACACGAAAAAGCGACCCACCCGGGTCACCGGATCGGTGAAGCTCACCACGCCGGCGAAGGTGCCGGTGCCGAAGGCGACTGCCGAGAACGGACGCTCATACTGGAAGAGCGGGTCGGATTTCGTCCACTCGCTCGTGATCGTGATGCTGGTCTTATCGTTGCTGGCGCCGCCAACCATCCAGCCGTTGCGGACCGCGTAGTTGCCGTCGTTGTCGGACCAACCGTAGCGGAGGCCGACTTCCATTCCCTTGAAATCGGACTTCATGATGATGTTCACCACGCCGGCGACCGCATCGGTGCCGTAGATGGCGGACGCGCCGTCCTGCAGAACCTCGATCTTCGCGATGGCGGAGAGCGGGATCATGTTGACGTCGACGAACTGATTGCCACCGGAGGAGGCGATCGGAGCGTAGGCGGAGCGGCGGCCGTTGATCAGCACGAGCGTCTGGGTATTGCGGAACGCGAGCTGCGAGCCGCCGCCGGTCGCCCCGGAGCTGATGTTGGCGTTGGTGTTGCCGAGGTTTCCGTTGCCCATGAATTGCGGGGCAGCCTTGCGGAGAACTTCGAGCACATTGGTCGTGACACCCGTGTCGGCGATCGCTTCGGCCGTGAAGGTGGTGACCGGGATGGCGGTGGCGGTGCCCGCCACGGGGATGTAGGAGCCCGTCACCTCGAATTTCTCGAGCTTCAGGACTTGTTCTTCAGCACCAGGGGCCGCCGATTGGGCGTAACCCTGGGTAACCATGGCTGCGGTGCCCAAAACAAGGGCAAACGCCGCCAAGGACTTCCTTGGGGAGGAGTTCATAGTTCGTTCAGTTATGTTGTGTTGTGTTGGTGAACTCACCGGGTGACCCGGCTGAATTCAGATACCGTATAGAGCAGCTCGCCCCGCCTCATTCAATCCCGATTTTGCGAACCGCTGTTCACGAACGAACTCCGTCGCGGACGCGATCTGCACTTGCCCCGCCGCGCCCGGACGCGCTCCATGAGGGGGGCCACACTATGCTACGTTCCAGTTCCGTTCGTCTCGCGCTCGGCTCCCTGCTGGGCGGATTCCTCCTCCCGCCCACGCTGTTCGCCGCGGACGCGCTGCCTTCGCCCGAACATTTCTTCGCCGAGCCGGATCTGCGCTCGGTCGAGATCTCGCCCGGCGGACAACACCTCGCGTTCCTCACCACGCTCGGCTCCGGCAAGGTCGGCATCGCCCTCATGTCGCTCACGACTGGGAAAACCGAACCGCTCGTCATGGCCAAGGACGAGAACATCGACTTCTTCTTCTGGAAGGGAGACGATCGCATCGTCTATGGCGGCGACTACGGCGGCAATGAGTTCCCCGCCCTGCGCTCCATCGGCATCAGCCAGCGCAAGGTCGTGCGGCTCGCCGAATCCTACCGGGAGCGTTACGCCGACCTCGCCAACTGGGCGTTCATCATCGACGAGCTGCGGAACGACCCCGAGCGCTTTCTCATCGTCGGCAACAAGGAGATCGCCTCCAACACCGTCGGCATCTGGAAGCTGAATGCGCGCACCGGCGCGCGCCAGCTCGTCGAATCCTTCTACGGCGGAAGCGAGGAAGTGCGCTCGCGCGTCGCCGACAACCAGGGCCGCGTCCTCGCACGCTCGCGGTTCGAGAACAACAAAGTCGTCTTCGAGGTCCGCGCCGAGACCGCCGACCGTTTCGTGCGCGTCGCGGAATTTCCCGAGCAGGAACCCGAGTGGGAGTTTCTCGAATTCGCCGCCGACAACGAGACGCTCTATCTCCTCGCGAACCCCACCGGAGACAAGGCCGCGCTGCACACGCTCAACGTCCGCACGCGTCAGCTGAGCGAGCCGGTCTTCACTCCGCCGGAGGGCGAGATCACCGGCATCGTCACCTCGCACGATTTCAGTCACCTGCAGGGCGTGGCTTACCTCGCCGATCGCCCGCGCGTCCACTGGTTCGACGCCGGCCGCGCGCGGTTGCAGGTGCAAATCGACGCCACGCTGCCGGGCACCCGCAATGTCGTCGTCAGCCGCTCCGCGGACGAAAAAATTCTCGTCGTTCTCGCCACGAGCGATCGCGACCCGGGCACCTACTACATCCTCGATCTGCGCGCGCCGCGCCTCATGAAACTCGGCCAGGTCAACCGACACCTTGATCCCGCGCGGATGCGCCCGATGGAATCGATCCAGTTCACCGCGCGCGACGGACTCGTCATCCACGGCTATCTCACGCGGCCGGCGGGCTTCGAAAGCCGCCCCGCCCCGCTCATCGTCAATCCGCACGGCGGCCCGTTCGGCATTCGGGACACCTGGGGCTTCAACTCCGAAGCGCAATTTCTCGCCAGCCGCGGCTACGCCGTGCTGCAGATCAATTACCGCGGCTCCGGCGGTTATGGCCAAAAATTCCTCGAGGCAGGCAAACGCGAGTGGGGCGGGAAAATGCAGGACGACCTTACCGACGGCGTCCGCTGGGCGATCGCGCAGGGCATCGCCGATCCGCAACGCGTCGCCATCTACGGTGCCAGCTACGGCGGCTACGCCGCGCTGGCCGGCGTCACGTTCACGCCGGAACTCTACCGCTGCGCCGTCAACTACGTCGGCGCTTCCGACCTCGGGCTTATCACGAGCTGGGGCCACCGCAACGGCGGCCGCGCGAGCGAGATTTTCTACCGCGATTGGGTCGGAGACGACAAAGACCACCTTTTCGCGCGCTCGCCCGTGAATTTCGTTGATCGCATCCGCGTGCCCACGCTGCACGCCTACGGATTCAACGACCCGCGCATCGACATCAAGCACTGGCGCCGCCTCGAGCCAAAGCTCAAGCAATTCAACAAACCCTATGAAGTGCTCATCGAAGCCGATGAAGGCCACGGCTTCGACCACGAGCAGGCCCGCCTGCGATTCTATCGCCGGCTCGAATCGTTTCTCGCGCAACACCTCTGACCCCGCCGCGATTCCTGCTCGCGCGAACGTAGCAGCCGGTCGCCCGGCGAACTGACGGCGACGAACGTTGCGGGCAACCAGCCCGCCTCACTCGGCATGGTCCGTTCGCACCAACACAGTCGCCGCTTCCGGCGCGAAGCGGGTGCTCCAATCGGGGCGTTTCGCCGCCTGCCCCGTTGACTCGCGCCGCCACGCCGCCAACCGTGGCGGAGCATGTCCGCGCTCGCACCGTTGCTCGATTCGCTCATCGACTACGCCGGCCTATTCCCGCCGGCGAAGCTCACGATGCCCGACGCGGTGTGGGCCTACGCCCGCTACCTCACCGGACCGGACCGCTCCCTGCTCGGGCGCTTCATCGTTCCGCTCGCACGCCTCGGCGAATTCGAATCCGCCTACGCGCAACTCCCGGGCGAACAAACGCGCGGCTGGCGGCTCAGCGTGATCGGCGGCCCCGATTCCGCTGCGGACTGGGATGTCATTCACGCCTTTAACTCCCGCCACGCCGACGCGCGCATCGTCTCCGTCGAAACCAAAGCCGCGACTGCCGCCGAAGTGTTGCGCGCCGTCTCCTCGCTGCCACCCATCGTCGAAGCCTGGGTCGAACTCGCGCCGAATTCACCCGAACTCGCTTCGCTGCTCGCCGCCGTGCGCTCCACCGGCCGCGGCGCAAAATTGCGCACGGGCGGCGTGACGCCGGAAGCGTTTCCCGCCGCGCGCGACGTCGTGAATTTTCTTCGCGCCTGTCACGATGCCGGCGTCATGCTGAAGGCCACCGCCGGCTTGCATCATCCGTTGCGCGGCGAATTCCGTCTCACCTACGAAGCGAACGCGCCGAGCGGGCGGATGTTCGGTTTTCTCAACGTCTTTCTCACCGCCACGCTCATCCACACCGGCGGCATCGAAGCGGACGCGCTCGCGCTGCTCGAAGAAAGCGAAGCTCGCGCGTTCAACGTCACACCGGAGTTCGTCGCGTGGCGCGGTCATCGCTTCACCGCAGACCAACTCGCGGCCACGCGGAAAAATTTCTGCCGCTCGTTCGGCTCATGCTCGTTCACCGAACCTCTCGAAGGCCTCCGACAAAATTCATGGCTCTGACGCTCAACTCCACCCACGACGCCGCGCGCCGCAGCTGGATCGATTCGGCCAACGTGCCGGACGCCGACTTCCCGCTGCAAAACCTGCCCTACGGCGCATTCACTACCGCCAATGGCCATCGCACCCCGCACCTCGGCGTCGCGATCGGCGACAAGATCCTCGATCTCCACGCCGCCGCGACGGCCGGTCTGCTGCCGGCGAGCGTCGCGGGCGCCTGCCAGGAACCCACCCTGAACGCGCTCATGGCCGCCGGCGCGGGGGCTTGGTCTGAACTTCGCGCGCGCCTCAGCGAGCTGCTCGGCGCCGATTCGGGTCCGACCGGCGAACCACGCAGCCGCGTCGAAGCCTGCCTCGTGCCGCAGCGCAACGCCACGATGCATCTCGCCGCGCGCACGCGCGACTACTCGGATTTCTACGCGTCGATTCACCACGCCACGAACGTCGGCTCGATGCTCCGCCCCGACAATCCTCTCCTGCCGAATTACAAGTGGATCCCGATCGGCTACCACGGTCGCGCGTCGTCACTCGTCGTGAGCGGCACGCCTGTGCGCCGCCCGCACGGCCAGCTCAAACCAGCCGACGCGCCCGAGCCCGTGTTCGGTCCGTGCAAAAATTTCGATTACGAACTCGAGCTCGGCGCCTTCGTCGGGCCAGGCAACGCGCTCGGCGAACGCATCCCGCTGGCGTCCGCGCCCGCGCAATTGTTCGGCGTCTCGCTGTTGAACGACTGGTCCGCGCGCGACCTGCAGACGTGGGAATACCAGCCGCTCGGCCCGTTCCTTGCGAAAAATTTCGCGACGTCGCTGTCGCCGTGGATCGTCACGTTCGAGGCGCTCGCGCCCTTCCGCGCGCCGGCACTCGCGCGTCCCGCCAGCGATCCGGCACCCCTGCCCTACCTCGTCGATCACGACGACGCCGCGCACGGCGGCCTCGAGGTGACTCTCGAAGTCTGGTTGCTCACCGCCAAGATGCGCCTGGCCGGCGAGGGGGCGCACCGCATCTCGCGCGGCAACTTCAACACGATGTATTGGACGCTGGGCCAGATGCTCGCGCACCACGCGAGCAACGGCTGCAATCTCTCGCCCGGCGATCTCATCGGCAGCGGCACAGTGTCCGGTCCGTCGCGCGATTCGCGCGGGTGTCTGCTCGAATACACCTGGCGCGGCACCGACCCGCTGCGCCTGCCGAACGGTGAGGAGCGCAAATTTCTCGCCGACGGCGACGAGGTGATCTTCCGCGGTTACGCTGAGCGCGCCGGCGCGCGCCGTATCGGTCTCGGCGAGTGTCGCGGCTTGGTGTTGCCGGCGGCCTAAGCGATTTTCACCGGGCGGATGACACGCCTCGTCTTGCACCACTCTCCACGCGTCGAATCGCACTCGTTCCCCTGCCACCGACCTGGACAATCAGCGCCATGAAAACTTGGCTCACGCTCGCCGCTGTTCTGCTTGGCGCCACTGCCGTTTCCGCAGCGGTGGACAAGGAACAACTCAAGAAGGAACTCATCGCGATGGAGGACCAATTCTCCGCCATGGCGCAGGAAAAAGGCGTGCTCGCCGCGTTCGAGCATTTTGCGGCGCCCGACGTGGCATTCATCGACACCGACCCGCGCAAATTCCGGGGGCCCGCCGCCGTGCGCGAACGCATGGGCGCGTTTCCCCCCGGCGCGAAACTCACTTGGTCGGCCTATTTCACCGACGTGTCCGACGACGGCTCGCTCGGCTACAATTATGGTCGCTACGAAATGCGCGGTCCCGGCCCCGACGGCCGGGAGCGGGTCGGCCAGGGCTGGTTCCTCAGCATCTGGAAACGCCAGCCCGACGGCTCGTGGCGCTACGTGATGGACACCGGCGCGCCCGACCGCCCGCCCGGCCCGCCGCCGGCGCCGAAGCCGGCCAACTAAAATTGGCCCATGTCGCGCGACCTCACCGGGTCGCGCTTTTTTGTTTTCGCGTGAGCGCGCGACACCACGCCGCGAACGCGTTTTTGGTGCGGGAAATCGTATTCCCCTTGGACGCGAGCTGCGGGGGCTGAATTTCGTCGCATGCATCGACGCGTCATTTTCATCGTGTTCGCCATCGCGAGTCTTGGTGCGGTGACCGCGCGCTGCACCGACGACCGCGCCGCGCTGATTGAAGCGATGAAACAGACCGAGCGCGACTTCTGCGCGCTCGTGGTGAAGGAAGGCGGCTATGTGGGATTCACGACGTTCATGGCGGAGCCGAGTGTTTTCAGCGGGGATGTATTTCCGGACCGCGCGACCGCGCGCGCGAAACTCCCGAATCGCCCGCGCCGGCCGGGCGTCGCCACCTATTGGGAACCGGTGTTCGGCGACATCGCACGCTCCGGCGATTTCGGTTACATCTGGGGCAGTTCCTGGGTCACGGGTCTCACCACGCCCGAAGGCCAGCCGCGGAACGCCGAGGGTTTCACTTTCACCGTCTGGCGCCAACAAGCGGACGGCACGTGGAAATTCGTGCTCGATGCCGGCGGTCCCTCCACGCCCGACGCGGTGGCCGCGGTGGTCGCGGCGGCGAAATCCGCACCCATGGACGACGCTCTCCTCGCGCCCGATGCTCGTGGCGCCGCGGCTGGCGCGCGCGAATTGCTGGCTCTTGATGAGAGCCTTGGGCGCACTTCCGAATTTTCGGAAGCGTTCATCGCGGCCGCAGCCAGCGACGCGTTCTCCCTCGATCTCGCCGCTTACGGCCAGCCCCAGGTCGCCACCGTGCTTCGCGCTCAGCCGCGCACCGGCGCCTCGCGCGAACCTCTCCACGCCGAAGTCGCGAGCTCCGGCGATCTCGGCTACTCGTTTGGACTGTGGCACGGCCGCACGGCCCCGAATTCCGCGCCCGCGGAGGGCGCCTACTTCACGATGTGGAAACGCCAGCGGGACGGCTCCTGGCGATGGGTGATCGACAACACATTCGTCGCGACCGACGGACTTCTCGCGGCAAAACTCGCGCGGTTCCGCACAGCGGCGGCGGCCCTCCGTCGATGACGGGTCCGCGTCGAGAGCCGAAGCCGGCCCGGCGTTAGCTCGTGAGCCGGCCTTTGTATTTCTCGGCGAACTCGAACGCCATGTTGGCGTCGCGCGCAGTGACGGTGAAGTGGCCCATCTTGCGGCCGGGGCGCGGGTCCGCCTTGCCGTAGAGGTGCAGGCGGACGTTTGGCTGCGCGAGCAACGCGTCCCACTTCGGTTCGCCGTTTTTCCACGCGTCGCCGAGGATGTTCACCATCACGACGGGCGAAAGCAGCGTCACGGCACCGAGCGGCAGTCCGCAAATCGCGCGCACCTGCTGCTCGAACTGCGAGGTCATGCACGCGTCGATGGTGTAATGGCCGCTGTTGTGCGTGCGCGGGGCGAGCTCGTTGACGAGCACGTCGCCATCACGTGTGACGAACATTTCGACGCCCATCACGCCGACGAGGTCGATGCGCTCGGCGATGAGTCGCGCGAGCTTCTCCGCCTTGGCCAAGACTTCGGGCGAAACGCGCGCCGGCACGATGGAGAAATCGAGGATGTGATTCGTGTGAATGTTTTCTGAAATCGGAAACACGCGCACGGCTGCGCTCTGCGAGCGCGCGACGACCGCTGACACCTCGCAAGCGAAGTGGACGAACTGTTCGATCACGACCGGTTGTGTCGCGAAGCGAGCGAGCGCGGCGGGCACATCGTCCTCGGTCATCACTTTGAGCTGGCCCTTGCCGTCGTAGCCAAAGTCCGCGGTCTTCACGACGCACGGCACACCCACTTCGCGGATGCCACCGGCGAGATCGCCGCCCGCCGCCACCTCGGCAAAGCGCGCGTGCGGAAACTTGTGGTCGCGCAGCCAGCGCTTCTCGCGCGAGCGATTTTGCGTCGTTTCGAGCACGCTCCAGTGCGGACGCAACTGGGTGAGCGACTCGATGTGCTTCAGCGGCGCGGCGGGGACGTTTTCGAATTCGTAGGTCACGACGTCGCACTCGCGCGCGAAAGCGGCGAGCGCCTCCAGATCTTCGTAGGACGCGTTAACTTCCTTGTGCGCGACGGCGCCCGCCGGGCAGTTCACTTGCGGCTCGAAGACGTGGACGCGATAACCGAGACGCGTCGCCGCGTGGGCCAACATGCGACCGAGCTGGCCGCCGCCGAGCACGCCGATGGTTTTTCCGGGAGGAAGAGGAGCTTTGGTCACAGAGGAAAATCCGAGAGACACAGAGAACACAGAGCCTTTCAACCCAATCCTCCGTGCTCTCTATGTTCCTCTTTCTGTCTCTGTGTCAAAAATTCAGGGCAGCTTCGTTTTCAGCACCCTCTTGGTCTGAGCGGCGCGGAATTTATTCCACGCGCGCTGCGTCTTCGCGTCGGACTGGGCCAGCAGCGACGCGGCGAAGAGTGCGGCGTTGATTGCGCCGGCCTTGCCGATCGCAAAGGTCGCAACCGGCACCCCGCCGGGCATCTGGGCGATTGAGAGCAGTGAGTCGAGACCCTTGAGCGTCTTCGATTCCACCGGCACGCCGAGGACGGGCAACGTCGTGAGCGAGGCCGTCATGCCGGGCAAGTGCGCCGCCCCGCCAGCGCCGGCAATGATGAATTTCAGGCCGCGGCGCTCCGCCGATTCCGCGTAATCGACCATGAGCTTCGGCGTGCGGTGGGCGCTGACGACGCGCTTCTCGTAGGGAACACCGAGCGCTTCGAGTTGCGCGGCGGCGTGCTGCATCGTCTCCCAATCCGACGAGCTGCCCATGATGATACCGACCAGTGGAGATGCCATGAGGCGCCTAGCTATCGGCGGTCGGCGCGCCGCTGTCAGCCCCGAAATCCAGGTTAACGGGCCGGGATGCAACCCGGTCCAATGCCCGGATCAGGTCCGTCCACCCAGCAGGCGGGCGGGCAGGAAAAACAACGCTTTCACCAGCGCCAGCACTCCCCCGATCGCCGCCCCCGCGAGCCGGAACGGCAGCGCGATCAGCCAGACGAACGGCGCGAGCACCAACGCCAGCAGCGCGAGCGGCCAGCAGAGCACGAACAAGACGCACCAGGCGAAAAAGGTGAGTAACGTGATCATGGCGAAATCGATTTGGTGGTTGGCGGACGGAGAACGCCCGTCCGCACGGCGTCAGATGAGCGGCGTGCCCTTCGGCACTTTCACGATGGTCGTGCCGGCGATCTTGTCGTGCCAGCTCTGGCGCTCGTTGTCGAAGGCGACCCAGATGAAGCCCAGGCCGAGCATGAAAAACGAGAGAAAGGCCGACAGCGCGCGCACGATGGCGACGCCCCAGTCAATCGGACGATCGTCAAGCCGCACGACGCGCAGACCGCAAACCACGCCACCGATGGTCGTGCCCTTGAATTTCCACATCGCAGCGCTGTAGGCGGCGAGCACGAGGAACAACGGCCCCGGGCCGCGATCCATCGCGTCGATGATCGCCAAGGCGATTGCGATCATGATGAAATCGAGGAACGCCGCGGCGAAACGGATCCAGAAGCCAGCGCGCGGCAGCGTCGTGGCCGCGGAGATGATCGGCGCCGGCGCAGCGCTGAACGCCGGAGGAGGTTCGGCTACGGGAGTGGCGGCGCCGAAGCCGGCGCTCGTCGCGCCCAGCGGCATCGCGGCCGCTGCGGCGGTGCCCGGCGGAGCCGGCGCCACCGGAGCGGGCACGGCGGGCTTTTCGCGCTTCATCGAGGAGATGAGCACGTAGACGACCATGCCGAGACCGAGAATGCCGAAGAGTTTCCAGAGGAGAAAACCGAGGAACGGAATCACATAGAGCAAGGACACCATGATGCCGCCGAACATCACCGCAAACACGGCGTGCTTCAGCGCGCCGTCTCCGAAGAGGTGCGTCACACGCCGACCGAACCAGGCGAAGACCGCGGCCTTGCCGAACAGCGTGCCAAAGAAAATGCCGGCCACGATGAACGGAATGAGAATGATGCCGATGCCGGTGATCGCGAGGAGCACGATCAGGATCGGCGTCAACAGCGTCGCGAGCAGCGCGGCGAGGATCGTGTTGCCCGGCTTCTGTTCGAGTGCTTCGGCGCAACGTTCGATGCCGCGCGGGAAGAGCAGCGCGAGCAGCATGTAGAACACGAGGAAGATGCCGGCAACGCCCCACGCCCAGCCGAGGTTTTCGCCGAACGCGAGCGGGCGGCCCCAGAGGACGCACTTCACGATCCAGACACGGAGCCATTCGAATTCCTGGAAGGGACCGAAGCCGCCGATTTCCTGCACGCCGCCATGCGTAATGGCACCAGGAGAGCGCGTCAATTTGCCGAGGACAACCACGACTTGGTCGCCCACTTCGGCGTTGGGCCCGAGCACGAGATCGCCGAGGACGGCTACGGCCACGCCGTCGACCTTGCCGTTGATCGTGGTCGTGCCGAGCACGGAGACGGCTTCGCCGCGGACGGTGCCATTGACGGTGGTGTTGCCGAACACGGAGACCGCGGCGTCGGCGACGGTGCCGTCGACTTGCGTGTCGCCGAAAACGGAGACGGCTTCACGCCAAGTCTGGCCGGCGGGCACTTGGTGACTGCCGAACGGCGGGCCATCGACGCTCTTGTCGTAAGTCAGGCTGCGTTCGCGGCGCGTGCGCTTCGAGGATTTCGCCTTGGGCTTCGCGTCGGCGTCCGCCGCGGGCGCGAGATCACGCATTGGCGCATCGGCCTCGGAGGGTTCGACGGCGGCAGCGTCCGTCGCGGGCGCGGCGGCCTTGTCCGCATCCTGCGCAGCCATCTTTTCTTCAGGCGCGGCAGGCGGGACCTGTTCAGTGGCGGGTTTCTCCGGCGCCGCGGGGGTCGCGGGCGGAGCCTCCTGCGCACGGAGCGCCGGCAGGATTGCCAGCGCGAGCGCAAGCCAGAGGGAAAGCAAGGGGGAACGATTCTGGTTCATGGAGGAAATCAATTGGAGCGGTAGAGCGTGCGGTAGGCCGCGGCGCCGAGACCAAAGAGCGCAACATACATCGTCGCGGCGAAGGCGAGACCGCCGTAGAGCCACAGGGGCGGAATGCTCGCCAAAAGGTAGGCGGCGAAATCGAAGATCCACGTCGCGGCGTGATAAAGCTGCACGAAGATGCCGAGGCGCTCAGTGGCGGCTGCCGTGGCGGCGGTGGCATCGGCGCCCGAGAACAGCGCGTAGCACCCGGCGACGCCGGCGCCGGCAAAGATGGTGGCGATGGCCGCAAAGACAGCGCGCATCGCCATCGGCCAGTAGCTCCAGCTCTTGTGCCACCACGGAATGGAATTCCGGGCTTCGATGGCGGCGAAAACGCGCGCTTCGAGCGTGCGCGGCGCGGGGCGCAGCGGAAGGGCCCGCAGTTCGCGATGGACGAGGTGTTCGAGTTTTTCGGGCGAGAGCGCGGCCTGCGCCTCGCGGGCGGCGAGTTTCGCCTGAAAACGCGCTTCGAAACCGGCCGGAGCCTGACGCGGCGGGAGCGCACGCAGCTCGCGGTGGACGAGTTTTTCCAGTTCCTCGGGGGACAGCTTTTGCGGATTGTTTTTCATGGCGTCCTCAGGGTTGGAAAGCTTCGTGGGAAGCGCCGCGGCGGATGAGAATCTTCGCGAGCGCTTCGCGGCCGCGGAGGATGTCGGTCTTCACCTTGCTCAGGGAGACGTGAAGTTTCTTCGCAATGTCCTCGTAAGGCATCTCTTCGAAGTGGAAGAGGACGAGCGGCACGCGTTGGTGTTCGGGCAGTTTATCGAGCGCGTCCTCGAGCCGCTCGCGGCGCTCGGCGGCATCCATTTCGCTGAAGAAGGTATCCGGCGCGGCGAACTCGACCTCGCGCTCCCCGTCGTCGTCCTTGTGCACGAGGTCGGAGAAAAAGCTCCAGCGCTTCTTGTAGCGTTGGATATGATTGATCGAGAGATTGGTCGCGACGGTCTTGAGCCAGCCGCCGGCGGTCGGGCTGCCCTGCAGGTTGGCCCAGTGTTCGTGCGCCTTGAGGAACACGTCTTGCGCAATGTCCTCCGCCTGCGCCTCGTTGTTCACGAGCCGCACAGCGGTGGAATAGACCATGTCTTGGTAATTGCGCATGAAAGTGGTGAAATCGGTGGGGACCGTCATCCCCTCTGGTTTAGTTTGCACTGAAGGTCCGTCATTCACGTGGAAAACCCTCCATGACCCCGCGAAGTTGCAGAAACTTCGCTCATTTTAAGCGCTTGGAAACAAGCGACTAAACCGAGTTTATCGGCCGCAGGAAAGACACCGGCCCAACTGTCGCGATTACCCATGGTCAGGCCGTGAAGTCGCAGAACGTTTCGAGGGTCGCGAGCCTGTTTCCGCCGGCATGGCGCCGGCCCGGCCCATGGGAAGTTTGCCGTCGATCAGCCATTTTGCAGCCGCGAGCGCGTGCACCTCGGTGCTGTCGAAGATCGGCTCGGCAAAATCGTCGGGTTTGAGCAGCAAACCGAGTTCGGACGAACCGAGCACGATCCCCTGGGCGCCTTGCGCCCGAAGCTGCCGGCCAAGCCGCAACAATGTCTCGCGCGACGATTCGCGCACGATGCCGCGACAAACCTCGCCGTAGATGATCTGGTCGAGTTCCGCGAAATCGCCCTCGTGCGGCAGCAGAACGTTGATGGGCTTGCGCGGACGCCCGGATTGCGGCCCGGCAGGCGGACGCTGGAGGAGAAAATCGTGTTCGAGCGTGAAGCGTGTGCCGAGCAATCCGACGTGCGAGACGCGGGCGGCGCGAAGTTCTTTCAACACTGCGTCACCCAGGTGCAGCAACGGGATATCGACTGCCGCCTCCACGTGCTCCGCCACGTAGTGCATCAGGTTCGAGCAAATCACGATGCCGTCGGCCCCGGCTTTTTCGAGGGTGCGCGCGGCGTCGGCGAGGACCGCGCCGGCGTCGTTCCAGCGGTTCTCCTTCACGAGCGAGTCGAGCGCCTGGAACTCGAGGCTGTTGATCAGCAGCCGCGCCGAGTAGAGGCTGCCGAATCGGCTGCGCACCGACTCGTTGATCAGCCGATAATAGAGAGCGGTCGATTCCCAGCCGATACCGCCGATGAGGCCGAGACATTTCATGGAGAGACGCGTGCGAACGAAGCCATCGTGTGTGCGTCGGTCATCCGATGCCGCTCGCGCCCCGTTGGCAAGCGGCGAGAAGATTCGGGTTTTTCTGCCATTAGAACCGGTTAAGCCCCGCTTTTCGGCCTGCCCGTCCATTGCGGGCCGGGCTGCGTCGGAGACTATGACGACATCCCATTCCCCTCTCCCATGACTCAATTCCTCACCCCCGATCCGAAGATTGAAGCCGCCGTTCGCGCCAAGGGCGAACAGATGTTCGCGCTGATGGACAAGCAGCCGCCCGCGGCGTTGTTCTCC